>JABDCB010000007.1 GCA_013288325.1 Bacteroidota bacterium
TCCATCTTCCCGGACTCAAAATAAGAAAGACCGAGAAAGGATATCCTGACATGATTTTCAAGATAGGGCAATGTAATATGATCCTCTATACCTTTCCGGTATTGGGTTGTAACGCCGGTAATGAATACAGGCGGATTCTGACTCAGGGAATTGAGCTGTTCAATAGAATAAGAAAACACACCTTCTGAAGTAGCAATCAGGAGCTTATTATCAGACTCTACAATATGATTTATTTCGCCTGAAGTAAGTTCATTTAAAAATCCATAATTCGTAACCGATAAATTATATTCATCCACTTTACATAAACCGGCGTTTGTTCCTACCCATACCCGGTGTAAGGAATCGATCAATAATGTTCTGCAAAAATCAGAAGGCAGTCCTTTTCGTTCATCAATACTTATTACTTTGCTTTTTTTGTCGAATAAAAAGAGCCCTGCACCCCTCGTAGCAAGCCATAATCTTCCATTATCATCTTCTGCTATCGCATCCGTACGTCTTGCGAGCATTGGATTTTGTTCACTCCAATATTTAATTCCATGTATGCTGTCCCAGCTCATCAGCCCACTGGTGGTCCCAATCCAGAATACACCGTGCCTGTCAACCAGGAATGTATTGATCCTTTCCTTCACTGCCAGAAGGCTGGAAATAGTTAAATCCTTTTTTATCCTCAGGATATAATAGGTATGAGATCCGAAAAGATTTCCGTCTTTATCCGTGGTATAGTGATTGATATACCAGGGCATTTTATTTTCCTCGGAAAACAGATGAATATGAGCATCTTTTATGCTGACATACCCTGGAAAGCGACCGGTATAAAACAACTTACCGGGAAAAGAAGGCGTGACAAAAAGATTATTACCGGTATTCGACACCACTTTCATCTCTTTTCCGGTTAAAAGATATAAGTCGCCCGAATAACTTTGGGCCGCCAAGGTATCTCTGTTTATTAACGCGATGGAATTGATCCTTTTCTGTGCAAACCCTTCTTCGGGCCCTAGTTTTATAAAATCCGTCCTTGGCATATAAAATAATCCACGCTCCAAAGAGGTGAACCAATAGCTCCCTTCAAAATCAAGTGCTACCCCTGTGATATTCGCTCCGCCGAAATAATGCTTGCATTGGGTTGAATGCATCGGGTCGGGAAAACAATAAATACCCTGTGCGCTGCCTGCCACCCAGAGATAACCATTTGCATCAACGGAAACATATATAATCTGATCCTTTGTCTTAAAAAAGTCGTGCAGTCCTGTCTTGTCCAGCAGGAATACGTTAGATCCTGATGTAATGAAAAGACCTTCGTTCTTATAATAAATATAACTTTTGGCCGATGTGTTATCCGGGACAGCTATGCTTATTTGCTTTCTTGTTTCTTTTCCATGACTCCGGTCTATTTCCAGCAAGTTGGTCTTTTCATTATTCTTCCAGGAGCTTCCGTAACCATTTATGCAGTGTTTTTGAGGATCATCCGAGAATTGCAGGATAAAATTCTGATCTTTCAGGACAACTACCGGTTTAGATGTATTATATGGAGGGGCAATACGAATCAAACGTCCGTTTTGATAGGTCCCCAGCCACAATGTGTCATTTTCATCCACATAGATAGAAGAAATAAAAGCCACTGCGGAAATACCTTTTGTAATGGTCAGATCCTTTGTAAGAGTGGGCAGCATAAAAACAGAATCTCGATACACATAACCCAGATTAGAGTTGAGGGTTGTGAACCACATCCTGTTTTTGCGGTCTTCGTATAGTTTAAAGACTGTACTTTCCGGGAGCCCTTCGCGTATGGAGAAGTTTTTGAATGAATATCCGTTGAAACGTGACAAACCCGCATCGGTTGTGATCCATATAAAACCGGCATGATCGGTAAGAACCGCATATGACTCAGTAGAAGGGAGACCGTCTTTAGGGGAATAGGTACGGACAACAGTTTGCTGTGCTCCCGCAGAGAAAACAGACAACAAAAAAAGAAAGAAAGCAAAATAACGCTTGAAGAGCAACACTAAACAGGGGTTAACAATTGACAAACATCCATCAAAAATAGGATATTTCAGGTAGGAACAATCAAACCCCTGACATTGAAGTCCGGGAATTTTCTTCAAATATGCGATTGACTATGGGTCTACCTCTTTTTTGCCCGCTCATACTGCGGTGGCCAGTTTATCTCAACGCCCAACTCCTGGGCAGCTCTCAAAGGAAAATAAGGATCTCTCAAAAACTCTCGGGCCATTAGCACTACATCCGCTTTTCCTTGTTCTACAATACTGTTTGCTTCCTTAGCGGTGGTAATAAGGCCAACTGCACCGGTAAGCATTCCGCTTTCCTTTTTTATTCTTTCCGCAAAGCCTACCTGATAAAGTGGCTGTAAAGGTATTTTGACTCCCGAAGCATTTCCGCCTGATGAGCAATCCATCAGATCAATCGTTTTTGTTTTCAGAAGCTGTGCAAGATGTATAGAATCCGATTCCGTCCACCCCCCTTCTTTCCAGTCGGTTGCAGAAATACGCAGAAACAAAGGGTTATCATCCGGCCATACTTTCCGTACACTTTCTATGATCTCGAGCAACAGCCTTATCCTGTTTTCAAACGATCCTCCGTATTCATCAGTCCTTTTATTACTCCATGGAGAAAGGAACTCATTGATGAGATAGCCATGAGCCCCATGTAATTCTATCACTTTAAATCCCGCTTTTCGGGCCCTCAAAGCCGCGTCTTGAAAATCAGTAATTACTTTTTTTATTTCATCCTTGCTCAATTCTGCCGGCAGAGGTTCTCCTTCATGAAAAGCGACGGCACTCGGTGCCACTGTTTGCCAGGAACCCTCATCGGGAGTAAGTGCTTTACCACCCAGCCAGGGAGCCATGTGGCTTGCTTTGCGGCCGGCATGCGCCAGCTGGATGCCTGCAAGACTCCCTTGTTTTTCAATAAACGTTACAATTCTTTTCAAAAAGGGAATATGCTCGTCCTTCCAAATCCCCAGATCTCCTGGTGATATTCTTCCTTCCGGCGAAACGGCAGTAGCTTCCGTCAGAATAAGCGCAGCCCCTCCTATTGCTTTACTCCCGAGATGGACGAGATGCCAGTCATTGGCAAAACCATCTTCGCTGGAATACTGGCACATAGGCGACACCAGGATGCGGTTTTTCAGCTCTATGTTTTTAATTTTTAATGGGGAAAAAAGGGAAGGCATATTCAAAATATTAGGATACTATTTATACAGGCAGGATCATAAAAAATGGATTCATTATATAGAATCCATATGCGCTATAGCAAATTACATTGCTAAGTCTATTTCAGCTTTTCCAGCATTTCATTGGTAATGGCATCGGAATAAATACCCACGCCCCCCACAAGGATTCCCTTGAGTTTGCGTTTTTCCGATGAAATGGCATATAGTACAGATTGATCGGAGGGATCTTCGTTTACATCGAAGCGAAACGATTTGTCAATCTTAAATTCGTCGTGAAGCAGTTGGTATTTCCCGTCCTTGCCTTCCAGACAATTCGGTTTCAGGTTAAAATCTTCGGTATATCCTTGCTTTTTTAAGGCATTAATGCCTTCTGTAAGCGTTTCATATGTTTCCATATCCATTAGCTTCTTGGTGGTAATACAAAGTTAGAAATGTAACGTCAGTATTACAACCTGGCAACGGTTTATTTTGCTCTCCACTCATTCGGTTCATTTCTTATCTGCTCAATCTTCGAATGTACTGAACGCAATCCTTCCAGTTTGCCAAAAGCAAAATTCTCGCGAACAAAGTCCCCCAACCGTCTGGACTCAATCCACTCGCTCAAAGTTGCCCTTATTTCCTCCGACAGGAAATCATGAATTTCTGAAATTTCCGGTTTGCTCACCTTTTGTCTTTGATTTGATCAGTTATTTCAGTGAAAATTTCAAATCCCTTTATGCACAGAAAATGACACTATTCCACGATTGAATTATAAAGAAGCTGTAAAATGCAATTTCCGCTTTGTTTTGTGCACAGTAAGAATAATAAAATAAAAAAAAGGCGCAGAATAATTTCGGTGAACAAAAGGAATTGGAGCCCCGATTTGTCAAAACCTCTGGTAAAAGATCATGCTTAGTGCTTGGACGACCCAACTTTCCCTGATACCCAAATCAGATTATGACTAATTGTACGTCCGCGAGGAATAAATCAAATGATTTGTTTTATTCTATTATTTTTCTAATTTTGGAATACAACCAATTCATCGGAATCCGGCTTAAACTATTTGTCAGGCTCAATTGAATTGTTTTTGCCAATCGCAGACTTACTCAATCTGCTCATCACAAATTTGTAATTGCGTAAAAAAGGAAAATTTTCGTTTTCCAGGTCGTGTATTCTATATACGAGGCCCAGAGGGTTAATCATTCAATCTAAAACTAGCAAGCATATGCGGTTCGGAAGCAATATTTGATCTTCTTCAGGCTCTCCTCCGCCTCCTCTCTCCATTGCTACCATAAGGCCGTGGCACTTTCTCTTGTAGCCTTGGCAAATCGACGGATATCAATATATTTACACATCTCTTTACCCGTCATTTTTGATCTTGTCTATATTCCAAAGCCATTGTTATGAATACACTTTTTGATGCTTTATGCTCATCCTGGATGATCTCCCTTCCGGCACTTGCCGTCATTGTCCTGCTAATGGCAAAATTATTATACACTCCCTTCTTCAAAAACGAAAAAAGCAATTCTGTTTTCAGGGTATTGGTCATGATTCTTGTTCCGGGAAGTACCGTTTTGTTTATTTACCTGGCCGGTTCAGTCTACGGCTTTGGCTATGTCGATAAATTTATCGCCAATACCAATTCAAATAAATGGATCTGTCTTGTTTCAGAAGGTACTTTCCGGATGCATATGAAAGGAGGTGGTAAAACGGTCGGGAACAGACTCTATCTCTTAGATTCTAAAACAGGGGACAAAATTTACCGAACTGTAATTGGCGATTTCTCAAAAGTTATCCGGCTCCAGGGCGATACCCTTCTTTATCAATCCGGCCATAGTGCATTTGTATTGTACAATGTTCGGAAGAATATGCCGGTTGCAACTCTGGATGCTGAGACATTGCCAGTTCAGCTAAAAGAATTCAGCATGGGAGTGGAAGATTGCAGTTATGATAAAGAAACCCGCTCTATAAAGGCCAGCGCAAAAGATGGCAAGATCTATTATATCGACCCCTTTTCCATGAAAGCACAGGCTACGAACCCTGTTCCTGATAAGGCCGGCAAAAAGCTCAGATTTGAATCTCAGTTCATTCAACTGGACAGCATTCATTCTATTAGTTTGAAAAACAAGGACAGCGATGATAAACTGCTCCAGCTGGTGGATAAAGGAGGTAAAGCGGTAACAAGTGAAGGGGATTTTCTCTACGCCGAATTTGTCGCTAATGCTACTAAGCTAAATCGGTTTGTGGTTTTAAGTTATGAAACAACTGATAAAAGCAATTTCATCCTTACCTGCATATCTCATGACTATAAAGTATTATGGAAAATAAAACAGAGCGAGTTGGGCGCCAGTGATTTTTTCTCCAAAAAGATGGAGGCTGGTAAATATGCCAACAACCCCACCATCGATTTCCCAAAGGTGCTGGACGAGTCGCTGATCTTTACCATTCAGGGGTTTGTATTCTCTGTCGATCTCAACACCGGAAAGGTTAATTGGAAAACGCGACTATAGATAAATCTCTTTGCTCCGACACTAAAAAATTGGACAACGAATTTTGTTATTGAATAAGATAGTATTGTATTTTTGAAAGAATTTACGCGCTATAAAATGAAACCGTCACGTATACAATCCATTGATGCTTTAAGAGGCCTTGTCATGATTGTCATGGCCCTGGACCATATCCGGGATTTCTTTCATTACGATGCCGCCTTGCATAGCCCGGTAGATCTTCATTCTACAACAGCGGCATTATTTCTTACCCGTTGGGTAACCCACTTCTGTGCTCCTACATTTATTTTTCTTACCGGGCTCTCTGCTTATCTCTATGGACAAAAACACAGCAGCAAAGAGTTGACCCGCTTTCTCTTTACAAGAGGAGCATGGCTTATTTTTCTGGAAGTTACCGTAGTGGCGTTCGGATGGTTCTTTGACTTTAATATTCATGGTCCTGTCCTCATGGTTATATGGGCCATAGGAGCTGCTATGATTTTTCTTTCCCTGGTTGTACAACTCCCTTACCTGGCCATTGTGGCCGTAGGAGTTGCGATCACCTTTTTTCATAATCTCGGGGATAACGTTCATTTTACCAACGGCACCTTTGTGAATGATATCTGGATTATGCTTCATGGGCCAGGCAGGATACAGATTTCCGAACAGTTCAGGCTAAACTGTTTTTATCCTCTCCTACCCTACTTCGGATTAATCTGTCTGGGTTATGCTTTCGGTAAGTTATTCGGCTCCGACACAGCCCCTGAAAAGAGAAAGAAGGCTTTGTTATGGATAGGTACTTCGTGTATAGCCTTGTTTGTCGTCTTACGTTTTCTGAATGTCTATGGAGATCCCCAACCCTGGGAACATCAAAGCCAACCTCTCTTTACCGTGCTGTCTTTTATTAACTGCACCAAATATCCGGTATCGCTTCTTTTTGCTCTGATGATACTGGGACCATCCATTTTGTTTCTCTACTTCTTTGAAGGCATTCAAAATCGTTTCACTAAAATACTGACCACCATTGGTAAGGTGCCCATGTTTTACTACATCATCCATATATACCTGATTCATACACTTGCTATACTAACCGAAAACAGTGATCCTTTAAAATTCATGAAGGTAGATGGCCGGTTCCACTTATGGACCATTTATCTGATCTGGGTCGGAGTTATATTACTTCTTTATATGCCCTGTCAATGGTATGGCAGGTACAAATCGGCTCATCCTGAAAAATGGTGGCTTAGCTATCTGTAATATCCTAAAACAAAAGAGCGGGCTTAAATAAGCCCGCTCTTTTGTTTTACATCTTCAATATCTTCTGAACCACATCGCGTCCATGAATCGTAACCTTAACAAGATAGATTCCTTTATCGAGCGACCCCAGATTCAATACCGCTGTTTTGCCTGATACAGATATTGAATATACCAATGAACCTAGCACATCATAAACCTGAATGATCTCCCTGTCTGGTATATCACCGAAAGCAAGTGTCAGCTGATCAGAAAACGGATTGGGATACATGCTAATAGCTTCTCCGGCCGAATAGGTTTGAATTCCTGTGCACAGGTTAACATGTATGATCTGTGTCGTCATTCCTTTGCATCCGTTCAGATCCGTATAAGCATAGGTAATTGTATCGGTACCGGTACCGGCTGTTACAGCGCTGAACATATTTCCGGAAACACCTCTTCCGCTATAGGTTCCTCCGGCAGGATTTCCGGCACTCAGCGGGAACGTAGGATTATTGATACAGATATCAGTCGGATTCTGCGTGTATGTTACAGCCGGCAATGCATCTACCGTAATATACATGGTATCCTGCGTGCTTGATCCAGCCGAATTCGTTGCCACTAACAGAACCGTATAAGTACCGGGTGTTGCATAGCTGACAGTCGGGTTTTGCTGGTTGGAAGAAGCAGGGATACCTCCCGTAAAGCTCCAGTTCCAGGAAGAAGGAAGATTAGTGGAGTGATCGGTAAAGGCAATGTTTGTTCCGCTGCACAAAGCCGAAGAATGGGTAAACTGAGCCGTTGGTGCCACATGCGTATTGGCTCCTGCAATATTGATATTATCGACATATATATTCTGACCGTTATGACCGATATTACGGAATGCAACCATCACATTACCCATTCCTGCGTAAGCAGTCAGATCAACTGTATCTGTTCTCCATTGTGCGGAAGTGGGAACAAAAGCTGTGTTTTTGAGATCCGGAGCAGTAGCAAGACCCGTTCCGCCTTTCAGATATACCTGTGTATAGGTAACACCGCAATCTGCAGAGACGAGCAATGCAAGGCTATCACTATAAGTAGCATCATATCGTGCATAGGCTACATCAAAAAACAACTTGACTTTATTATATGCTGTCAGATCGTATTTCGGTGTTCGCATTTCATCGTTTCTGCCTGTAGCATCATTGACATAGTCATTAAAATACATACAGGCGCTGCTGGCTCTTCCGGTAGTTGTAAAATGTTCCCATACAAAAGCATCATTCCCTGCATTGTAGTTCTGCCAGTTGGCAGGCGGAAAGAGGCTACCCTCAAAACCTTCTGACAGAGGAAGGCTGTTAACACCCGACACCGTGATATACGTGGTTTTTGTCATGGAGTTATTTCCGTTGCTATTGCTGCACGTAAGCGTTACACTGTATGTACCCGGTGTATTATACGTAACAGAAGGATTTTGCTGACTGGATGTAGCAGGGGTCCCACCGGAAAATGTCCAGCTCCAGGAATTGGGTGAGAAGCTTGACATATCGGTAAAGACAACTGCCATACCTGCACAGATGGTGGTATTATCAGCAGTGAAGTTGGCTACCGGAGGCTGGGTGCCGTTATTATACAAATCGGCTTGCCATACTCCACGACCGAAAGTAGCAGCACTGATCGTAGCCAGGGGATAAAAAATATGAAGGTCATGGACACAAACATCGGGCATACCGTTAGAATATGGAGCCCAAAAACTCATGGTTGAATCCCGATAATAAACGCCTACATCACAACCTATGTATAAACCGCTGGTTCCATTCCAGCTGGCAATACAATTTACCGGCAGATTAGGAAGTCCCGTTGAATAGTTTGTCCACGTAGCTCCTCCGTCGGTGGAACCATATATCTTATCATTGCCTGAATAACCGGAAAAACTAACCCAAACTTTGTTGGGATCCGTATTTTTAATTGCCAGGTTGGTAAGACGTGCATTACCTACCGGAAGTGTTCCTGTAACATCCGTCCAGCTAGTGCCTCCATCCGATGTCTTGATCAGTTTATTATCCTGTATCACATAGATCACCATCGGGTTGGAAGGAGCAACACCAAATTCCACGATAGAACCCGTACCAGGCAGCGTACCCATCTGAGTCCAGCTTGTTCCCTGATTGACCGATTTAAACAGTTGTTGATATCCACCGTAAATGGTGTTTGCAGTTAACGGATCCTGATGCCAGGGAGTAACCCATGCCCCTGTTCCGGTGAGCCCGGTAGTGATTCCGTTCCAGTTAACTCCTCCATCGGTGGTAACATTAAATGATCCCTGATATTGTTCTCCATACATGACCTGGTCGTTGCTCCAATCTATAAAACAAGCCATCCCGTCACCACCCATCGTATTGCTCCATCCTCCCGAATAGATATTGGTTCCATCATCCTGATGACCGGTGATAGCAAGCGATGCCGTTGTTTTGGAAAGACCGATCTGATAGATCTCTGCAATATTCATATTTCCGTTTATGGCAGTAAAACTTGTGCCGCTGTTGAGCGTTTCAAAAACACCTCCATCGGTTCCGGCAAAAACGCTGGTTCCGTTTTTATAAATCAGGTCATGAATATCGGCATGCACATAAGGTGCGCCTGATCCTGTCCATTGTGCAAATAGATTCCAGCTGGAGCCTCCATCCAGTGTACGCCATATATTTACACCCCCTACCACTACTTCATTCGCATTGGTAGGTGAAGCGGCTATGGAAAGCGTGTACCATCCTTGTCCGCCTGTATCACCTCCGTTGCTGGCCCAGCCAAGCAAGTTAGGTGATCCCGATGCTTTGGAAACAAAGGTGACACCCTGGTCGGTGCTTTGATAAAATGCATAAAAACCATCGTTTGTTGCATCACTTCCCACTACATATACATAGGATGAATTAGCAGGTGTTACGGCAATGGACATACGATCCACGGCGGTGGAAGCGGGCAGGCCTGTGGTAATAATACTGAAGCTTGCTCCACCATTCGTAGATTTATAAAAAGTATTGCTTACTCCATATACAACCGTCGTATCGCCCGGACGGTATTTCATATCGGTAATATTGTCGGTACCGCCACCCACATTATTCCATGTTGCTCCACCGTCGGTGCTGCGCATCATACCTTGAGTAGTGCCGGCAAAAAGAACTTTGTGATTGAGGGGGTTGATCAACAAACGGTGAATGCGGTTTCCCAGTGATACAGACCATGACAAACCGGTGTTGTTCCAGGTAGCGCCGCCATCGGTTGATTCAAGCACACCGATACTATAAGAATCACCGGCATCTCCATCACCGGTGGCCAGGTACATATGCTGACTGTTTGTGGGATCGAAAACAACATCCGAAACACCGATTACAGCCAGTGCATCGGTATTGGTGTTCCAGCTGGCTCCACTATTGCTGCTGCTCCATAAGCCTCCGTCGGGTGCGCCGGCCCATAGACCTGCGGAAACCGAAGGATCAAATCTTACCACATTCACACGGCCTGCATTGCTTCCGGTAGGATCGCCAAAAGGGCCGGTAGCCTGCCAGGTGGTGGACATGGGACGAGGTGTAACCGAATGATTATGGGTTTTATATTTCTGATATTCTTCCCATGCACGCGATGCTTGTGTTACATCGCCGCTAGGATATACACGGGGTTCCATAAAATGTTCCCAACGTTTGAAAAGCTCATATCCCGGTATTTCCTGTTCCTTTTCGCGTTTGGAGACCGGAGCCTTGCGGCTTTTAGCAAGCTCTTTCAGTTGCTTTTTGTTTTCTTTATAGAACGTTTTTTGTGTGTCGTAAAAATTGGAATGAGGGTCCAGCATCCGTCTTTTCCATTCCTGAGAAAAACTGCTGAAAGCCATCAAAAGAACAGTTGCACTGAGTATACATTTTTTCATGGTGTGTGTATGAGTATTCAAGATAGACTAAATAATCCTGAAAGAAAAAACGGAGAAATCAAATCAGGCCTTACGTAACTGATAAAAATACAATTGCCGGAAGAAAAAGCTTCCCGTGTGGTCTTTCTCCATGAAACAGATCAGCCAAGAAAGCCATCTTATGTCTTTATAAGGCGACTTTTTCCGGAGCATACCCTCCTTTGCTTTCATCACAACCTATTAACCTTTAATCAATTAACCTTATTTAAAGATGCCTCAAACTGCTCTTAAATAAATATTTTTAATGCGTGGCCTCCACAGATCAATAAAATCAAGTACATTTGCATACCAAACGGTCGGTTTATTCAAATTATAGCACAGAAACCAGCTGACAGCAAGGCTTTAAAAGATTGTATATCGGAGATCAATACTAAACTCCTTTCAACATCATGAATGATACCAAGGAACATATCTTAACCGTCTCTCTGAATCTTTTTCTTCAGAAAAGTTTTAAAGAAGTGACGATGAAGGACATTGAAGAGAAGACAAGGCTTTCAAAAGGAGCTTTTTATCACTATTTCAGCAGTAAGGAACAATTGTTTGAAGAGGTGATGGCTCATTTTTACTCCGATATTATGCTTACTGATTACAGCAAGTTTTCACAAACCTCCCTCTATCAGTTTTATAACGACAGCATAGACGCTAAGAAAGAAAAGATCAACACCTCCAAGGTAGTTCTGGCCAATGGGAAATCTCAGTTTACATCCAATCATTATTTTCTTCTTTTTGATGCCATGAAAATGCTGCCAAACTTTAATAAGCAGTGTGCCAAGCAACAAAAAGACGAACTGAAAGCATGGGCAACCATTATACAGGTGGCAAAAACAAACGGAGAAATTCATTCCGTTCTGAGCAATGAGCAGATTGCCAAACTGTTTGTCTATTCCAGAAAAGGGATTGGCATTGATTGTATTATGGCCGATAATCTGGATGGGGCCAGGAAAGAAATAAAAACACTTTGGGATACACTTTATAAGTCCCTCCAGTCTTAAAACATCAGCGTCCAACAAAAGCGATATTAAAAAAACTAAATCAACAAGAAGATGAGTAACGTTTCAAAAAAGAAAAAGCCCGTTAAAGGAATCATTATCGGGGGGATAGCAGCGGTTGCAATTATTATCGGCACTATATACTTTATCAGCTCTGCCGCTTATGAAACAAGTGATAATGCGCAGCTTGACGGGGATATCGTACCTATCCGGTCGGGTATCACCGCCTATATTAACGCCATCCGGTTTAATGACAACCAATTGGTAAAGAAAGGAGATACCCTTCTCATTTTCGATACGGATGAGGTAAAAGCAAAGCTGGCCCAGGCTGAGGCTTCTCTTGAAAATGCAAAAGCTAATTTGCTGGCGGTTCAAAACAAAGCTCAGGCAAGTTCTGACAATGCTTCGGCATCAAAAGAAACGGCCGAATCTGATCAGCAAAGTATTGTGGCGGCAAAAGTAAAACTGCAGAAAGCCCAAAAGGATTTTGACCGAACAGCCGAACTTCAGAAAATAAAAGCTGCCACTCAGGAGCAACTGGATAATGCTGAAAGCAATTTGCAAATAGCAAAATCCGATTATTCCAGAGCTGTCAATGAGCAGGAATCAGCAAGCTCTTCCTCACTGGGATTACAGTCACAAGCCAAATCGGAACAGAACCAGATTGATCTGGCAAAAGCACAGATCAAACAAAGAGAAGCTGAGCTGACCCTGGCAAAGAAACAAGTGTCTTACGCGGTGGTGCTGGCGCCGTGCAACGGAATTGTCACCAAACGTGCTATTCAGTTGGGTCAATACGTATCCACCGGGCAATCATTATGTGTGGTCATCAATAACGAACATTTCTGGATCAGCGCCAACTTCAAGGAAACACAGCTGGAAAAAATAAAGATTGGCAATATCGTGGATATTAAAATTGATGCCTATCCCAACCTGAAGCTTACCGGCAAGGTAGAATCTTATTCAGGGGCCACCGGAGCCAAATTTTCTTTATTGCCTCCCGACAATGCTACGGGCAACTTTATCAAAATCACACAGCGTTTTCCTTTGCGTATTTCCATTGACAATTTCCCTGCGGAAAAAGCCACGGAACTATTTCCCGGATTAAGCGCTTTTGTTAAAATCAGTACACACTAAGTATGGAAAGCGATCTTCTCAAAGAAGACATATATCCTACCGGGGCGGCCAAATGGCTGCTCATTGCCACTGCCATATCATGCGCTGTTCTGGAGCTCATTGATACGACAGTAGTGAATGTATCCCTGCGCGAAATCAGCGGGAACATCGGCGCCACCACTACGGAAATAGCGTGGGTCATAACCGCCTACAGCATTGCGAACGTAATCGTTATCCCGCTTTCCAGCATGCTGTCCAATCTGTTTGGCAGGAGGTTATACTTTACAGCTTCTGTTGCCATCTTTACTTTTTCTTCTCTGATGTGTGGTCTCTCCACCAGTTTATGGACACTTGTATTCTGGCGTTTCGTACAAGGCCTGGGTGGAGGCGGACTTCTCTCTACTGCTCAATCTATCATCATCGGAGCCTTTCCTCCCAAACAAACCGGTACAGGTATGGCCATCTTTGGTATCGGTGTTATTCTGGGTCCCACCTTCGGTCCCGTACTGGGCGGATATATCACCGATAATTTTTCCTGGCACTGGGTATTCTTTATCAATGTGCCCATCGGTGTATTAGCGGCATTTCTTTCTTTGAAATATGTGACTGATTTACCAGGCGCCGTTAAGCCTACCAAAATAGACTGGTGGGGAATTCTCTTTCTCATCACGGGTATCGGCTCTCTTCAATATGTGCTGGAAGAAGGGGGCACGAAAGACTGGTTCTCGAGCGGAGAAATTGTCTTCTTCTTTATTCTTGCCATGATCGGGCTTGTTGCCTTCATCATCCGGGAACTGTCTATCAGTTATCCTGCCGTCAATCTGAGGTTGTATAAAAACTTCAATCTGGCTATGGGTAATATCATGAACCTGGTGATCGGTCTTGTCATTACCGGTTCGGTTTTTATCTTTCCGCTGTTTACTCAGGTTTCTCTTGGCTGGACAGCTACACAAACCGGTGCATTCATGATTCCCGGTGCTATGGCCACCGCCTTCGGTATGATTGCGGTAAATAAAATAATAGGTGCGGGTGTCAATCCCAAAACGGTGATCCTAACCGGGCTGGGCATGATGTCGGCCTTTCTGATCCTGCTTTCCTTTTCAGGACCCGATTCTAACAGCAGTAATTTCTTCTGGCCTTTTATACTCCGTGGAATCGGTGCCGCATTTATGATGATGCCTATCCTTACCCTTGCAGTAGCCGGATTAAAAGGAAAAGATCTGGCACAGGCTACAGGATTGTCGAATATGTTGCGTCAGCTGGGTGGTGCTATTGGTGTTGCATTGATCAATATATACCTCGATCATCAGAATGCCGATATCAAGAGCAATATCATTTCGAACATATCTGAATACAATACCATGACGTCGGAACGGTTGGCCTCCTTCACACAAACATTTTCTGCTGCCGGTTATAGCACGGATGATGCTGCACAAACCGCCAATGTGCTGATGGGTAGTATCGTGGATAAGCAACAGATGCTGCTGGGCTATGATCATGGCTTTATGACTCTGGGCTTGTCTGTGCTGGGTTGTATTCCCGTTATTTTATTGATCCGTTATAAGAAAGGGCAAAAGCTGGAAAGTGTCAGCGATCATTAATCCGATTATCTAAAAGCGTTACGTATGAAATATTTATTTCCAATTGCATTTTATCTTTTATCCGTTCCCTCCTATTCGCAGCAGCCTGCTGCAGTGAGTGTAGGATTGAAACAGGCTATCGAGCTGGGGTTAAAAAACCGGTATGATATCCAGTCTGGGCAATACAATATCACCATTGCTGAAAACAACGTAAGCAAAAGCAAAAAAGAGTGGCTGCCGGATATCTCCGGTTCGGGCCGTATGGCATATAATCCTCAGATACAAGCTACTTACATACCTGGAGGTTTCTTTGGTCCTTCTCCGGAGCTGGTAGCACTTGGAGCCAACAGTTCGGCTATCTTCGGCCTTGATCTGAATCAGAATCTGTTCAAACCGGGCATTGTAACCGATACAAAAATTGCCCGCAACCATGTAGAGATGGAAAAAGAAATAACCCATCAGCAGGAAAACAATATCAAGGAACAGATTGTCTTAGCCTATCTGAATGTCTTATTGAAAAAGCTGCAGGTTAAGATTGCAACCGATGACGAGCAGCGCTATAAGGAATATGAAGAGGTAGCCGAGGGAAAGGTAAAGTTGAGAGCATTGATTGAAAACGATTACCTGAAAGCAAAACTAGATTATGAAAATGCTAAAGTGGAAACACAAAAAGCAAAACAGAATTATGAACTGGCTCTGGAAAATGTGAAATACCAATTGAACATTGCTCCCGAAACACAACTTACCCTCACCGATAGTTTGAATGCTCCCGATATTTCTCAGAATGCAACACTTACCAAAGCCGATGCGAATAACCGTACCGAAATCAAACAACTGATGCTGCAACAACAGGGTATCGGGCTGGAACTAAACAGAACCAGGCAGAATGCATTGCCTTCTGTTGCTTTCATTGCTAACTACTCCGAACAGTTTTCATACAGCAATCTGGATTATGCCCTTGGGCAGTGGTGGACACCCTTCAATTATCTGGGCATAAGGCTTAATGTGCCCATCACGTCCAACTTCAAAAACTCCAATTCCATCCGGGAGTATAAACTCAAGTCCATGCAGACCGACCTGGATCTGAAACAAAAAACAGCCGATGTCAATTACGAGATTCAAAAAGCTTCTGCCGAATTGAGCAATGCGTCACAGAATATGCAGGAAACCAAAGACAATTACAACCTGTCTAAAATCATTTACGAAAATCAGAAGTTGCAATATAATATCGGTTCGTTTCTGTACAGCAATCTGCTGGACACGGATAAATCATTGATCACCACCGAACAGAATTATATCAAATCGGTATACGACTATCTGCTGGCAAGTATCAACTATCAAAAAGCCATCGGTACTTATTAGGCTGTTACAGCTGGAAGAAGCAACCGGCTTGAATTGTTTTCTATTCCTATATTTGCTCCTGTAACCATAACCTTAAACGGTTTATACAGCCCGGCATTATTTGCAAACAAGGATAACATATACAGAAGAGGAATTAGTACGGCTACTGCGTGAGCGGAACGAAGCCGTATTTTCTTATGTATATGATCATTATTCCGGAGCTTTGTTAGGCACCATCAGCCGCATTGTACAGGAAGAAGAATCAGCCGCCGATGTATTACAGGAAGCCTTTGTAAAGATCTGGCACAACTTTTCCAGTTATGATCCTACCAAGGGACGTTTGTTTACCTGGATGGTGAATGTGGCCAGGAATCTGGCTATTGACTATACCCGCTCCAAAAACTATAAATCGGATCTTCAAAACCAAAGCCTCTCTGATTCCGTAGGTAAAATAAACAGACAGCGAAATAGCACCCCTAATACGGATCTGATAGGACTGAAATCATTTTTGGACAAACTAAGTCCTCAACATAAGCAGATCATCGACTTATTATATTTTGACGGGTATACACAGGAGGAGCTTTCCAAAGAACTTCAGATTCCATTGGGAACTATTAAAACAAGGGCCCGGGCTGCCATAAAGCAACTGAGGGAGTTAGTAAAATAATAGCATGGATATTCAGGCATACATAGAGTCGGGAGTTATTGAGCTATACGCACTGGGTCTTACCACCGCGGAAGAGACACAGGAAGTAGAGTCCATGGCCCGTCAGCATCCTGAAGTGATGAAAGAGCTGGACGAAATACGTTCATCTCTGGAAACGTATGCTGCAAAGTATGCTGTAACACCACCTCCGCATATCAAAGAACAGGTGATGAGCAGGATAAAGACAAATGCTCCTGCCGACGGTGGTAAGATCATTTCGATGACATCCGGCACCCGAGAGCCTGCCGCTTCCTCTTATTTAAAATATGCCGTGGCGGCAGCCTGCGTTTTGCTTGTTGCCAGCGCTGCGCTCAATTATGTTTTCTATCAGAAATGGAAATCATCTGAAACCGAGCTTGCACAATTAAGCACCGAGAAAAAACAGGTAGCCGATCAGTTCCAAAGCCAGAAAGCCAGCTATGAGATGGTATTGAAAGATTTGGAGATTCTGAAAAATCCAAGTGTGGTAAAAATGGAAATGAAGGGGCTGTCTCCGGCTCCCGATGCAAGAGCTTATGTGCTGAAAGACATGAAGACCAATGAGATTTTTCTGGATATCAAAAAGCTTCCTGCTCCGCCTGATAGCATGCAATATCAGTTCTGGGCGATTGTGCAGGGCAAACCGGTGGATGCAGGGATGATCAGTTTATGTCCTCCTACCGACTCCTGCAATATCCATAAAATGAATACGATTCCCGATGCACAGGCCTTTGCCATATCCCTGGAGAAGAAAGGCGGTAACCCGCAGCCAAAGGGACAACTGTATATGGCTTATGGTATTTAATCTTTTTTCTTTTCCGGATTGGGAAGAATAGTTAATGCGCCGGAAGGGCATTTCTTTACCTGTTCCACTATCTTATCTGCACTGGCCCCATTGGGATTGATCCATTTCTTCTTGGTGTAGTCAAACACTCCGGGCAGCTGTCTCCAGCAGCGTTGTGAATGCTGGCAAAATTCCGGTTTCCATACCACCGTTACCTCATCACCTGCATACTTGATTTTTTTCTCTGTTTCTCCATCTCTGAAAAGGAAGGTGCGTACCTTAATATTACTCTCCAGGATAGCGGAAATGGGGCAATGTTTTACAATTTCCATCAAACGCTGTTTCTGCTCTTCATCTACATTGCTCATAAAAACAATATCCCGGTCAATGGTCGTGGTGAGTTTCCCATCCACTGTTTCCTGAAACAAATTTGCACTGACACCTATTTCAGGTATGTCCCATCCCTTTCGATCTATATACATCCTCATGGTAACGAGGCTGCACGCAGTAAGCGAGGAGAGCAATAAGGTATATGGATCGGGACCGGAATCCGTCCCTCCGGTTTGAACAGGTTCGTCGGCTATAATTTTCCCATTACGCCATGCTATGGTGCATTGGTATTTTTGTGTTCCTATTGTTCCGTGAACCGGAGCTTCCAGTTTGTATTGCATCCTGTTGTGTTTTACTAATTCATGGGTATATCCATCAGCAAAATTTCGGCATCCTGGGTATTGGCCTTTATGCTGACCTTATCTGTGTTCCAGGTTCCTAATCCATCCCGTTCGTTTAATAGCGTTCCGTCAATGGTCACGCTGCCTTTTAATATAAAGGCATATACTCCGTTGCCGGCTTTCTTTATGATATGCTCGAGGGCAATGTCTTTATCGAGTTTGCTGATATAAAACCAGGCGCTCTGATGAATCATCACACCGGGTCCTGCTGCATCCGGTGAAACAATTTGTTGCAATTTATTATGACGATCGGCCGGTTGCAGGGTGATCTGATCATAACGCGGCTTCACATTTCGGGTATCAGGAAAAATCCAGATCTGCAGAAATTTTACCGACTTGTCTTTGTTCTTATTGTATTCGCTGTGGGTAACGCCGGTGCCGGCACTCATAATTTGTACATCACCGCTTTTTATTACTGCTGTATTGCCTATGCTGTCTTTATGTTCCAGATCGCCTTCCAGGGGGATGGAAACAATTTCCATATTATCGTGCGGGTGTGTACCAAAACCCATTCCGGCAGCCACCTGATCATCATTCAATACACGTAGCACACCAAAGTGCATCCGGTCAGGGTTATGATAATTTGCAAAACTGAAGGTATGGCGGCTATGCAGCCAGCCATGATCTGCGTTACCTCTTGTTTCTGCTTTATGAAGAATGCTGTTTGCCACAAGGAGTGTTTTTAATTTATTGTTTTCTATGTCACTTTGCATCACAAATTTAGAAAAACATTTTCTTTTCTGTCCTAAGTGATTATAATTCTGGTGGTTTTGGCTCCGCACAACCACCTGGAGATTTCTCTTGACTCTTTAGCCCATATTACGCGGGGGTAACTCCGCCCAGCCACCAGAACGCGGGCCACAAAAGGAGCATGATTCTGTTAAGGTTCCTTTTCCCTAAGTACCTTTACTTTCATTACATTTAATGATGCAAGGGAAAAAAAGGATCGCATTTTTAGGCGCAGGAATTCTTGTCATACCCAATACGGTGGTATTGCTGGAGCATATCAGCAGGCATTATGAAATAACCATCTACGGGGAATATTATACAGAAACGGTTTCCAATCAATTCTACCGGATAAAAACCGTTCCTAAAAACAAACTATACAGAAAGTTTAAGAATGCCCTCTATGCGTGGATGGTTCTGAAAGATCTTCGTCGTCACCGCGTTGATATTATCCATGCACATTCCACTTTTCCCAATGGTTTTTGGGGAATCGTCATCGGCAGGCTACTGAGGATTCCAGTGATAGTGAGTATGGACGCAGGAGAAGCGATCGCACTGCCCGATATACATTTCGGCGATCTGCTAAATCCCAGAAGAACCTTTATAAACAAATGGGTTATAAAGCATGCGCACGAAGTAATTGTACCCAGCCAGTTTCACTTGCAGCATGTGCGGAACAATATAAAAACAAATCGCCCTATACGCGTTATCATCCGGGGCGTCGATATAAACACATTCAAATTCACGCAAAAACCATTGGCGAAGAAACTGACCTTTTTAAACATAGCCTATCTCCATCCGGTTAAGGATCAGGAAACCTTGCTCCGTTGTTTTGCGATCATCAGTTCTCAAACAGACTGTGAACTGATCCACATAGGAAACGATTACCACGAGGGCTATTATCAGCAATTAGCCGGTAAATTGGGAATAGCTGACAAGGTAATATTCAAGGGGTTTATTCCCAATGCACAACTTCCAAAGTATTATGCCCAGGCCGATGTATTATTACACACCTCCCGATTCGAAGGTCAGGCCGTGGTTATCAACGAAGCTATGGCATCCGGTTTATTAGTATGCGGTACTAACGTTGGCATACTGTCCGATCTCGCAAATGAGTGCTGTCTTACCGTTCCGCCTCAGGATGCGGAAGGTCTTGCCACAAGGGTGAAGGCCTTGCTTGAAAATGAAGAGGAAATAAAACGACTTTGTACCAATGCCTATGATTGGACACTGAAGAATAATCTTGTGCAGACTGTGGAAAAACATCTTGATCTATATTCTTCCATAGTGCACTCCGCCCCTCGAAAGGATTTATAATTTCGGGTGACCCAGAAAATCACCATCTACAATCAGCAGCTTGGTACCATTCTCCGTAACAGAGCGATGCACACTCAGGTCGTCCGATACCACATAGGTCATACCTTTCAAAAGCCGTATCTGCTCACCTGATTTAAGTTCGCTTACAAAATCACCTTCCAGGCAATACACAATATGTCCTTTGCTGCACCAATGATCGGCCAGATAACCTGGCGTATATTCCACCAGACGTATGCGCAGACCAGGAAACTGTATCGTTTGCCAATAGGCTAATCCGGAATCTCCGGGATGGATTGTTTTTTCTATTCCTGTCCAGTCTATGTGGGTGAAAGGGATATTGCTCATCTTAATAGTTGATCGTTTAAACCTAAAGATATAGAAGATTATTATATCGTTGTATATCTTCGGCTTTAATCAGAAACAACCTGGCACTTTGGAATCACGATTCGAATTTCGTTTCTTTATAAGCATATTCACTCCTTTTGCTATGCAACCTATTCTGTATATACGACTGGCTGTTTCTCTGCTCCTTTGCTTTCTTATTCAATCTCCGGCACTTGCCCAGCAACACAAGATAGACTCTCTACTAAACCGTATTCATAATACTCCTGACGATAGTGATAAGATTAAGGACTTTGACCGTTTATGTCGTCAATATGAATCCGCAGGTAATCTTGATAAAGCCCTGCAAAGTGCACGCGAAGGATTACAAAAGGCAAAATCCATTGGTAAAGACAAGGAACAGGGATGGGAAAAAGGCATTGCGATATGCCTCAATGATATAGGCATCATTTACGGAGACAGAGGAAACTACGACTCTGCGCTTATAAACAGTATGCAGGCTCTTGAAATCAGGAAAAGAATAAAGGATACAAAAGGAGAGGCTCAATCACACATGTGTCTTGGGGTCATTTATTACAACAGGAGCAGTTATGATCTCGCATTGCAAAATTATTTTGATGCGCTACACTTCTATCTGGCGAGCGGTGATAAACGCAGCGCCGATTATGCATACAATAGTATGGGTGCCATTTATGGACGTCAGAAAAAATGGGATAAGGCACTTGAAAATTTCAATGAATCCCTGAAAATAAAAAAGGATGCCAACGATAAAGAAGGAATTGCCGATGTGTACAGCAATATAGCGGCCATTTATTCCTATCAGAACAAATTCAATCAAGCCCTCGATATCCAGCAGAAGGCCCTTCAAATGAGGAAAGAAATAGGTGACAAGAGCGGTATTGCCTATTCCCTCAACAACATAGGTGCAATAGAATACGGTCTTCATGAATATTCAAAAGCCCTGCAATACTATCAGACTTCGCTCGGCATTCGCAAAGAAATAGGAGACAAACAAGGGATGACAGAAATCTGTTACAACCTGTCCGGTGTGTATCTGAAACTTAACAAACCAGCAGAGGCAGAAAACAGTGCTCTTCAAAGCCTGGGGCTTGCAAAAGAAACGGGATCCAAGGAGGACATCAAAAGTGCCTATGAAGCATTGGCCTTGTGCGATTCGGCCAGGAATAACTGGAAAGGAGCCTATCTGAACGAAGCGTTGTTTAAACAGTACAACGACTCCATATTCAATATGGAAAGCGATAAAAAGATGGCCGAATTAAATGCCAGCTATGAAAACGAAAAGAAGGAAGCCAAAATTCTGCTGATGGAAAAGGACCGGAAGCAACAGGAAACACTGACAGCGGCAGAGCATACCAAACAGCGTATCATCCAGCTTTCATTCGTTCTTGGATTTGTCCTGCTTTCCGTATTTTCATTTTTTATGTATAACCGGTGGCGCATTACCCGGAGACAAAAAAGGATTATAGAGCTGCAGAAAAAAATGGTGGATGAACAAAAGGCCATGGTAGATGAAAAGAACAAGGATATCACCGACAGCATTACTTATGCCCGTCGAATACAGCAGGCCAAGCTACCCCGGCTGGAGGATATCAGCCATGCACTGCCCGATAGTTTTGTATTGTTTAAACCCAGGGATATTGTAAGCGGAGATTTTTATTTCTTTCACCGGGAAGAAAACAGAATCTGTATTGCAGCTGCCGACTGTACCGGTCACGGTGTGCCCGGAGCCTTTATGAGTATGATAGGCATGGATAAACTGGATGCAGCGGTAAGACAGCATGATAATCCTTCATCTATATTATCCGATCTGAACCGGGAGATAAAAAAATCATTGCGCCAATCCGATCGTGTCGACTCCACGCGCGATGGAATGGATATTGCCCTCTGTGTGATAGACGCTGCAAGGCAAAAGCTTTCTTATGCCGGAGCCAACCGTCCTTTGTGGATCATACGCAACGGAACCAGGGAAATTGAAGAATACAAAGCCACCAAAAAAGCCATAGGCGGTTTAACACCCGACGACACCCTGTTTGATGAACACGAGATCATCTGCAACCCCGGAGATTGCTTTTATCTTTTTTCAGACGGCTATGCCGATCTATTCGGAGGACCGGATAACAAGAAAATAACAACACGCCGGTTCAAAGAGATGCTTCTGCAAATGCAGGATGCGCCCATGGAAAAACAAAAAGATTTTTTAAATGCATTTTCCGACAACTGGAAAGGACAAACCGAGCAGGTGGATGATATTCTGGTGATCGGCATCCGGTTTTAAAACATATGGACAAGTGGGTATTATATATGGTTCAGTGTGCCGATAATAGTATCTATACCGGCATTACCAATAATCTGCAAGCCCGGCTGGAAGCACATAATGCAGGCAAGGGTGCCAAATATACAAAGGGCAGGACGCCTGTTGTTTTAAAAGCTGTGTTTGAATATACTGATAGATCTGAAGCTTCCAAGGCGGAATATGCGTTTAAGAAAAAGAGTAGACAGGAAAAAATGAGATTTATTGCTGATTTCCGATCTTCCAAAGCCCTCTGATTTTACTACAGACATATTATTCTCCTTTGATCTTGTAGACAATCTGCCAAGCGCTACTTATTTCATGCGCATTACAGATGAAGCTGGGAAAAACTCAGTAACAAAAATCTTTATCAAAAAATAAGAGCTTATTAGTCATTAAAAAAATCTCCTCGAAAGGGAGACTTTTTTGTTTGTTTTTGCGAGAAAGGGAGTTTGGGGCGAGGCGGGTTCGGCCACCCCTGCTATATCCGTAATGTTAACTTCGTACAATGTGCAGACTCTGTGTTTTCAACTTCTAGTTGATACTTTCCTTGATAATGAAATTCCAGCATCATTTGTGTATTTTGGAAGCCGATACCTCCGGATCTCCCGCTTACCGATGTTGTTTTCTTATTCCAAACTGCAAAAACAATGCTCCCCGAAGTTGCTTCCAAAAAGATTTTCAATGGATGCTGCTTATCTGCAACATTCCCGTGCTTAAATGCATTTTCAACGAACCCAATCAGTAAAAATGGATATATATATATTGATTGAATATCTCCCCTTACTTCAATTTCCGCGAATATGGCGCTTGAAATCCGTCTCTGTATTTCAACGTAATCTCTGATGCTTTTGATCTCCTGAGCTAATGGAACGGCTGCTTCCGGTTTAGTGTATAAAGAACTTCTAAGCATATTTGAAAATGCTTCGATTGCTTCTGCCAGTTCTGGAGAATAATGGAGCGCCTTTGCAAAGCAAAAGCTCAGAAAATTAAATGTTAAGTGGCTATCGAATTGATTTTTACAATAGTAGAGATGCATGAGATCAGAATACACATCATATTCGGTGCTTGCTCGTTTTCTCAATTCTTTCGAACTTCCCTTATTAATGTCATCCATGGCAGTTTTCCTAGTTGCAACATTTCGTTTTCCAAATATCACCTGTAAGTCATTCGAATCCATCATCAATTCGCAGTATACGGATACGCAGCTTTAACTATTTATAATTATTCCAGACGCCTTTAACCTGAATATTTGTCAAATTTTTTGCTGATTTTGGGTTAACCCTCTACTTAGTTTTAAGTACCAACTATCCTCCATTCTGCGTATAGCATTTATTCAACGAACTTGTAGAACACTGAATTAGTGTTCATTGCACCATTCAAATAACTACCACTTCTAATTTGCCCTGAACGAATTACGCACTTCGAGCGCCATCGACATTCCCTCATTGTGACTCTCGCCTATTAGATTTACAGATTTTATCAGAGACTCGATTGCTTGCATTTTAATGTTTTTTATTTGCATTCCATATAGCATACATTATATTTGTGGCGTTGGAGGTATACTCCAGGTTGATATATTTTAAATATTATGATCACAGCGAACAATACTGACAAAGATCTAGTCATTGAACTGCTCTGCTCTTCGTTCGATGAAAACAAAAGTGTGAACTATGTGATTAAACAGGACGATAAAAGAAAGTTGAGGTTACGAAAACTGATGGTCTACTCGTATAATCTATGTAGCATGTTTGGGGAAATCTATTTATCTGATGATCGTAAGGGATGCGCATTAGCTCTGTTTCCAGAAAACAAAAAAACTAACCTTGAAACTACTCTATTGGACTTAGGGCTTGTCTTCTCAAGCATTGGTATTAGCCGGGCGCTTAAAGTACTAAGACGTGATTCCAGAATTAAAAGTTTTTATCCCAGGGAACCAATCTATTATTTGTGGTTCATCGGGGTTCACCCGGATCATCAACATCAAGGTGTAGGAAGTAGACTGCTGGAACAGCTAATAAATAAAAGCTCCGCGTTAAAGCGACCTATATACCTTGAGACCTCTATGTCCGAAAATATTGAATTTTATGAAAAATTCGGATTTCGTGTTTATCAGAAATTGGACTTTGGACATACACTTTACTCGATGAAAAGAGACCTTAAACTTGTATAAACGGTATGCTCGTATTTCATACTGAGATACATATTATCACTTTCTTAGTGATTCTTTTGGAATTGGTGTTTTTTTTCTATCAAATCATTTATTATTTATCACGCCCATCGGATAAAACCCGTCTCTATTACCTCATTCTTCTATACCTTTTTATTCAACACAATTTCATTGGGGGATTATTCCCTGATAAAAACATCCCGATACCTATCATTATTCAGAACATCCTTGCTTATGCCGTGGCATTTATGTTAGGAATGTATTTCCCCTACTATTTTTACAAAGCATTTGGATTAGTCAAGTTGAAATTTTATGCTTATTGGGGCTCCATTGTTTTCTTGCTTGGCCCATTCCTCCTCTGCTTCATTATACCCTATTATTTGACAAACGATTTTGCATTAAGCCGTAAGATTACAATGATCGTACCAGCGGCATACTCTTATTCCTTTTTATACTCATTGGCACGGGCAATAAAAATCAGGAATCAGACGGAAGCTGACCGAAATACCAGAAAAGAGATCATAGGCATGTATATTGCCGTCATTTTATTCACCATGCTCCCGATAATAACCTTCTTCGAAACGGATCTAAATGACATGTTAAGGCCCATTCTCCACTTTCATAATGGAAGTCAGGTTGTTGAAATAATCACGATCAACTCCGGCCTATTGGCAGTAACAGCTCTTTTTATTCGTCAGACTATTAAACAATCCAGAAGAGAATACGAAAAACTACTTGAGTCCGAGAAAAAATTACTAGAAGTCAACTCAGACTTAACAATTAAAGTGATGGAACGAACCCATGAACTTGAACTGATTAATGAACAGCGGATAAACACCTTCATTAACCTCGCCCACGAAACCAAAACCCCTCTGACATTAATTAACAATTACTTGAATGAATATATAGAAAAATATAAAGAAACGAGTGCGGAGCAAACACAGGAATTAAACATCATTAGAAATAGTATTCGCAAACTTACGAGGGACATTATTAATTTTTTCGATCTGGAAAGAATCAGGAAAGGCTTCCATCTTTATGATCACAATCAAATATGTGACCTTAGCTGTATAATTCAGGAAAATTTACCCTTATTCCGTCGTTACGCCCTTCAAAAGGAGATTGAAATAACGGACGATATTGAAGAACAAGTTATGATACAAGCAGCTCCAGAAGCGCTTGATAGGGTTATAAACAATCTGATTGAGAATGCAATAAAGTATACTTCCTACCAAGGAAAGATCCACATTTCTTTGAATATAAAAGATTCAAAAATAGCCTTTTCTGTCACCGATAATGGTATTGGGATTCCTGATTCAATGCACGAGAAAGTCTTTTATCCTTATAGTCAATTAAACCATGAGAAAAGTAATTTCCAGGGAATGGGATTAGGTTTGTCAATAGTCAAAAAAATAGCTGATGACTTAAATGGCCAGATTGTCTTAAAAAGTAAACCCGGAATCGGGACAGAGATGCTGATTTTTTTTAATGTATATGAAGGCCTCAACCATATCCCTCCTACTATCTCTGAAAAGGATATTAATACAATTCCTGAATTTTATCCCTCACCTACTTTAAGGCCTACAACCGAGACCTCCAGACCCGTGCTACTTCTGGTTGAAGACAACTTGCAACTTCTTAATTTCATTTTAAATAAGCTCAGCGTCTATTATGAAGTATACACAGCTATGAGTGGGCATGAGGCTATTGACCAAGTAAAGAAAATGAAACGGTTAGATTTGATTATTTCTGACGTCATGATGGACAAAGGGGATGGTTATGAACTATGCAAGAGTATTAGCTCACAAGTTGATTATTGTCACATCCCCTTCATATTCATTACCGCAAAAACAACACCTGAAGATAAAATAAAGGGGTTGGCTCTAGGCGCAATCGACTACTTGTATAAGCCCTTTCTGATTGAGGAATTACAATATAAAATCGACTCTCTACTTAACAATATGGCACTACAACGAAAAGCAGTTATTGATAATGCATATAAGTCCTTATTGAACGGTAATTCAAAAGCAGATGCTTCCTCCGAGCATGATTCCTTTCTAAGCAGCTGCAAAACGTACGGCCTCACTACGCGAGAACAGGAGATTGTACGGTTCATTGCAAAGGGACTCACTCATAAGGAGATCGCAGATTCTCTTTACATTTCAGACAAAACCGTATCAAAACATATTCAAAATATTTTTGACAAAGCCTCCGCAAGTAATAAAATTGAGTTGCTTAACAAATTGAATCTGACACTGGCTTCATTCAGATGAAAATGTCTTAGCTGAGTTTCTGCCCCCGTTATAAAAATAATTAATCAATTTACAAATTTGTAAATTATTTCATACCTTTGATTATGCAGATAAGGCATCAGATATCTGGCAGGCTCCGAAGTGTTTTGATTGAATTGGTGAGTATGGAGGATTATAAAATGATTACCAAGTCCCGGTTCTTTTTTAACTGGAAAACGGAGAAACAATATCAGGTTTATAAACTGAGTATTATAGGGGATAAAGAAATCCTTGGATTAATGTCACTGGAACACTTCCGGAATGAAAAACGACTGGAGATTAAATTATTAGCCGTATCAAGGGAAAACAGGGGCAAGCATAAAAAATACGAGGGTATTGCCGGTAATCTGATTGCTTATGCCTGCAGGGAAGCAATACGATTATATGCAGAAAACGCATGTGTATCGCTGATACCCAAGGACATCATTAGAAATCATTATATGAAGAAGTACGGAATGATGGACGCAGGGCGGCAGATATTTTTGGAAGGCCTGCCCTTGCTCCGGTTATTAAGAACGTACAAGGTATGACACGAATTCATGTAGGGTTTGACAGGAAATCAAACAGCTCTGCAATCATTCATTGTCACAAAGAATAAAAAAGCAAACCATGAAAACTCAAAAACTAAATAAGAAATACTCACCATCCGAACTCGCCGATTCTTTTGTCTTCCGCACCAAACTCACCGCCAAACAAAAAAAGGAGGCTGCTGGTCAACTGGCAAAGGCCCGTAAGCGTGCTGGTGCGCAACTAACCGAAGCACAGGTAGTGTATGCCCGTATTATGCAATTACGTTTTCAAATGGAAGATTATATTAAATCGGATCAATACAAGGTGGAGCTGACATTTTCATACTTTCTGAAACAGTATATCCAGCTGCGCTATACCATGAACAAAAAATTTGCCCGGGATATAGAACTGGATGAAGCCGAACTGAGTTTCATTCTGAATAAACGCCGCCTCCCGAGCGAAAAGGTTATTGCCCGTCTGGGGTTACATTCCAATAATACAATCCCTGCCCTGAGCTGGTACAAATTGCTGGAAAAAGAACGCGAACACGATTTTGTAAATAATGACAAACTAATGGAGTCGGAAAGCAAGTATGTTAAAAATCGTTTGAAGATTTCACGGTAGTTGTCGTTGTTTAATACGTAATGGTTTCTGTCCTCCCCCTTGCCCCCTCCGGAGGGGGATAGTATTGATGTCCTTTCAAGCCTTTCGCCCTCGGAAGGGGGAAGTAGCATGTCTCCTCATTTATACCTGTACACGGCTCTATTCCGTTCTCCGTTTCTTTCCAGTACTCCTTTATCCACGGCATCTTTCAAATCGCGGCTGGCTGTTGCCGTGCCAATATCTTTATAATACCGGAGATAGGCAAAACGTGAAAACCATCCTTTACCTGCTGCATTCTTGAAAAAAGAAATCCGTTCTGAAACACCTAAGACTCGTTGCTGAGTGCTTAATAAATCTTCCAATGCTTCCAGGATCACAGAAAGCATAAACTCAATAAAAGGGTTTGACTTTCCGGTTTTATCCGACATACTCAGCGCGTCGTAATACGCTTTCTGCCTCTCTTTTATAATCGATTCCACCGGTAAGAATCCGAATACCTCGGCATATTCTTTCAGGATAAGGGTTTGCCATAATCTTCCCATTCTGCCATTTCCATCGCTGAAAGGATGGATAAATTCCAGTTCATAATGAAATACACAACTTTTGATCAAGGGCAGCTCATCGGCTTTTTTAACATAATCCATCAATTCCTTCATCAATGCAGGTAATCTTTCCGGGGGTGGAGCCAGGTGCGTTACTTTTGTACCAGTTGCTATTCCAACAGATCGTCTCCTTAGGCGCCCTGCATCTTCTACCAACCCGTTCATCATCATCCCATGCGCTTTACGAAGGGATAAAAGAAGGTGAGGCCTGAATTCCATCATCCGGTCATATACCAGGATTGCATTTTGAACTTCCAGAAGATCCTTCTGAGGGGCAATCACCCGCTGGTTTTGCAGAATTGCAGTTACCTGATCCGTAGACAAGGTATTACCTTCAATTTCCAGCGACGACTGAATCGTCCGGATCCTGCTCTTTCTTCTCAGTTCGGGCGTGGGTTTATTGAGATGTACGGCATTGATATTCCCTATTCTCTGTGATATGGCTGCAACCAGTTGCAGAATTTTGCTTGTTATTTCATAAGGAGGGTAATTCATGATAGTATCATTTGATACTATCAAATATAGAAAATAATTGACCCAGATCCCCTACCCGGTCGAAGTGCATATTATTAACGGCTGCTTAAAAGAATGATTTTCAACGAATACGATGAACGGGGGGGGAAAGAAAGCTCCCCAGATTGATCTATCTTCCATTTGTAGGGCTGAGCACTACAAAGAAAAACAGGATGGCCCTACGCTGGAAAGTAAGCATTCCCCGTTCCTTTGTGTAACGAATAATTACGCAAGATGGACAAGACGCTGAAGGTATTGCTGGTTGATGACTCTCCGTTGATCATCAATAGGTTAACAAGGATGTTGGGAGATATGCAAAATATTGAGCGAATAACAACGGCCGGTACGCTGTTGGAGGCCCGGTTTATCATGAACCGTCAGGAAACGAATGTTATGGTGCTCGACATTAATTTACCGGATGGAAATGGAATACAGTTTTTGAAATGGGTTCAATCCCATCATCCTGCCGTAAAAGTGATCATGTTCTCCAATATGGCCGGTGAGTTTCATCGCAAAGCGGCTCTGGCGGGTGGGGCGACTCACTTTCTGGACAAATCATCCGAGTTTTTCCAATTATTGGCTATTTTAGATGATACGAAATCCTGTTAATGAGTGAGGTCTTGTTCTCATTGCCTGATTATAACCCGGGTTATGTGTTGAAGGGATGTATGTCTTGAAATAAAAAAACAAATAAACGGCGGTGGATAATCCAGCTCCTGACATTCCTTATGAAAAGATTCAGATTCACAGAATTTTCTTTCCTCCTCTTACTAGTATGCATGGCCCTACACGCCTGCGACCCTAAAAGCCCGCCTCCTTCGTACCAGCCCGTATTTGCTTCTGATACTTCCGGAAATAAAACACTCATCTGGGGCTTTCCAAGTTTTTCGTATTGTGAAAATGCCGAACAGATTGTCAAATACATCAATAAACGTTTATTGCATGCACACATCGTTGTAAAAGCCTGTGTAAACTGGGATGAATATGTAAGCTATGTAAACCAGCACGCTTTTGACATTTCCTTAGTCAATGGATTGGAAGCCCTTGATGCAACACATAACGGCTATTCCATCTTCGGAAAGATTATGAATGATGGTGAATATACGGCCGTCATTTTTGCGAGGAAAGATGCCCACATAAAAAAGGTGAGTGACTTAACCGGTAAAAAAATTGCCATGGCGCCATCACGGATGGTTCCCGGAACAATGATGCCTCTCTATTATTTATATGAACACGGCTTAAATGTAAACCGCGATATCACAAAGGTACATGTATCTTCTTTTGAATCGGCCATTATATCAACCTACCTGGATAAAAGCGAGGCGGGGATATGTATGAAACGAAACTGGATTGTTTATATAAGAGACCATCCTGAAATATTAACAAAAGTGGAACTAAAATGGGAAACACCACCCCTGGTTAATAATGCTTTGCTGGTTAAAAACAATACGGATAAAGAAATAACCGCTCAGCTCATGAGTCTGTTTTTCACGATGCATACGGATCCGGAGGGAAAAATGGCCCTGAATCTCCTCGACATAAGCGGTTTTGAAAAAGCGAATAACGATACCTATAAATCAACACTTGATTTTAAAAGGAAGTATGATGCTGCTATTCATTAATCCTAAATCTCTTAAATGCTGGCTAAAGAAATACTCAAAAAACTAAGGCTTACCAGTTTACGTTCTCAGTTAATCCTGGGTATTACCATCGTTAACGTCGTATTGATGTTCTCGTTTGGTTTACAAATGATAAACAGGCAGAAAAATTTTTTCCTGAAATTGAATCACGACCAGGCCATTGGACTATCAATTAATTTGGCCAGTACGGCCAATACGTATATAATTTCTTATGAACTTGCCCGTCTTCAGAAATTAGTAGCCTCCTATAAAGAGATTCCCAACCTTCAATATGCAATCGTAACCTCCGATGATGGCACTGTATTGGCTCATACCGATAAAAAATATCTCGGGCTGAAAGCTACAGATACGGTAAGCGCTAAATTAAAACCACTGAATACCACACAAATACTTTTAGAAGACGATAATGTGCTGGATGTAGCTTCTCCCATTACCAACCACAATGAAATTGTGGGATGGGCCAGAATCGGTATTTCCCAAAAATACATTAACCCCAACATTACCGAAATAAGACAAAAGGCTCTGTTGTACATCATCATCAGTCTTATCGTGGCTATTCTGTTTGCAATCATTATTTCTGCAGGGCTTAGCAGGGGTCTTCAAAAACTGGTGACTGCCGCCGAAAAGATTAAAGCGGGTAACCGCGATGTGAGAGTAGGATCTTCCGGTAGCGAGGAGATAAGCCAGCTGGGAACCGCTTTTGACCAAATGCTGGATGAGATCAGTTCCAATGAAAGGTTGCTCACCATGGTTCTGGACAATTTACCGGTAGGCGTCTGGGTTCTGGATGAAAAGGGAAATATCCTGTCTGTAAACCCTGCAGGAAAAGAAATGTGGAAAGGGATAAGATATGTGGGCACTGAGGACTATAATCAATATAAGGCCTGGTTTACGGAAACAGACAAAGAAGTGGAAAATCACCAGTGGGGCGCCGCTATTTCTCTGGCAGAAGGTAAACCTGTTTTAAACCAGGAAATAGAAATTGAATGTTTTGATAAAAGTCATAAAATCATTCTCAATTCCTCGATACCCCTAAAGGATGCCAACAAAAAAATTGTCGGAGCCATAACCATCAATGTGGATATTACCAGCCGTAAAGAGGCGGAAACAAAAACAAAACAAAGGGAATCACAGCTTACTGCCTTCTTTGAAAATGCTGAAGGATCCGCCAGTCTGCTCGACACGAATAAAAAATATCTCCTGTTTAATGCAAAGTTTGTGGAGGACCATAAGCTACTGTCGGGACACACTCCTTATGTGGGTGAGGAGGTATACGACTTTCTTCCTCCGGAATTAAAAAACGCAAGACATGAGATGCTGGATCGCGTTCTGAAAGGAATTAAAGAGGTAGTTGAAGTGGATTATATCCGAAATGGTAACCGGGTTTGTTTCCGAAGCTCGTTTAACCCTGTTATTACGGACGGAATAGTGACCGGCATTTCCACGTATTCTATTGATCTCACTGCAAGTAAAGAAGCGGAAGTAAAGATCCGGGAGAGTGAAGAAAAATTCAGGTATGCCTTCATGACCGGCATGGATGGCTATTATATTGCTTCCATGGATGAAGGGAGATTGATAGAGGCCAATGATGTGTTTTATAATATATTCGGCTATACCCGGGAAGAATGTGAAGGGAAAACCTTCGCAGATTTAAACATATATCATGATCCGAATGATCGTATCCGGATGATTGCTGCCCTGAAGGAGCATGGACAGGTACAGGATCTGGAAGCTACAGGCCGGCAAAAAGACGGTACCCTTATCCTGGTTTCTCTTTCCACCAGTATTTGTAATATGGGTGGCAAAAATTTTATACTCGGAGCGGTCAGAGATATTACGGAACAGAAAAAAACACAGCTGGCCCTTGCTCAGAGTGATGAACGAAACAGAGCGCTGATTGAAAATATCAGTGACACCATTATTCTGGTCAACACAAATCTCGAAATCATTTATCAGAGTCCTTCCTTCAAGCGCACAGGCGGTTTTTCCATTGATGAACTCCAAAATAAAACTATTCTGGAATTGATTCATACCGATGACCTGAATATGTGCAGGATACTGATTAAAGAGGTCCTGTCGTCTCCCGGCAGCCCTATTCCTTTTGAGTTGCGTATCCTCCACAAAAACGGAGGTTTCATCTGGATAGAAGGTTCTATCACCAACCTCCTGAACAATGAAAGTGTAAACGCGATCGTAATAAACTTCCGGAATATTACCGAACGAAAGAATGCCCAGGACGAAATGAAAGAAATGAATGGACGGTTGCGTCTTCTTTCCTCCCATTTACAAAGTATCAGGGAAGAGGAAAGAACAAGTATAGCCCGGGAAATTCATGACGAATTAGGGCAGCAGCTAACGGGATTAAAAATGGATGTGATGTCGCTGAAGAAAAAATACGAACGTACATTACCTGAAACCGTACAGCAGGCTGAAGACATGATGAAACTCATTGATAATACGATTCAAACGGTGAGGAGGATTGCTACGGAATTACGTCCCGGTGTACTCGATGATCTGGGTCTGGCTGCCGCCATAGAATGGCAGGCCGGAGAGTTTGAAAAAAGAACAGGTATTGAATGCACGGTAGATACAAAGGACGCTTCGGAGAATTACGAAAAAGACATCAGCACAGCCGTATTCCGGATTTTTCAGGAATCCCTTACCAATGTAACCCGGCATGCCCAGGCTAAAAAAGTGGAAAGCCGGCTTGTGGAACAAGGCGATATGCTGATACTGGAAATAAAAGACAATGGAAAGGGAATAAGCGAAGAACGTAAAAACAATAAAACATCACTCGGACTGTTGGGCATGAAAGAACGTGCACTTATTTTGAACGGCAGTTTTTCAATCCAAAACCTGCCTGAAAACGGAACCTGTGTAACGCTCCAGTTGCCTATCACGAAACATCCAAACGCTGAGCTCTCCTAATAACTGACAGCTGTGCCGAACCAGATCAACCAGGGTTCCATTGCTACTATAACTCCGAATTATCCAATCATCTCTTTTCCCCGACCAGACCCGCATTTTGTATATAATTTCTTTGCGTACGAGCTTCATTCGGGTGGGAATATGGTTTTGAAAATTGATAGGAGCACAGATCCGGATGAATACATTTTTCAAGGCTTCCTGGAAATTGCTGCTATCGGTGACTTCGGCTTCTAAGATCAATTCGCTGCAGATCTCCTGAACTTCTTCCAGGATAACTTCTTTTTTAACCTGCAAAACAGCATTTAAATCAACGGTCATTGCATTCAGGATCTCGGCCGATTTCTTAATTCCTGCCAGACAGTATGCTCTTTCAGCAGGTTCCAGATCATTTTCCAGCAAATTGGACAATCCCAGCATGCTTGCCAGCGGGGAGCGGATACCGTGAGACACGATGTGTGCAAACTGTTCCAGCGCATTGTTTCGCTCATTCAGCTCGGCAATCACCTTTTTGTTTTCTAACTGCATCCGTTTACAGTCATTAATATTGACAGCCACTACGGATACTCCAAGTGTTTGTTTATTGCTATCCAGGATAGGGCTAAACTTATACCGGAACCAGATGGAAAAATGCCTCGCAACAGCTTCCTGTTCACAGGAAACGGATTCTCCGTTAAGGGCCTTATTGAAAAGATCTGAAAAGGAGTCCGCGCTTAATCCGAAAACGAAACCACGATAATCATCCCCTTCTTTCAGTTCACTGGACGAAAAACGAGACACGGTGTTTTTCATTTCCTGGTTAAAACAGATCACCTTACAGGATGGATCCAATAAGACCATATGATCGGTGCTGTTTTCCAAAATCATTTTCAGTATATTTTCTACGGTGTACATGGCAGGGTGTGGTTGAATGATTTGTGCGAAATAATTTAATAGGCTCCTCTTTGCTGGAACAGGTATCCGTAGGTAAGCTCAAATCCTATGTTCCGGATAAGGGACAGAACCAATGCATCTACTATGGCTTGTTTAAAACCACTCCTGGTGATGGCATTACGCCCCTGCTTATCGAAATAATAAATGACTGTGAATGTGTTCACGGCATTTTTAGCGGTACGTAAGGCATGATAGGCATCGGTGGTACAAACAAACAGGGTGGTGCTGCCATAGAATTTGGGACCCAGTGCCGCGTTTCCATCTTTATATTTGTTCTTCCAGCTCAGATCAGGGTTCCAGAACTGGTCGTCCATGCTTTTAAACCTGGCCCTAAAGCCATCTTCATAATGGAACTTGATGCTTTCCAGGGTGCCATCGAGTGCTCCCGAAATGAGGGTAGCTGACCCCATTACCACATATCGATTTAAGCGGAACTGCTGATGTTTGATGGATTTGGGAGGCTCCTGTCTGGCAGATTGACCCTGGCTCACAAAGGGAAACAGGAACAACAGAATAAACAGCAGGATCAGAATAATCTCCAGTATATTGGTGATACGGATGGGGTGGAAGGTGTTTTTCATAAGTTGGTGTTTTAATTAGTACCATACAAATGAACGCCCATTCCAAAGAGATTTCTGTAAAGCAATGCGCCTATGTTGTGTAGGAGAATACCCTACAAATGGCTACTGGGAGCATTTGCAGGTTGACAATCACAGGAATAATAATATCTTTGAATAACCGGATGTCTGAACAGGTCCGGTACGTAAGCTTTACCAACCCAACTAAATAGTCATTATGAATATCCTGATAGCCGATGACCATGCCATAGTCCGTAAAGGTCTTGCTATGCTCCTGAAGGAGGAATATATTTCAGCAGATATTACGGAAGCATCAGATAGCGCCCAGGTTTATGAAAAGATAAAGGGGAAAGTTTGGGATTTTATACTACTGGATATAAGCATGCCCGGAAGAAACGGGGTAGAGATTCTTAAACAGCTGCGTTTGGATGGTATTAAGGCCCCTATCCTGATGCTGAGCATGCATCCCGAAGAGCAATTTGCCCTGCGTGTATTGAAAGCCGGAGCATCCGGTTTTCTGAACAAAAATAGTGCAACGGAAGAGTTGGTGAATGCGGTTCGTAAAGTCTTGTCTGGCAAAAAATATATTACAGCATCACTGGCAGAAAAGCTGGCCGATGGTCTGGGCCAGACGGAGAAACCGCCTCATGAGTTTCTTTCGGATCGGGAGATGCAGGTTTTTCAGTTGCTGGCTGCCGGAAAAACTGTTTCTGAAATTGCATCCGAGATCTTTTTAAGTGTGAATACTATCAGTACATACCGCACCAGGGTTCTTGAAAAAATGCATTTCACCAATAATGCGGAGCTTACCCGGTATGCGTTGGATAACGGGCTTCTGGAATAACCGCTCCTTATCTGGAAAGGGTATAGGTTATGCCGGTACGGAGCTGAAGACCAAGCGATGCCTGGCTGTAATAGAGTCTGAACTTATCCGGAAAATCCAGGGAATAATATCCTCCAAACCCAAGAGAAGTGTCCCAGCTGAAATGTTTCAGAAATATACGGCGCACACCAAATCCTGCATAACCCTCTACGGAATTAAAACGCAGAGAAGAGACATTGATTTCGGCAGCTTGTGCATCGGCAGTATACTCATCACGTAATGTTGCATCTCCCATCTTCGCTCTCAGATTATACCCCAGATCGGCATAAAAATAAAACTCCGAAGTGCGCGCAAATCCATATTGATCGTAGGGATTATTAACGGTATAACTGTAGCCGATCTTTATTCCGGAAGGGGTATGCAAACATTTCTGGAGCGCTATGCCGGCAAATAGCACCTCCTGCTTATTGCGAATATAAACGGTGGGCAGATTAGTAAGCCCGTATCCATCAGCACTTACCTGGGAATAAAGTCCCACACCTATCTGTTTTCCCTGATTAGACTGACCGAATATGCTTGCTGTCATCAGCAGCAAAACAAACAGAATAAGACAGCCATACATGATCCAGAATGAACTACCCATGTTTTGGTATTTTTCGCAGAAAGTAGAGTTTGAAGTTTTCATGGTAAAAGAGTTTATGGGGTTATTACAGTTGAGCAAGTTTATTGGAATGTTGTTTTTGGATGAAAGCGGAATATTTTGAATCATACCGGAAGCATGCACCTGTTGTATCGTAACAGACAAGCGCTTCGGGCAGTCCCAGGTCATGTGCCGGCATTGCTTCACATTTCTTTTCGCTTACTCGTATTAAGTCCATGCAAAAAGGTTTGGAGGTATCGGGTACACAATTTTCCGGTAGCCGTGTACACACACATACTTCTTTTGCCTGACATCCTGAATTACCGGCCCGGATGATATATTCCTTGTTTTTTTTCAGGGTAAACTCATAATATCCGTCTGTGCCGATCAGGATAGAATCAACAGGCTTGTTCCCATCCAATAGCCGGACATGAACGTTTTTGCCAACGGGCCCGTTGTCGGTTAATATCACCCCGTGAATTTTTAAACAGCAATTCTCCTGGTTTCTCAAATGCCTGCTCATGCAGTATTGAAAGCAAATGCTCAGGATCATGGCCATAACGAGTGCGCCGTGGGCCAGTTTTCTTTTAGTTGGTATATGTTTCATGTTGTAGTGTTGTTTTTGATTACACCACAAAGGAAGGCTTAAGGAAAAGTTTTGTGTATAGTACTTCGTGGGGTTGTTTTGTAGGGGTACAAAACCCGTTTGTAGTGGAACATACTACATGAACATAAAACCATCATGGTTATACAGAGCGAGCCAATACACCAACAGATTCTTCACCCTCGTTCACCTGCCCTGCCCTTCTGTTCAGAATGACAATGTGTATGCTCACCCATACATACAAAAGGTACACTGGTACCAACTCTTCATCCACCGATACCACCTCCACCTTTACAAATTGCATGTCCTCCTTCACCGATCGGTACAACACCTTCACCTTTACCACCTATACGTACACAAATCCTATCTCCGGCTGCACCGATTTGTACTAAAGCTTCGCATTTACTATCTCCAGGTTCACGAATTGTATCTCCAGGTACGCCGATACCACCTCCAGGTTCGCAGATACCTCCTCCTCCTTCACGAATTGTATCTCTTCCTTTAGCCATACACTCTTTTCCTTTAGCTGGAGAGTCTCCTCCTTTAGCTATAGCACCTGTTCGTGAGAGCCTACATACTCTATTCGTGAATTTAGATGCTATTTTCGGACAGATTGACAGTATTCGTGAACCTTTAGATACAATCGGCGAAGGAAATGTTCGTCTTCTTTTACCTCGAGATGCTCTTCGTGTACCGAAAGGACAAATTCATGAATAAATTGTCAGAATTTGTGACAAAAAAGACACATTCTCTTCACGAGGAGATACAATCGGTAAAGGAAAAGACACTCTACCTAAAGGAAAATAGTCTTTTCCTTTAGATGGAGAGTGTCCTACTATAGATACACCACCTGTTTTGAAGTTTCGGAATAATATTTGGCGACAATTTGTCAGGAAAGCTGGTGGCTGAGCGGAGTCGAATCCTAGTTATCGTTGATTTCGACTTCGCTCAACCACCGGAAGGAAAGTTACTCAGCCACCGGAAGGGAAATCAATTCCATATCGGAGGCGCCATCTTCACCGGATCGCGTTCAAACACTATTTGGATTTTCTCAATCAGTATATTGCATTCTTTCTCACTCATATATACGGTTGTCCGGAATAAAGGAATAGGCTGGTTGTTTTTATCATACCCCTGAAAATGAACCAGTCCTTCTTTTATACCGTCTTCTTCCCGCATCACTTCAAAATGAAATGCGAGTCTGCCCCCATGTTCCATCACTTTTTTGGCAGACTGAATAATCCCATAATTGTATTGACTTACAATTGTCTTTGTGCTGAACGAGATTATTTCTTCTCCAAACGCGTTCCATAATAAATACTTGGACAAGAGTGTCCCCAAAACGCCTATCACAATCAGAACCGTTCCCCCGCTTTGCAAATCGCCTTTGGAAAATATTGTCAAGGCGATGCCTGTAACCAGGGATAAACCTATAAAACAAAGCAACACCCGGGCAATCCTGCTGGACGCAACTTTCCCGACCAGATAAACACAGACGCCATCTGTCTTGATTTGAATTGTATTCATGATTAGGGTTTATTGCGCTCTTTTCAAATATACGGAAAACTGTTTCTTTACCGGTGGCTTTCATAAAGACTAAAAACATAACATTAGAATTAACCGGAATTACAACTCAAAAGGTGTGATTTTATACCTTTGGTCTTCTACAGAACCAATACACCTGCATCATGCATACCAGATCGGCAATTATTCCCAGGCTTGCGGGATTCCTACTCCTGCTTATACTTATTACATCTTCCTGCAAACGCAAGGAATCAGGAACTACCACAACAACAACCCCTCCTCCGGGTCCGGATATAAGCAATACCTATGGATATGGTATCCTGCAAAAGGTAAGCGGAATCTGGAACGGCCCCGTTACCTCCACCACTCCACTGGGTGGATATCCTCAGTGGATTGTTGATTTCAGACCTATATCGGGAAACCAGGTTTCGGCCAAGAACGAGCTGGATACTTTGAATAAAATATTCATGTCTTTCTTTATTGTGAAATATGAAAACCAGTATAAAGTAGCTTTCCGCAACGGAGGTAATTTTAACGGCATGCAACGGGTTTCTTATTTCGTAGCAGACAGTGTTTCGGAAACAAGTCATGGATCTTTCTATCGTTTTGCCGAAGCGGTTAAAGGAAAGAAGAGGGCCTATACAAATATTATTTTCAGGGCCGACAGTATGTATCTCCTTACATTTACCAATCAAAGCAATACGCAGCCAAGTCCCACTCCTCACATGACCTGGAGCGCCCAGCTTCAGGATACCACATCCTGCAGCAATGCCATCACTCATTTTTCCTATCCCCAGAAAACACTGACGAAAGATTTTACCAATGCTTTTGCATCGGTAGCCGAAGCGGTTTATTTTGCTCCTTCGGGCCCGCCCTCGGGCGATCCTTACCCCGATACCATACAACCTTATCTGGGTACCACCACCGCCTCCTTTACATTTGCTCCGTCATACACTCCTTCTTCTTCCAAAAAGGTATTGATGATTATCACTACCCAGCCTTTGTTTTCAGGTGCCACTTTTCTCAGCGCCAATCTTAAATACAGATCGCGTTATGTAACGTTATCATCCACCAGCACCAGTTATTCATTTACCCTCATGCATCCAGGCACATATTATTATTATGCCTTGTATGATAATGCCGGTACCGGCACCTATGGCAGCGGAGACTGGATAAGTACAGCCAATACGACATTTACATTAAGTCCTTTAGGGACAGCCAATGTGTCCACACAAATTAATTTTACCATACCCTGATTTATCACGATCGCATCAGCTTGCTTTCCATGAATGGAATATGAACTCCGTACGATGAAGAAACTATTTTCTCTCTCTTCCCTTTTCATTATTCACATTTCACTTCTTGCACAGCCGCATACCATAGATTCTCTTCGTCATGCTTTAAAAATCCAGGCTCAGGATACCGGCAAAGTAAACACCCTGAATCTTTTAAGTGCCAAGCTCAGAAGAGCCGGGAATTACGATACGTCCATGATATATGCCAGCACGGCACAAGCATTGGCTGAAAAGCTGGGATATAAGAAAGGAATCGCTATTGCTTTCCGGAACATTGGTAATGTTTATAATAATGAAGGGAAGTATGCGGAAGCTTTAAAATTCGATCTGAAAGCTTTGGCCATAAGCAAACAAAACAACGACAAGCAGGGCAGCGCCGACGATCTGGGAAATATAGCCAACGTATATTTTGAACAGGGGAATTTTACAAAGACCCTGGAATATGATTCGGCAGCATTGGTCATAGACACACAGATTGGCAACAAAAAAGGGATTGCAACCGATCTTGGCAATATGGGAAATGCCTATGCCTCACAGGGAAACTACATCAAATCGCTCGACTATTATAATAAAGCCATTACCATAACCAATGAAATAGGAGACCAGGACGGGGTGGCCCGAAACCTGGGCAACCTGGGAATTATTTATTATACCCAGGGTAACTTTCCAAAAGCGCTGGACTGCTATTTTAAAGCCCTTGCCATGGATCAGAAAAGCGGCAACAAAAATCAGGTGGAAGACGTGCTGATCAATATAGGCAGTATTTATTATGTACAGGCCAATTACACAAAAGCGCATGAATACTATTTTAATGCATTAAGTCTGGGCATGGCCATGGGCGACAAAGCAAACATCGGTAATTGCCTGAGTAACCTGGGCTCTATTTATGCTGACCAGCACCAGAATGATTCGGCCCTGGTGTATTTTCAAAAAGCACTGACTATAGCTGAAAGCATAGGCGACAAAGACGGTGTGGGTATAAGCCTTTGCAATATTGGTAATAACTACCGCAACAGGGGCAATTCTACCCGGGCACTTGAATACTATTTCAAAGCCTTACCAACGCTGAGACAGATCGGAGATAAACGGTTTATCACCACTTCCTATTCAAATATCGGAAGTGGCTATCTGAAACTCAGGAATTATAAACTCGCCCAAACATACCTCGATTCGGCTCTTACCCTGTCGAAAGATATAGGCGGTAAAGATGACATCCAGTTTATATACACCAGTATGGCCTCGCTGGATAGCGCTGAAGGCAATTACAAAAAAGCATTGGAAGATTATAAGAACTATGTCGTTTACCGCGACAGCATGATAAACCAGGAAAGCGTAAAAAAGATGACCCGTATGGAGGTAACCTTCGAATACGAACGAAGAGATGATTCCTTAGCCTCCGTTCAGGAAAAAGCAAACATCATACGAAAAGCCGAAATAAGCCGAAAGAGCATTATTACCGACAGCGCCATTGTTATAGCCATACTCACAGCCATACTGGCGGTACTCTATATAAACAGGTATCAGCTAAAGCGCAAAAAAGACAAAATGCTTTTTGAGAAAAACATGGAGCTCTCGCAACAACAAAACAATGTGTTAAAACTGGAAAAGCAACGGGCCGAAGATGAACTGGCCAATGCCCGGATTATGCTCGATGATTATGTAAAGAACATCGTAGAAAAGAATGAATTGCTGGAACAGTTTAAGCTGGATATGGAAAACCTTAAAATACTGAAGGCAAAAGAAATAGATGAAAACCGCATAGCGCACCTGGAAAGTTTAAATAAAGCCACCATTCTGACCGAAGACGACTGGAATAAATTTAAGGACCTCTTTGAACAGGCTTATAAAGGATTCTTTATCCGCCTGAAAGAAAAACTGCCCGATCTGACCCAGGCAGAAATAAGATTGGTGTGTTTAACCAAATTGAAATTAGACACCAAACAAATGGCCGTTATTTTAGCCGTATCGGCCGATACCATAAAAAAGACCCGCTACCGGCTGAGAAAAAAGCTCGGTTTATCCGAAGAAGACAGCATCGATGACATAGCTGCATCTGTCTGACAATCAACACCTATCTTCATTGTCCACCTCGTTGTCTACCCTACATATTAGGTAAGGCCTTGACATGGATATAGTTTTGCTTCGTCAATCACCATAAAACTATTCACAACGACTTAAAACCCAAAAACATGAAATCAATCTTATCCGGTCTCTCCGTCCTTACCATTTTATTGCTCACTTCCTGTGGAGGATCTTCCACCAACGGAAGCTTACCGGCAGCAGACAGCGCCAAGGGAAGTTCAGCACAAATGGCGTCTTCCGCAGGTTCAACTTCCGCTTCTGCCCCAACCATGACTATCAACGAAGCCGACTGGCAAATGAAAGACCTCAGCACCGTGGCACCCCTCATCCATATTTCCATGAAAGTGCCGAAAGACGCTATTCTGGAAAAAAATGGAAATGGCGGAGTTGATATTCATGTAAGCGACTTCTACATTATTACGGTAAGCGCTCCTGCCGTATCAACCGCTAAAGAAGCATTGGATGATATAAAAGGACTCACCATAAAAGGCCAGAGCTATATGAATGGAAAAACCCTGGCCGAAGAAAGCAACGGGATGGTTTATACCGAGCAAATGAAAACCGAAGTCAACGGCACCACCTATGAACCGGAAGTACATTTTGCCTATATCATTGGCAAGCCCGACGGAGCTTTTTATTCGGTCATGGATGTACGTCCGCTGAGTAATTTCAGCGTGCGCGGTTCCGCTTACAGCGCTGATATGGCAAATAAGATTTATGCGATTGTAAAAGGGTCGGCAAAAGAGAATAAGTAATCCTTATAGTATAAAGCCTATAAAATTGATTTTAATATAGTCATGAAATCTAAACATAAACTACCATGAAAAAACATCTCCTCATACTATTCATCGCACTGTTATTCGGCACTTCCTTATTTGCTCAGGATGAGCATAAATTAAAGCCCATACGCAAAGATTATAAATATGGATACGGCTATGATGCTAATGGTGGGATATTCAGCATTCCTCCGAAATATGACGATGCTCTTTATTTTGAAGAAGGACTGGCTCCGGTAAAAACAGGTGAGAAATGGGGGTTTATCAATGAGCAGGGAGTAACAGTGATTCCTTTCAAGTTCGATTATGCCAACATATTCGGTAATGGCTATGCCACGGTAGGCATGAACGGAGCAAACGGACAATACAAATACGGTCTGATCAATAAATCAGGCGCGGTGGTTATTCCCTGTAAGTATGATGGCATAGGGGATGTTGCAGAGGGATTGATTTCTGTTGTGGTTGGGGATAAACTTGGATTTATCAATACAAAGGGCGCGGTGGTTATTCCTATGAAGTTTGATTTCAAATCAGGACAAATGGTGGATTTTGCCGGAGGCTTTGCACGCGTGGTGGTGGAGAAAAAATACGAGTTCATTGATAAAACGGGTAAGGTAATCACAGCTCCGAAATATTCATCGGCAGCAGATTTTACAGAAGGCATGGCTGCGGTGGCCATTGATACCAGCTGGAACAAACATACCAGCGATGGTACCAAGGAAACCATAGCCTGGGGATTTATCAATACAACAGGAAAAGAAGCCATTCCCTGCCGTTATGAAAATGTGGGCAATTTTGAAAAAGGTGTTGCCAAAGCTTATCTGGACGGTAACGTATTGAGCATTGATAAAAGCGGTAAAGTCGTTGACACGTTAACAAGAGCTCCGCGCAAACGGGTCCTTGTGTTAGATTCCACGGTAACCAGCGGCCGGATTAATAAAATGGGCCGGATTACTGTTACATACAACGGAGGCTTTATCCAAAAGTTTACGATAAACGATACCCCTGTCTATAACACATCAACCAGTCCGATCAATGTGGATACCAAAAAGCTGGGGCTCAAACCCGGCAGCAAAGCAACCGTTAAAATCATTTACACCAAAGGCACCCATGTGAAATTTATGCAGGGCCAGGGAATAGAATAGCGGTTTATACAAGGTCATGAACGGAGCCAACGAATGTTCTTATTTTAGTATGCAGAATATGAAAGCAGAATTACTCCTCAATAAACAAACGCCATGAAAAATAAAAAAACAGACATTTTACAAGCAGAGGATTTACAAAAAATGTATGAGAAGGGAAGCTTTGCGCCTCATTCCCCTGAAAAAATCTTCAACGACTCAAAGTATAATTATAATGTATTGAAGTCGGCCCCGTTTTTTGGAGAAGAAACGCTGGGGATTTATATAAAGATATATGACAAACTGGGTGAAATGGGCTACGCACCCGCACTCTATGAACTCGGCTTACTTCATTTTAACGGTGAATGGTGGCTTGAACAAGACCTGAAAAAAGCCCTCGACTACCATACAAAAGCAGTGGCACTTGGAAATACCGATGCCATGTTCGAACTCTATGTATATCATTCAACCGGGCAGGGAGGCGTAAAGCAGGATAATAAAGTAGCACTGGAATGGTGCAAAAAAGCCGCCGAGAAAGGCCACTACAGGGCCTGTTTTAATATGGCTTCATTCTATGCCACTGGTAATGGTGTAAAACAGGATATGGATGAGTCTGTAAAATGGTATGAAAGAGCATCGAAGGCAGGGAATGGAAAAGCCAGCGCCACCCTGGGCGTCATGTATAAAATGGGGCAGGAAATTAAGGCCGATGCTGAAAAAGCGGAAGAGTACTTTAAGCTTGCCGAGGAACAATTATTTGACCTGGAAGAATTCCTTGCCATGTTCGGCATTGAACGGTATGAAAAGAAAAACCAAAAATCGGCCAAAACAACAAAGAAAGACACCTGTAAAACGCTCCCCCTTCCTACAAAAGATGACTTTAAAACACTTATTGAAGGGCTTTGCAAAGCAACAAAGACAGGTGAAGTAAGAAAGATTTATGATTCGTTTTATGAAAACAAGGAACCAATTTCAGCTATGTCTATTGTAGAAACCGATGAGGATGTCAAACTAATAGAAAAATGGGTGACCCTTATTTATGACCGGATAGCTGACATTGCAGGAACCGACGCAGCGGAGGAACTGGCTGAGGTTGCAGACGAAATCTTCAGGTAACGAAATAAAGAATATGAATTCATTCAAATTCTGATTTCAACTATTTGCTTTGAGTGCCTTAGAAGCCCGTTCGGCCAGGATATTTGTCATGGGCAGCCCGGTAATGTTGCAACCCGAAGCAAGACCTGATGATGCACGACTTCCTTCCAAACTCCGGGAAAGAAACAAAAGGTGAAGGCACTGGTTTGCCATAATTCAAACTAAATTCCCGGGGTACTACATAAATATGTAGTATTCCTTTTCTGCTTTGTATTTCATTTTTAAAAAAAAACGATCCTGCTTCCAAGGCTTCAACAAGATAATTTTAGTTAGATTTACTGGTATGAAAGCCACATTCCGTTTGGTTTTTATGCTGGAGCTTTTCATCCTCACGCTCTGCATGAATGCTCAGAATGAAATACGGTTTAATCACCTGAGTCTGGGTGGCGGACCGCAGGACAGAGCTGTTCATTGCATTATCCAGGATAGTAAAGGATATCTCTGGTTTGGTACACGGGGCGGGCTTTGCCGTTATGATGGCAATGAAGTTGTAACCTATATGCATTCGGCAGCAGACTCCGGTTCCCTCGCTAACAATTTAATCATCTGCCTGTTCGAAGATCACACACATGCCATCTGGGCAGGCACATTCTATGGCCTGAGCCGCTTTGATCCCATTAAGAAAAAATTCACCAGTTATTACTTTGACAAATGGTCGTCACGGGTAGGGTCCAATTATATCACCAACATTCTGGAGGATAACAAGGGCACTCTTTGGGTTTCCACTATTACCGGAATATATACCACACAGCCAGAGAACCCATCTTTTTCGCTTACAAAACTCTTCTCGCAAAAATCATCAGGCCCCCTTGCCCAAGGCATCTGCTGTACTCATTCCGGTAGGGTTTTTGTTATGCTGGATTCACTCATTCTTTATACGGATAATTACGGAAAAGTGTTTAAGCCTGTCTCCCGTCATTTTCTCGCTACTCAGAATTTGCTTGCATCGCTCTATCTCGACGATCAGGAAACACTATGGCTGGGTGATTCCAGAGCGAAAAAAATCTATAAGATGGACAGCCGGTCGTTCCGGACTAAGGAATATTGTCTGGATACCAACATCGTGAATTCCTTTGACATCTTATCGCTGGGCAAGCTGAACGATTCCACACTGATGGCTGGAACCGCTTTCGGATCCGGTATAAAGAACGGAGGGGGAGTGTTTTTACTGAATACAAACACCGGAAAATTTATCAATTATTTTAATGATGTTTCCAATGCATTCAGCCTCTCTGCCAATAGTGTCTGGTGTGTATTCAGGGATAAGCAAAACAACGTGTGGTTGGGTACAGAAAAAGGTCCTGATATGTTTAACACCTGGGAATGGGGATTTCACTGGTCTTCTTCCTCAAGCTGGGACTTATCACACTACGGCGATTTCTCCGTCGTATCTATGTGTGCAGATAAAAACGGACATATCTGGCTTGGAACATCAACCGGGTTGATTGAATATAATGCCGGGAGTAAACGATTTTCACTTTATGTTCCTCCATATCCTCCTTCTCAGGTATACAAGAACAATGTTTTCACCATTTTCAATTCGAACGATACCTTGTTTTTGGGCATACGCTCAGGAGGGTTTATCCGATTTGATATAAACACGCATCTGTTTGATACCACCCGATTTCGAAATCCTGAAATTCAGGAATTATATGCAAAGACTCCCAGAAGCATTGCCAGAGAAAAAGATGGCACCTATTGGTTTGCCACCTTTCCCGGAGATGTATTCAGTTATAATCTCTCCACGCATGAAGGGAAACATTATTTTAAGAGAGATTCTTTATTCAATTCCGTTCACCGGAATTATATCCGGTGCATGAATATAGATAAGTATGACAATAAATGGTTTGGCACCTATGACGGGGAGTTTTACCGCATACCTCATAAGTCCGACAGTGTTATATGGAACGGTGCTAAGGATACAAAAAACGAAATCATGGGCAGAAGCCGGATCAATGATATCGTTTGTGACACCAACGGCGATGTATACATCGCTACCCAATCCGATGGGCTGATTGTCTATCATGCCCGAAACAAAAAGTTTGAAGCCATCCGCAATCCCCGGCGACCTGGAGATAATCTCATCCGGAAAATTGTGATAAGCGATCATAATAAATTATGGCTTGCCACAGGAAGCGGATTTACCAGCTGGGACATGACAACACAGGAGTTTCTCAACTACAGCTACGGAGATAAATTTCTGGATGTGATGGGCATAGCGGGATGCGCTGATCAGAAAGGCAATATTTATTTCGGCGGAGACAATGAGTTGCTCTATTTTAATCCTGGAACGCTTGCTCCTCCCCCTTCCGGAATTGACCCCAAAGTAACCGCGGTAAATATCATGAATAAGGGATATCTCCACGACCTGGATGAAACCGTTTCACTGGGTTACAAAGACAATGTGATTTCATTTATGTATTCAGCATTTGATTTTTTGAATGAAAAACAGGATCATTTTGCCTATATGCTGGAGGGATTCGATACCGACTGGAACTACTGTGGAAATCTTCATTTTGCCAATTACACAAATCTTCCGGGAGGACATTATACATTTCGCCTCAAGGCTCAGAATGTGAAAGGTGTATGGGTGGAGGCTGCACACCCCATCCGCATTTACATCGCCACCCCTTATTGGAAAACAACCTGGTTTTTAATTGCTTGTTGTTTGATGGGTTTTGGACTTGTGTTTGCTTTTTACTATCTTAGAATTCAGCGAAAGTTGGAGACCGAACGACTGCGGTTAAGACTGGCCAGAGACCTGCATGATGATATCGGTTCTTCACTCAGCTCTATTTCTATTTTAAGCAATATGGCTACGAAAATGGATTCATCTCTTCAGGAAGAAACCCAATCTCTTTTTCACAAAATATCAGAATCTTCAATCCGAACGATTGATTCCATGAAGGATCTTGTTTGGGCCATTCATCCTGAAAATGACCGGATGGACTCGCTTTTTGCCAAAATGAGAGCCCATGCTGCCGACACGCTGGAACCTAAAGAGATTGATTATAGCTTTCAGGCGGAAGAGAAACTGGAAACGATAAAATTATCTATGGAGGTAAAAAAGCATTTTTATCTTATATTTAAAGAGGCTATTAATAACCTGGTTAAGTATTCCAAATCTCCGTCCGCAGAAATATGCATATTTACGCAAAACGGTAAGATAGAGACACGGATTACCGACAAGGGCATCGGGTTTAATCCCACCCGGGTAAGGATGGGTAACGGATTGAAAAATATGGAGCAAAGGGCCCTGCTTCTGAATGGAATACTTTACATAGACAGTCAATTGGGAAGTGGAACTTGTGTGCGATTGGTTTTCCCGATAGCTTAGTTAATTTTCAGGGAATCGAATTTATGAGTCAACCACCTATAACACCCCCAGTACCGATCAGCGTATTTATTTACGAGGATAATCCCGATCTTCTTCAGTCTTTACAATGGATGATAAAGGCGTATAAGGATTTCCGGGTAGTTGGTGCCAAGCAACTGGCTAATGATGTTATAGAAGACATGAAAGCATGTAAGCCGGATGTTGTCCTGATGGATATCGATATGCCGGAAACATCAGGGCTCGAGGCCTTAAAGAAAATCAAATCCAACTTTGAGGATATTGAGGTGCTCATGCTTACCATTTTCGACAGCAATGAAAATATCTTTAACTGTATCCAGGCCGGAGCTTCCGGTTATTTGCTGAAAGGGACATTGCCGGAACGTATCATGGAGGCTATCCGGGATGTAAAAGAAGGTGGCGCTCCCATGACCCCTGTTGTAGCCAAGAAAGCCCTGGCCCTGCTTACCAAGGTATCGGGAGAGTCGAAAAACACGGCCGGTTTAACACCCCGTGAACAACAGGTTTTATCATACCTCACCAAAGGATTCAGCTATAAAATGATAGCCCATGAGCTGCAAATAAGCATCGATACTGTCCGTCATTTTATCAAAGGAGTATATAAAAAGCTTCATGTTAATTCTATGGCCGAAGCCATATCAAAGGCTATGAAGGACCGGTTGGTTTAGTACTTCATCTTCCCCTCTTTTTCCCTTATATTTTTAATCATTTCTTATCTGCTTCAACCTTCAGTTGATTTTGGCATTCACAATTCCCATCTCCTTCACATAGTTCTTCGGCAATAGCTTTACAGGCCCCTACCTACATATTTATGTCATTGACTCATTTCTTGATGCTTACTAATATTGCTATCAATTAGCAATCCTAAAACATATTGATTGCATGACGTGGAGCCCGTATGGTAATGGGCATGGGATGTTGTTGAAATAGTATAGTAGAACCCGAAAACAACATAGTTCATCTCAAAACTTATACGGTATGCGGCTCAAAACGTCAGTATATATCACCTTTATTCTCTTCTGCTTACCACGTCTTGTTCAGGGGGGGAACTATTATTGGATTGCCTCCGGGCCATCCAACTGGAACGCTTCGGCAAACTGGGCTTCACTCTCCGGAGGAAGCGGCGGAGCAGGTGTTCCGGGAGTATCCGATGTTGCTAATTTTGACGGGAACGGCTTGGGCACTTGCACCCTGGACATTGGGGTAAACATTGCAGGGATCAACGTAAACAATACCTTTTCCGGAACCATCACTCAAAGCACCCACTCCATCACCATCGGAGCTTCCAACGCCATATTTTCAGGGGGAACATTTACCGGCAGCAGCAACAATATCACCATTACCGGAAATTTCACCCTGTCCGGAACTACTTTTACAAGCACCAGTGGACTGCTGACCCTTGAAAATACCGTGACTTTTTCGAGCGGCGGATTTAATCCTAACAACGGAACAGTTGCCCTCGCTGTTAATGCATTTACAGTCACCGGTACTTTTACCTTCTACAATCTTTTAATTTCCGGGAATTATAATACCATAACTTTTGCCAACCCCAACACGGTGGCGAATAACCTCACCTTATCGGCAGCAGCAGGAAACGTATATGCAAATGTGAACAGTATGACCGTACAGGGAACAACGAACATGACCGGAGCGAATACCGTCATCCTGTATTCCGGAACCATCAATGCACAAGGCAATATCAACACCTCCTTTACCGGCGATCCGTATGGAGTTGGCAGCGGAACCATCAACATAAACGGTTCCGGCAATCAGACCATGAATACCACCTCTCCTGCAGGACAAGGTATTCTACCGGGTATCACCATTAATAAACCATCGGGGAAGTTAACGCTGAAAGGCACTATTTCCTTTTTTGGCAACTGGACCTATGTACAAGGTACTGTGGATGCCTTTACAAACACCACCACCGTGTGTTTCCAGGAAGGAAGCGCTATTGTAAACGGACAGGGTGCATCCTCTTTCATGACTTTCTACAACTTCACGGTAAATGCTATTTCAGGATCAGGAGGATGTTATCTGACTCTTGGTGGCAACCTTTATGTTTCCAACAATTTGTCGGTAAACAACCCCGCCAACACTGCCACAACTATCCTGGATGCATCCAATAACGGTTATACCATTCAGGCAGGAGGTAATTTTATGGGAGAAGCCAACACCACTTTCTATCAGAATAATTCCACCGTTATATTAAACGGGAGTGGTTTACAGACAGTAGAGCTTGGCAGCGTCACCTTCGTCAGTTTGGAAAATGTATTCAATAATCTGACGATAAATAATACCGGCAGTGGAATAGAACTTCTTACAAGCAATCTCGTTGTCAATAATCTTACCCTCACTCAGGGCCAAATCAATTTAAACAACCTCACACTAACACTCGGAACCGCAGCAAGCACCCCGGGTGTGCTGGCACAAACTAACGGATGGGTTTACGGCGGTACCTTCACACGCTGGTTTTCCCAGTCCAGTTTGGCCATACCATCAAATACAGGGTTGCTCCCCATGGGTTGGTCGGGTGATTATTGTCCCGTTTGGGTGGGATACAACAGCAACCTGAGTGCAGGAGGCACTATAAGTGCAACGTTTACTTATATTCCCGATAATGCATCTCCGTTTGTTTCTTTTGTCGATCCCACCTGGAACGGAGGCACCACCATCGTTACCGAAACCAATTCATATTGGACCTTAAGCAGCGGCAATGGCTTCACTCCCGCCGGAAACACCATAAATCTGAGACACGGAGGCGGCATCATTAGTTTCGGGAGCAATGTGCTGGCTGATGTCGGTTCCTGTCTCGCCAGCAGTGTGGTAGGCACCTATGCGGCAGCAACAAACAATTCGGTTGCCACAGAAGCCAACCGAACAGCCTTAAGCGGAGCGGAGTTAAACAATACATTTTATCTGTGTACCACTGATATGAGTTTGGCCGGCGCACCACTTCCGATAACGCTGGTCGACTTTACAGCCCTTGCCTGTGGAAACAAGGTGAAACTGAATTGGGAAACGGCCACGGAAACAAACAATGCTTTTTTTACGCTGGAAAAAAGTCCGGATGGAATTCATTTTGAAAAACTGACCGATGTTCCTGCCGCTTCCAGCAATAGCTCCTCACCACGATACTATGTGGAAACAGACTATGAACCTTTCATGGGTATATCTTACTATTCCCTCAAGCAAACCGATCTGAATGGAAGTGAGCATGAACTGGCTATTGCTCCTGTTAAAATAAAGCCTACACAAAATCTGGATATCTACCCCAATCCATTGGAACATGCCGGCCAACTTCACATTGAAACGGAAGGCTATAACAACCAGGAGATCCTGGTTGTTTTAACCAATACTGCCGGACAGGAGTGTATATCCAGAATGTTGCTTTCGGTGAATGATCAGGGAAATTTTATACTGACAGAAACGGAAGACCTGGCGCCAGGCTGTTATATTGTTGTCGCTACCTCTAACGATAAATTGTACAACTACAAACTCATTATCAAATAAACTGAAGCTGGAAACAGTCCTTTTACCTGTACCTAAAAATACTCCATTCATGCAAAATATTCAACCGTTTGATCGTCCTGTATTACCGGAAAGTATTAATAAACAAACGAAAATAGCGATTAACTCCACTTCCGGAATTTTCATGGTGGAGCTTAATTCTATCATATTCCTTCAATCCGACGGCCCTTATACTACTATCTATTCTTCGGCCGGAGAAAATATTGTAAGCAGTAAAAATTTGATGGTGTACGATAATCTTTTAGCGCCATTCGGATTTTTCAGGGTGCACAGATCGTATCTCATCAGCATTTCTAAAATTGTTCAGTATGTCAGATCCGACGGAGGGTATGTTATTATGAGCAACGGAGCACGGGTGGATGTATCCGCAAAAAGAAGAGAAGAGCTACTTGCAAAACTTTCTGCCGAGGTGCTTTTTTTGTAAAAAGTGCAACGATAGCTATCACAATGCTCATTTACCACGTCTCTCGGTTTTTCATTTCATCTTTCTCCGGAGATAAAAACCGGATACCGGTTGATCATCCATATAATACATTGTTATGAAATCAAAACTCATAATAATTTTCGGAATAGTTTTATTCAATATGCTTTGTTCCTTCCGTCTTAATCCGGAAGGTCCGCATTATTCCAACTGCATTAAACCCAACAGCGATATTCTTATCGGAGATGGTGTTTGCCGGCTTGAAACATTTCAGGGGGTAAACATTCATAATATCAGTTACATCAGCTGGGACTATTCGTCCGGGGTTAGAAAGTTTTATTTTTTTCTACTCAGAGCAGACTCCACTCTTCGGTTTAGCCCGATTGCAATTGAGCCCGGTTACTTCAGCCCGCAGAATATAAGCCTCATCTGTTGCTTCAAGGACTCCACCGCTAAAACGACAAGTGCTATTTATTACAAGCTCTTTGCTGTGCCATTTGATGCTTTAAATGGGAGGAAAGATACGCTGCTGATCAAGGAAGATGCACTTTCACCACCGGGAATCATTAAGGTGATGCCGAATGAGCCGCACGCATGGTACTCCCTCATTGCTCCTGCTGCCAGTCCAAATCCTGTTGGGGAGGCAGCCAGATAGAAAAACTAAACAGGTTCCTGTATCACCTTCCGATAAATCCAATACCCCTATCTTTGTCGCTGAGAATCTATTCCCGATGCGTAAACCAATATAGCCTTGCAGGATCCATTTCCTTTATGTCAGACAACTCCTTTTTAGGCGGGTCATGACAAAACCTCTTGGTCTGAAAGGGATGACCGTGAAGGTGGTTTTTGTGAAGGAGTGAATTCGTGTTGGTTATATCCTTATGGTAGCTTCGACTACTTGCACTGAGCGCCATCGAAGTGCGCTCCATCAACGAAAACAAAAAGACCCTGAAGCAAATGCTTTAAGGCCTTAATCCTTTGTGAATGTTTTTCGCTCTCGCTCTTTTTATCCGCCGAAGCTGATGCGTAGGCGGACACACTCACTCCGCTTTTGCTCCCCGAGCTTGGCTTCCCGATATCGCTTTGCTCATCGGGATTCCGCTGTGCTTCACTTCTCGCCCAGTCCAACCTCCATCAAATAATAAAGGCGCACATTGTGCGCCTTTATTATTTGAGCTCCCCTGATTTCAGACATCTCGAACCAATTGGAGGAGGGGTTCAGGAGAATTTATGAATTGAAAGCGTTCATACCTCTAGAAAATAAATAACTTCAATGAGAAAAGGTGACAATTGTTTGGAATTGCAACCATCTACTATTGTGCGAGGCACCCAAAGTAAATATCTCAGAGGATTTTGAGCAAAATGTACTATCTTTGATATAGAAAAAGTAAAGCCATGAGCACCTCGGAGTTAAAATACACCTTGTTCAGAGCCATTGATACCATCAATGACAATAAGACCCTAAAAGATATCTACTCCTTTATTTCAAAAAAAACGACGACTGATTTTTGGGAAACTCTTACCAAAGATCAAAAGGAAGAAATAGAAAAAGCGCTCAAAGAGCTGGACTCCGGAGCAGGTATCCCTAATGAAAAGGTCATGGCGAAGTATAAAGGCAAGTATGTATAGTAATGCCAGTGAAAATAAGCTGGTCTCCCACCGCCAGAAAATCGTTTGATGATTTAATTTTCTTTCTTGAGTCAAAATGGGAGAAGAAAGTCATTGAAAAGTTATTTACTGAACTCAACCGAATATTAATTTCTCTTTCTGATAACCCGGAAATGTATCCGGAAGTTTCATCCAAAAAGAAGCTTAGGAAATGTGTGATCAGACGAAAAACATTGCTGTTTTATCGGGTCACTCAAAAAGGGAATATCGAATTGGTCATTTTCGCAGATGCCCGGCAGAATCCGAGAAACTATAAAATGTAATAAGCCGATAACCCGCTGAATAAATAATGAGCAAGCTCCTTCCCATCAAAGATAACCAGCATAAGGGCTTTCATTACACTGTTACCGATGAGCAAATTGCCGCGCATCAGAAACTGACCCTTCACAAGCTATTTGAATGGTTGGAAAGCACCAACCGGTTTGTAAGTAAAGTGCAGACACCTGAGGAAAAACAAAGAAGTATTTTAGCGAAGACAATGGAGTGATTAAAAAGATGGTATCTCGGCGGTGGTTTCATTCCGGTGGCTGAGCGCCTGTGCTGAGCTTGTCGAAGTAGAGTCGAAGCCACTGGAAACAAAAAGGCCCTGTAGTATTTGCTTCAAGGTCTTAATCCTTTGTGAGTGTTTTTCGCTCTCGCTATTCACACTCACTCTGTTTTTTGCTCCCCGAGCTCGGCTTCCCGATATCGTTTCATCCATCGAGATTCCGACACGTATCACATTCGCGCCATGATTAAGAGGCATGTGATCTAATCACCGTTCCGTTTACTTCTTTGTAATTTTGCTTAAGGAACACAGTTTATATAAAGCATTATCGGACCAATTCTTTGATTCCTTTTAAATTTTCTTAGCTTTATGTAACAAAGTTCTATAATAAGAAACGGGCTCTTTATCATTTTTTTATTTTTATGTCCTGACCTTAATTTTCTCGGCCTTTTGAAATATTATAAACAGTCCATTTTCTTTTTCCTCATTCTTCTGGGTCTTCCAATATGGTTGCCTGCTCAAATGATGAACACTGTTGCAGGAATAGCTTATTATGGATGGAGCGGAGATGGGGGCCCTGCTACATCAGCTGGATTATGGCATCCTAATGGGATTGCCGCCGATAATAAAGGAAATTTTTATATCGCTGATTCGGATGATAACCGAATTCGGAAAGTGAGTAAAGATGGAATTATTACAACTGTAGCTGGAAATGGATCACAAGGCCATGGCGGAGACGGAGGAGTTGCCATTTCTGCCGAATTAAATGGCCCCAAGGGGATAGCAGTGGATGAAGTCGGAGACATCTACATTGCAGATGTATTTAACTGCTGTATTAGAAAGGTGGACGTAAACGGAATTATTACAACGGTTGCAGGAAACGGAATAAATGGTTTTTATGGAGACGGAGGGCTTGCAACTCAGGCAGAATTGTCATTTCCTGAAGGAGTTGCCGTTGATGTTTGGGGTAATATTTATATCGCTGATTATTACAATAATCTAATCCGAAAAGTTGATACCCATGGTATTATTTCAACACTTGCAGGTAATCCTAATGGTGGGAATTCGGGGGATGGGGGTCCTGCAACTTACGCCAGTTTAGATTTTCCACACGGAGTTGCTGTTGACTATGCAGGCAACGTCTATATCGCTGATCAGAACAACAACAGAATCAGAAAAGTTAATGCCTTGGGCATTATTTCGACAGTAGCAGGAAACGGCTCATCAGGGTTCAGTGGAGACGGAGGACCGGCTGTCTATGCACAGCTGAATATGCCAGAAGGAATGATCATTGACGGAGCAGGAAATATTTACATCGCAGATACCTATAATTTTAGGATACGAATGGTTAATACATCTGGTATTATTACTACCATAGCGGGGAATGGTACAGAAGGTTATAACGGAGATGGTGGCAACGCTACTATGGAGGAGTTTGGTTTACCTATTGGTATAGCGTTGGATGCTAATAGAAATGTTTATGTTGCCGATTTACCAAATAACAGAATCCGGTTAATTTCCGGAATTTCGCAGCCTTCTGAACCTATCCTTGTCAATGTTTTTCCGAACCCATCAAATGGTTTAGTAATAACAAGTTTAGGAGGATCTGGTTATTCCAACATAACATTATACAACATGTTAGGCAAAGAGATTTATACTCTTGCATTAGAAACCAATTTGCTGGATCAGTACATCTATTTCGATAGCTCCAATTTTTCAGCTGGAATGTATGTTATGAAAATACGGACTGAACATGACGAAATAAAAAAACGACTTGAAATAATACGGTAACTATTTCAATGGGATTATTCACCTTCCAATCACCATCACATAAACTTCCTTCATTCTTGACACCCGTACCTCATGCTAAGGGTAGGTAGCTCACAAGGATCGATAAGTCAGATGGAATCATACGACCTTATGATTAACAGTCATGTGGTCTAACCAATAAACAAAAAGACCAAGGAGCAGCTTAACCAATTAATGTGGCATACGAATAGCCCTCTAATCCACTCATTTATAGCCACATTCGAATATTCCCAGAAATTATTGGATATTTATAGGCAAAGTGCTAATATTGCAGTCCTTTTTTAGGGGCATAACCCTTGAAATAAGGACAACCAGAATAAATTCCCTGATAGCTCAGCTGGTTAGAGCACATGACTGTTAATCATGGGGTCGCTGGTTCGAGCCCAGCTCGGGGAGCAAAAACAGAGCGAGAGCGGAGAATGAGAGCGAAGTAGCTCCGTTTATCTCCGCTCTCGTTCTGTTTCTCACTCTGAATAAAACCCCTGTCTATGAGCCTATTAGTAGTTGGAACCGTTGCTTTTGATGCCATTGAAACCCCTTTTGGCAAGACCGATAAGATCATAGGAGGCGCTGCCACCTATATTTCCCTGGCTGCTTCTTACTTTACCAAAAAGAAAATAAACCTGGTTTCCGTAGTAGGGGGCGATTTCCCTCAATCGGCCATGGATATGCTTAAAAAGCATCATGTGGAGCTGGAAGGCTTGCAGATTTTGAAAGATAAAAAGACCTTTTTCTGGTCGGGCAAGTACCACAACGATATGAATACCCGCGATACCCTCGCTACCGAACTCAATGTACTGGGTGAGTTTGACCCCATTCTACCTGATTCGTACCAGGATTGCGACTTCCTTATGCTGGGCAACCTGATGCCGGCCGTGCAAATGAAGGTAATGGACCGGCTCAAAAACCGTCCCCACCTCATCGTACTCGATACCATGAATTTCTGGATGGATATTGCCCTGGATGAATTAAAGACGGTATTAAAACGTGTGGATGTACTTACCATCAACGATTCGGAAGCGCGTCAGCTTTCCGGTGAATATTCACTGGTTAAAGCCGCTGCCAAAATCCTGCAGATGGGTCCTAAATACCTCATCATTAAAAAAGGGGAACATGGAGCTCTGTTGTTCGACAAGAACCAGGTGTTCTTTGCTCCTGCCCTGCCCCTGGAAGATGTATTTGACCCGACAGGTGCCGGAGACAGCTTTGCAGGAGGTTTCATTGGCTATCTGGCCGAAACAAAAGATATCTCTTTCGAAAACATGAAACGGGCCATCATCTTCGGATCAGCTATGGCTTCCTTTACCGTGGAGAAATTCGGTGTGGAACGCCTTGTGGATCTTACCCAGAAACAGGTGGATGAACGTGTTCAGGAGTTTATCGATCTGGTTCAGTTCGATATTGCCCTGGTATAATCTAATTCCACTGATTTATGAGTTGAGCCTGCCCTGAAGCGATCTTTGATCTGCTTCAGGGCAACCTTTTTCAAATGCTGCGTCTATACATCAAACGCAGCATCATGATACGACTCTTCCTCCTCTTCTTTCTTTTAGTATCCTGTGCCGCCATGCAAGCGGGCCATAACAGTTATTCCCATGAGCATTCCTCCCCGCCTTATAAAAGCACGTCGCAACATCTGGTAAAGATTCACCATTATCACCGCACGTTGGTGGAAGTAAAAAGGAAGAAAAGGAAAAGATGTTTCTGGACCGGATGTCCTTCTTTCTGAAAAGAAGAGACAAGATGGCCTAGCGAAACTCGTCGTTCAGCTCCTTCAATACGGCCGATCCGGGACAAAGTTGTTCCTTGCCCAGGGCGTTCAACGCCGTATCGCTGGTTTGCAACAGATGATGCAGATCTCTTGTTTCGGGATCGATATACAACAGTCCCGTCAGAATCTCATTTTTAGCACGGGCGTTTTGTACGGCATTGATGGCCGACAACCGGTTCATCGGATCCCAGCCCTCTGCCAGCTTATGCAGCTGTATAGAAGAACCATCGTGCATCTTCACCTGTTTCTGTGTGCCCTTGCCGTAATCCACGGTAATCTCTTTCATCTCGGGAACAAAATCTACCGTAGCCGTAGCTTCCACATGCTCGCGTACAAAGTCGTACGACTTGGTTGATCCTACATTATTATTGAATGTAACGCAAGGAGAAATGACATTGATAAAACTAAATCCGGGGTGATTGATGGCTGCCTTGATAAGTGGGATCAGTTGTGTCTTATCGCCCGAAAAACTCTGAGCCACAAATGAAGCGCCCAGCTCTATAGCCAGACTGCTTAGATCAATGGACTGAAACAGATTGACATTACCGCTTTTGTTTTTCGATCCCTCATCGGCCGTAGCTGAATCCTGTCCCTTGGTTAATCCGTAACAACCGTTATTCATCACGATATACACCATCTTGAGATTACGACGGATCACATGCACAAACTGTCCCATACCGATGGATGCGGTATCTCCGTCGCCGGAAACACCGAAATAAATCAGATCCCTGTTGGCCAGGTTGGCGCCGGTAGCCACGGATGGCATACGCCCGTGAACAGAATTGAAACCATGGGAATTGCTCAGGAAATAAGCCGGCGTTTTGGACGAGCAACCGATACCCGACAACTTAGCCAACTTATGCGGCTCTATATTCATTTCATAGGCAGCCTGTACAATGGCAGCGCTTATGGAATCATGACCACAACCGGCACATAAGGTGGACAAAGCCCCTTCGTAATAGTTCAGCGTATAGCCCAGTTTGTTTTTGGGCATCTCCGGGTGACGGAATTTCGGGCGTATATATGTCATTTGCTGGCCTTGTTTAATACGGGTGAAGGACTCTGGTTTTTGCTGATCTGTTTCAAAATATGATCGGCTGTGATAGGCGTGCCGTCATAGTTAAGAATGGAGATCAGTTTTTTAGGATCAACGCCCAGCTCTATCATAAGCAGGCTTTTGAGTTGTGCATCGCGGTTCTGCTCAATCACAAATATTTTTTCATGCGCATTGATAAACTCCTCCACCGTCTTATTAAACGGGAAAGATTTCAAACGTATCGCATCTACAAATACCTGCTGCTCGCGAAGTGTATCCATGGCCTCTTCCGCTGAATAGGTGGAAGTGCCGAAGAACAGAAGTCCCGTGGCGAAACTGTTTTTATCCTGATACAGCTGAGGACCGGGAACCATCGTTTTGGCTGTGTTCCATTTTTTGATCAGCCTGTCCATATTGCGCTGATAGGCTGCTCCGTCTTCGGTATAGGCTGCATATTCATCGCGGGAAGTACCGCGGGTAATAAAGGCTCCTTTGGAAGGGTGTGTGCCAGGATAGGTGCGGTATGGAATTCCATCTCCGTCCGAATCCAGATAACGTCCGAATTTTTTGGTGTTATCGAGCTCGGCAGCATTCAGCACCTTGCCGCGTTTGTATTCGCGTTTGTCATCCCACTCAAGCGGAGCGGAAAGATGATCATTCATTCCCAGATCCAGATCGGTCATCAGGATGACCGGAGTTTGTAATTCTTCGGCCAGATCAAAACAATCGGCTGTCATTTCAAAACACTCTTTGGGAGTGGAAGGAAACAGCAATACATGTTTGGTATCGCCATGCGATGCATAGGCCGCCAGCAACACATCCGACTGCTGGGTGCGGGTGGGCATACCTGTTGATGGACCGGTACGCTGCACATCAATCAGCACGCAAGGGATCTCGGCAAAATAAGCAAGTCCCAGAAATTCATTCATGAGTGATACACCGGGACCGCTGGTTGCGGTAAATGAACGGGCTCCGTTCCAGTTGGCACCTATCACCATTCCGATAGCAGCCAGTTCATCTTCGGCCTGTACAATGGCTACATTTTTACGACCGGTAATTTTATCGGTACGCAGTTTCTCAGCATAGCTTGAAAAAGCTTCCACCACCGAGGTAGAAGGAGTAATGGGATACCAGGCTGCAACAGTGGCTCCGGCATAAACAGCGCCTATACCGCAGGCCGTGTTTCCGTCTATCATGATCAGCTTGCTGGTCAGATCACGACGCTCTACACGGATAGGCAGCGGATAGGTATAATTTTTCTGAATATAATCCACCCCCATCTGCAAAGCCTTGATGTTGGGAGCAATGAGTTTTTCCTTGCCCTGAAACTGCTCGGCAAGCAATTCTTCCAGCACCTTGAATTCGATATTGAAAAGAGCAGAAAGGGCTCCTACATAAATAATATTCTTGAACAACTGACGCTGACGCGGATCGGTGAATGCAGTATTACACATCTCCATCAAGGGGATACCGATATAATTAATATCCTCGCGTATGTATTCGGCATGGAGATTTTTAGAGCTATCGTACAGAAAATAACCTCCTGTATTAACACTGGCCACATCGGCTGCCATACTCTGAGGATTTACACATACCATCAGGTCTATTCCTTCTCTCCTTCCGAGGTATCCTTTTTCGCTCACCCTTACTTCATACCAGGTAGGAAGTCCTTGGATATTGGAAGGGAAAATATTTTTGGGTGTTACATATACACCCATCCGGAAGATGGCTTTGGTGAAGAGAAAATTCGCACTCGCTGATCCCGTTCCGTTGACATTCGCAAACCGAACTACAAAATCATTCACCTGACTGTTTTTTACTGGCATGCTTTTTCTGCTTTCGTGACATTATAAAAGAATTTCTGCATATCCCACGCAGAGGTAGGGCAACGTTCTGCACATAATCCGCAATGCAGACATACGTTTTCATCTTTCACCATCACCCGTTTGGTAGGCAAGGCATCGGATACATATAAATCCTGGGTTTTATTATGCGCCGGTATTTTCAGCATTTCACGCAGATCTGTTTCGTCTGCATTGTCTATAAAGGAGATACACGCCGTAGGGCAGATATCCATACACGCATCGCACTCAATACACTTGCTGGTGGTAAACACTGTTTGTACATCACAGTTCAGACAACGTTCGGCTTCTTTAAAACCGGTGGACACATCAAATCCCAGCTCTACTTCTTTCTTTCTGTTTGTCAGTGTCAGTTTCTTATCTGCCTGCGGTACTATATAACGTACATCTTCCACCACGGCACTGTCGTAGCTCCATTCGTGTATGCCCATCTTCTGACTGATGAGATTCACAAACGGAGAAGGCCGTTTTTTCATATCCTTTTTCTCATTGGCCAGGTGAATGGAAATAGCTGCCTGGTGTCCATGAGCTACAGCAGTAATTACATTCTTGGGACCGAAAGCTGCATCACCTCCGAAGAACACTTTAGGATGGGTAGAAGCAAATGTAATAGCATCCACCACCGGCATACCCCACTTGTCAAACTCAATACCCAGATCGCGCTCAATCCACGGGAAGCTATTTTCCTGTCCTATGGCAACAAGCACATCATCGGCCTCAAAAAACACATCGGGTCCTCCAACAGGTACCAGCTGACGTTTTCCTTTGTCGTCGTAAACTGCTTTTACTTTCTCAAAGTTCATGCCTCTGAGTTTTCCGTTTTCTATCACAAAATTTTTGGGAACATGATTCTCAATGATAGGAATATCTTCATGCATCGCATCTTCTTTTTCCCAGGGTGATGCTTTCATTTCGGCAAAAGGACTTCTTACAATCACTTTCACTTCTTCCCCGCCCAGACGACGTGATGTACGACAACAGTCCATAGCGGTATTACCTCCGCCCAGTACAATTACCTTCTTACCTATTTTGCTGGTATGTTCAAAAGCTACACTGCTTAGCCAGTCGATACCGATGTGAATGTTGGCAGCCGCCTCTTTTCGTCCCGGTATATCCAGGTCACGACCGCGCGGAGCGCCGGTACCTACAAAGATGGAATCGTAATCTTTGCTGAGGGTGTCTTTGAGGCTGGAAACAAAACTATTGAAATGAGTATGGATGCCCAGATCAAGGATATAATTCACCTCTTCATTTAATACTGTTTCGGGCAAACGGAAAGAAGGGATCTGGCTGCGCATGAATCCGCCACCCAGTTTTTGTTCGTCATATAAATGTATTTCATATCCCAGCGGGGCCAGGTCACGGGCCACAGTTAAAGAAGCCGGGCCAGCACCGATGAGGGCTATCTTTTTTCCATTGGCTTTAAAAGGACCTTTGGGCATATGCTGTTTCACATCGCCTTTATTATCGGCTGCAACCCGTTTCAAACGGCAGATGGCAACAGGCTCCTCTTCCACCCTTCCTCTGCGGCAGGCTGGTTCGCAAGGACGATCACAGGTACGACCCAATACCCCCGGAAATACATTCGAATCCCAGTTGATCATATAGGCTTCTGTGTATTTCTGCTCCGCAATGAGTCGGATATATTCGGGTACCGGAGTATGCGCCGGACAAGCATACTGACAGTCGACCACCTTATGGAAATATTCCGGGTCCTTTATATCTGTTGGTTTCAAGACAGCTGAGATTTTATGATGTAAATTATCTATTCCGGTCACGGAATAGCTTCAAATATAATGATTTCAATAATATATTACAGAAGCTTCTTTCTTAAATAATAGGAGTTCGAAAAGGTAGAAAATCTGAAATAACCTCCCGGCACCCCACCTCGATAATTTTAGTTTCCAGGTCACAAAACCAGGTCTTCAACGAAATATCCGGAAAACTCGCTGGAGCTGCGTTTACCTTTGTAACAGCATTACTCCAAATTAACAACAACTAAAAACCAATCCCCATGAAATCAAATCTATTTTTCAAAACAGGGCTCGCGGTTTTTGCTTTAATACTCTATAGCAGTACTTTACGAGCTTACACAGCTGTTGCATCGGGCAACTGGAGCAACAGTGCCACCTGGGGCGGAACAGCCCCCGGCGCAACTGTATCCAATCAGGATATTGTGATTCCGTATGGAATAACAGTAGGATTGGACATGAATGTTTCTTTTTCCGGATTAAGTAATTCCTTCACGGTAGACGGAAATATTGCAAATGCCGGCACTACAGGTATTACACTGGTGCAGGGCACCTTTGCAGGCAGTGGCTCGGTAGCTGTAAACCGCATTACTTTTTCCACCCTGGCTGCAGTTACCTTTACCGGTAATATGAACGTCAACCTGCTTGAAAATGAGGGCGCAGCAGTGGTGTTGGGTGCAGTGGTAAACATAACGGATACGCTGAACCTGGATGCTGGCAGTATTCTGCTGAATACAGGAGGAAATATGATATTGCAAACCAACTCAACGGTGCGTGTGAACAGCGGTTCCTTAAGTATTCACGGAGGCGTGTTCAGCAATACCAATAGTTATAATGTAGTGTATGTAGGTGCTTCCAAAACTACAGGGATAGAACTGAATACATTGACATTGGGACAACTGTATATTAATCTCAGCGATAATACCCAGACCCTTACCCTTGGCAATGATCTGCTGGTAAACGGCACCCTCTCTGTTTCGGCCGGCAAATTCGATTTCAGCAACCGGCAACTTTCTCTCCGGGGCGATCTGGTGATGGGAAAAGGAGCTTCATTTACCAGCAATACATCCAGCCAGCTCATTATTCAGTCGGATGGAATGATTACCAGCGCCCTGAATTTCAGCACGGGATCATCCATTCAGACGCTTAGTGTTCATCTTACCGGCAACGGCACAGTTAGACTGGCAAGCTCGCTGGGTATTGCCGGATATCTGAAACTGATGCTTGGAGCCCTCAGCATTGAAAACAGTGCCACCGTGACAGCCCAATCGGGAAGTGTGGTGCACATAGAATATGGTTCCATGATTATCAATGGAGGAGCTTTTGACGGAACGGCCAGCTATGATGTGGAATATATGGGCGGACCCTTGCCAGCCGGTGTTGAACTTACCGGCCCAGGACTTAACAATGTCACCGTTTCGCTCACATCACCTACCCCCAGCGGTATCAGCCTGAACGGAAATGTGGCCGTTGCAGGAAAACTTAACCTGATATTCGGAAGTATAAATCTGAACGGATATAACATGGCACTGAACGGAACATTTTATTCTTCCGGTACCGGTTCTTTTATCGGCCATGTGAATTCCGAACTGGATCTGAATCTGGCAGGGTATGCTAGCGGAGCACTAGTTTTCGATGCTTCCAATCAACAATTAAAGACTCTGTCTATAAACATAGCTAATGGAGGCAGCATCACAATGGGGTCGCCCATTAGCATTAACACCCTACTCAATTTCAGCAGTGGCTTGATTGACATAGCAGGAAACGATCTGATAATCTTGTCTACCGCTTCCATAACCGGATACAGCGATACACGATATGTTATAACTTCCGGAACCGGAAGGCTCCAGCTGTTTGTACAAAGCGGAAGTGCGCCTGTTCTCTTTCCTGTAGGTACCGCTACCGGATATGCTCCCGGCACGATACAACAAGTGAGTGGAGGCAGTTCGGGTAATTTTATGATTCATGTGATGGACGGTGTATATGTGGGAGGAACGTCGGGCTATAACAGCGCCGCTATTTCAAGCGTTGTAAATCATACCTGGCTCATCGAAGCCGCATCGGGTACTACCGTAAACATGTCTCTGTCACTCGCCTGGACAGCTGCTGCAGAAGTCAATGGTTTTGATCGCAGCCAATCCTACATCAGCCATTTCCTGAATGCACAATGGGATACCTATGCGATGGCATCGGCTTCTGCCGGAGCTAACAACACCTATGTAATGAACCGCACCGGTATCACCTCGCTGAGTCCTTTTACCGTCGCCGACAATAAAGCGGCTCTGGGCATACAGGAAGCTGTTACATTACCTTCCATACAATTTTATCCCAACCCGGCTACTTCGGAATTAAACGTTGAGATCAGAGAAAACGAAGCAACCTGGCTGTATGAAATAATAGATGTGACAGGCAAAACAGTGTTCAGTACCCTGAGCAATGCTCCTATCAACCGTTTTGCAGTAAATGAGCTGGAGAATGGAAGTTATTTCATGCGGATCAGCAATCCGGTTGACCACCGGATCTTTGTGAAACGTTTTGTAAAAATTTGAAGGGGACTAAAAAAAGAAAACAGCCGCTCGGAATCGAGCGGCTGTTTTTATTAAACACTTTTTGAGCTGGCGGCAAAAAGAATATTCATGTTCATCAGATTTTCCAGCTGACAGGTAGGATCTCCTTCCGATCTGGTTTTAAGAATCGCTTCTTCATCCTGCATTTCATATTCCAGTTGCGCTCCCCACTTCCATCGCCCTTCGCGATAATTCCATTTAAGCGTATAAATCACTTTGGAAAGAAGCAGCTCCACTACTTTATTCTTTTCCGTCTTTTCTCCTTTCAGAATTGCATTGTGTTTGGATACCCGGTGAAGCAGTACATGCGAAACCTGCTGTGGGTCTTTTACATTATCCAGAAACCAGACACCCGAAATTGCGTAATCTTTATATATAGCCACCTGCCGTTATTTTAAATAAATGTTTGTATACAATAGTCGGAAACGTTGAAACAGTCATTTATTACCCAACCGATTATCGCAACATCATAGCTATACGTTGTCGATTCTTACAAATAAGAATAACGCACAGAATTTTTGCCTGATAAAAGGAAGAACCGGTCTTAAGGAAAGTGGTTTCGGATTGTCCGGAAATAGGACTCTTGTAGGATAGTCACTTAACAACTCAAATGTAATAATTGTATCATGCGAAAAATGACAAGCTATTAAACGTTAACATTATACAATGTTTTGTTTACACTCTATTCACGTTCATTTAACGCTGAGGGGCAATAATTAACAACAAAATCAATTTCCTCCTGCTTGTTCCTGCAAACAGGACAACACCCTCATTTTTAATAACAAACGAAGCTTATTTCAGCAAGGTTCCACTCCCTCTGTTTTCGTTCAACATCAATGCTATTAATCAATCATTTTATTGTAAACCAGACATATGTGATATAATAGAATCTTTCAACTTCCAACTTACAATCAATAATGAGTTGAATACAACCCCTGTCTCGGTTAATTTTGAATTGCCTGATTAGTCCTGAATCCCTGCGTTTATGAACAAAAGGTACATCCTTATTTTAAGTCTTTTCATCTCCCAATTGCTGCCGGCCCAGCAAGGTTGGTGGACCTGGATGCATGGAACAAACAGTATAGGCAGTGCAGGAAGTTTTGGAACCATGGGCGTGGCTGCCGCAACCAACAATCCTCCTGCCTTGTATGAAGGCGGAGAATGGACCGATCTTCAGGGTAAATTCTGGATATATGGAGGACTGGATGCAGGTGGTTCTGGTAATGAACATGCCGCATTATGGAAATATGATCCTGCTACCAATATGTGGACCTGGGTAAATGGACCCAGCACTGTAGGCACCGCTGGTGTTTATGGCACACAAGGAGTTCCGGCTCCGGCCAATCATCCAGGGGCACGTGCCTGGGGTATGGTAACCTGGGTGGATAATGCAGGAAACCTTTGGCTGCTTGGCGGACAAGGGTTTGACGGAACAGGTGCACGAGGAAATCTATCCGATCTTTGGAAATATAATATTGCCAGTAACGAATGGACCTGGATGAATGGACCTAATACACAAGGTGCAGGACCTGTATGGGGAACACAAGGTGTGGCTGCTGCTACCAATTTACCAGCCAGCCGCTATGAATCGGCCGCCGCCTGGACCGACAATAACGGAAACTTATGGATGTTCGGAGGTTTAACATACAACCCCAGCTTCGGTAACCTGAATGATCTTTGGAAATACGATCCATCAACCAATATGTGGACCTGGATGCAGGGATCCAATACAGTTAATTCTCCGGGAAACTACGGAACCATGGGTGTGACTGCTGCTACCAATCAACCGAAAGCACGATCGGCCTATGCCAGATGGAAAGACATTAACGGCAATTTATGGTTTTTCGGAGGTGGTGATGTGAACACCAACGCCTATAATGATCTTTGGAAATATGATGTTACCGCTAACCAATGGACCTGGATGCATGGCTCCAATGCAGCCAACTCACCCGGTAGCAGTGCAGGTAATTGCACGTTTGATGTTACCAACGACCCTTGCTCCAGAAATGAAGGCCGGTCAGCCTGGACCGACCATTGCGGCAACTTCTGGTTATTCGGCGGAGGACAAGGCGGAAGTTTTGATTCCACACGTTCCGATATGTGGTATTATAAAGTAAGTACCGGACAATGGGCCCGCGTATCGGGTGTAGGTACAAAAAACACTCCCGGAACCTGGGGCACCATGGGTACTGCGGCAGCTACCAATCACCCTTCTTCACGTGCAGGCAGCATGCCCTTTAAAGCACAGGATGGCAGCCTCTGGCTTTTCGGCGGTACCGGAACATGGGGTACCGAACGTAACGATCTCTGGCGTTTTGTTCCCGACACCACCGGTTGCACACCCAGCACCTGTGCTCCGCTGGTATCTACTTTCTCTGTTACTAATCCATGTGTATTCTCTCCGGTATCATTTACTAATTCCAGTACCGGCGCCACTTCCTATTCCTGGAATTTCGGAGATACTCAAACTTCCACCGCCACCAATCCCACACATCCATACTCCACACCGGGAACCTTTACGGTGACTCTTATTGCCAGCAACGGTACCACTACCGATACATCTACCCAGGTAGTTACCATTCATCCGAAACCGGTGGCTTCCATTACCGGAAATGATACCATCTGCGCCGGACTTTCCACCACACTTACCGGAGCAGGAGGCGGCACCTATTCATGGAACACCGGAGCTACTACGGCCCCTATTAATGTGAGTCCGCCAACCAACACCACATATACCCTCATTGTTTCCAATGGCCCTTGTTTCGATACCACCACACAGAATGTAGTGGTGATACCCGGACCCACAGTATCAGCAGGAAATGACACCACCATAAACATTGGAGGCTCCGTAACACTTAATGCTACCGGTTCCGGAACTACCTATACCTGGTCTCCATCCGGAAGTCTGAGCTGTTCGGTTTGTCCCAACCCAACTGCTAATCCAACGCAAACCACCGAATATATTGTTACCACTACCAATGCAAACGGCTGCAAGACATACGACACCGTGATTGTATTCGTAACGCTGGATTGCGGCGAAGTATACGTCCCCAATTTCTTTTCTCCCAACGGAGATGGAAAAAATGATTTTGAATGTGTCTATGGCTATTGCATACAAACGCTCGACTTTGCCATCTATGACCGCTGGGGCGAGAAAGTATTCGAAACAACTGATCCCAAACTATGCTGGGACGGATCCTATCATGGTAAAATGATGAACACTGCCGTATTTGTTTATTATCTTAAAGCTACCTTGCTAAACGGGCAGGTTGTAACTCAAAAAGGAAATATCACACTGGACCGATAAACCTGATTTACGTATTTAAAAAAGAAAAAAGATGAATGCACTTACACTACAAATCGGGGGATACCGCAAACTTGTTGTTGCC
>JABDCB010000008.1 GCA_013288325.1 Bacteroidota bacterium
ATCATGACGAACTCACCGGCGATGTAACCCTCATTGTTACCGATTTCGGCGAAAGCGATGATGATATCCGTACTTCCCGTCTACTATGGGAAAGTCAGGTGAATAAGCTCCTTAAAGTATTGGGCGCCTATTAAGTTTTCCCTATTTTTACGAGGTGAAGCAAAAGTCCCTGGCCGCACTGTTTAAAGCCAATCTCCCTTTTCTGATTCCTTATTTTTTATTCCTCCTCGCTGCAGGAATACCCATTGCTTTATTCCCCAAACCCGCCATCCATATCTATATCAACGATCATACTTATGGTATGGCCGATACGTTTTTCCGTCTCATCACCAACCTGGGCGATGGAGTCACCGTAGCTATCCTGGCAGTACTTTTCTTTCTGTTTCGTTTCAAAAACGGTATCCTCATCGCTCTTTCCGGAATCCTGGCGGGTGTTTCCACCCAGTTATTAAAGCGTACGCTTTTCAGCGATATGCAACGACCAAAAAAATTCTTTGAAGGTATTCATGACTTGCACCTTGTGCCGGGCGTTGAAAGTTACGGAGGGCACAGCTTTCCTTCCGGTCATACCGCCTCTGCCTTTGCTCTTTATTTTTGTCTGGCCTTGATGACTGAAAACAAAGTTCTTAAGAGTCTCCTCTTTATGCTGGCCCTTATCGTAGCCCTGTCGCGGGTATATCTGAGTCAGCATTTTCTGAACGATGTATATGCAGGTTCTATACTGGGTATATGTTCCTGTATCCTGGCCTGGTATATATTGACTCATTCCCGCCCTTTTGCCAATGCCTCCTGGATGGAGCGTTCTTTTTTCCTGAATAAAAATAAGACCGCATGAAACTCTCTCCCCTCCTCATCAGTATTTTGCTGGGTATTGCGGCAGCCATACTTTTTATCCCTTTTCTGGGTGCGGTTCATCTCTTCGACTGGGATGAAGTGAATTTTGCGGAGTGCGCACGTGAGATGATCAAAACCCATGACTATTCCACCGCTCAGATCAACTTCTTTCCTTTTTGGGAAAAACCTCCCCTCTTTATATGGATGCAGGTACTTTCTATGAAAGTGTTTGGCATCAATGAATTTGCAGCCCGTTTTCCAAATGCTTTATGTGGAATTGTGACGGTGGTTCTTGTTTTTAATCTGGGAAGAAAATTGTACGACAACCGTTTCGGTCTGCTATGGGCCCTCGCTTTTGCCGGTTCGCTGCTGCCTCATTTCTATTTTAAATCGGGCATCATCGATCCCTGGTTCAACCTGTTTATTTTTCTGGGCATCTATCACCTGGCCAGGTATACCAATGACTATACGTATGCTTCCTCGTCCCGCTTCTTCAACCGCAGCGTATTTCTCTCGTCTCTGTTTATTGCCCTGGCCATCCTTACCAAAGGACCGGTAGCCGGGGCTTGTATTCGGACTTTGCTTTATTACCTACCGCATCATGAAACGCGCTCCGATCATGAAATGGAAACATTTTATTCTTGCCTGTATCACCATAGCAGGTATTGGCGGGGTATGGTTCCTGATCCTGGCATTGGAAGGCCGGACCAACATCATTATGGAATTTCTAGTCTATCAGATCCGTTTGTTCAGCACCGAAGATGCTGATCATGGCGGACCGTTTTATTATCATTGGGTGGTATTGCTCATCGGTTGTTTTCCGGCTTCTGTTTTTGCCATACGCGGCTTTTTCCGCAGCGGCTCCGACACTCCGTATCAGAAACATATGAAACGCTGGATGCTCATCCTCTTTTGGGTGGTGCTTATCCTGTTCTCTATTGTCAAAACAAAGATTGTTCATTACTCTTCTTTGTGTTACTTCCCCCTTACCTTCCTGGCCGCTTATTGTGCTCATAAGCTGATACTGGAAGAGTGGCCCTGGAAAAAATGGATGAGCGCCGTGCTCCTGTTTACAGGTGGTATGCTGGGATTGCTTTTAACGGCATTGCCCATCATTGCTATGAACCGTACTGCTATCCTTGCTGCCAACATCATCAAAGATCCTTTCGCCGCGGGTAATTTCGGTGCCGATGTACATTGGTCGGGATGGGAAGTTGGTATCGGTCTGCTTTTTCTGGCTGGTGTACTCGCCTGTTTTATCCTCGCCTTAAAGAAAAAGATGAAAGCTGCCATCATCAGTCTCTTCGTACTTACCCTCCTCTCAACCAATCTTAGTTCTTTGGTCTTCGCTCCTAAAGTAGAAGGGTATTCCCAGCGGGCTGCCATCGATTTTTACGAAAGCCTGAAAGGACAGAAATGCTATATCGATGTGATCGGATTCAAAAGCTATGCTCATCTGTTTTACACAGACAAAGATCCCTCTTCCAACACGCCGTTTATGGAGTGGTACAAGCAAAACCCTCCCAAAGGGCTTGCGCCTGGCGCACATGTAAGCTCGGGACAGATGGATATCTTTTATTATGAATACCTCCGTTCACAGCCCCTTGATAGGCCTGTGTATGTGGTATCTAAAAACACACACGCGAAAGAGTTCGAGCATGACTTTCCTGCCTATCGTAAACTGTCGGAGAAAAACGGATTTGTATTCTATATCCGTAACTAAGCTTTGGTTTGATACATTTTACTCTTCATCCAGCCCCATTTATTCAGGCGGTGACGCAGGGAAACTGCCAGACATCCCCAACCGTATTTCATACTGCGGCTGAAATTGATGGAGCTGGCTTCGGGAAAATATTTGGTGGGACATGTTACTTCAGCAATATCATAGCCGGCATAAATAATCTGAGACAGCATCTGATTGTCGAATACAAAATCATCGGAATTGGCATCCAGATTAATTTTCTCCAGCACTTCCTTGGTGAAAGCCCTGTAACCGGTGTGATATTCAGATAGTTTTTGATTAACGAGGATATTCTGACTCAGGGTCAAAAAACGGTTGAAGATGTATTTATACATCGGCATCCCCCCTTTGAGGGCACCTTTGCCCAAAATACGCGAACCCAGCACCACATGATACAAGTCGTTGGCTATAAGATAGGCCATGCTATGAATCAGTTTGGGAGTGTACTGATAATCGGGATGCAGCATAATCACAATATCGGCACCTATCTCCAGGGCTTTGGCATAACAGGTTTTCTGATTGCCTCCATAGCCGGTATTCTTTTCATGCCGTATCACATGCTGTATATTCAGACGCTTAGCTTCTTCTACAGTGTGATCGCGGCTGGCATCATCTACCAGTACCAGTTCATCCACGATATCGAACGGGATCTCCTTATAGGTTTTCTCGAGCGTGAGGGCTGCGTTGTATGCCGGCAGTACGACGACCAGTTTTTTACCCAGTATCATTCAGTCAATCTTTTTCACGTTTTTTAAATTCAGCATATTCATCGCATTCACGTTGAGTCCGGTAATATTGTTCTGCACCAGTCTCACCACCCGGTCGTGATACAACGGCACCACCGGTGCTTCACTCACTATAATACGTTCCATGGAATAATAATACTCTTTTCGGATGGAATCATTTTTCTCATACAAAGCCTGCTCATACATATGATCGTAACGCTGATCCCTGAAATGGGTATAGTTATATCCATGAGGAGAAAAATTGCCGCTGTAAAACAGTGCGAGGAAATTAATCGGATCGGGAAAATCGCCTACCCATGACTTACGAAAGAAATTCATCTTTGAATTGGCTACACCCTCCCGAAAAGCTCCGTCTTCCACCACATTGATCAGGATACGAACCCCTATCTGTGACAACTGGAAACGGATATGTTCTGCCAGATCCAGATACTGCTTGGTGGTATACAGATTTATTTCAGGCAGATTTTTTCCATCCGGATAACCGGCCAGATAAAGCAGTTGTTTTGCTTTTTCCGGATTATAAGCATATCCCTCCACCTTGCTGTTATCATATCCGGGCAGCCCGGGAGGAACAAAACCATTCACTGCCGCTGTCCCTATATTATTACGCAGGTAGTTGATCATCTTTTCCCGGTCAATACCATAATTGATAGCCTGCCGGAGAAATTTATTCCGGAACGGATTGGGTTTGGAATCACCCGGAACATCATCAATCAGAAATCCGAGATAGTCTGTCTTCAGGAATGGCTGACTTTGCAGCATAAACCGGTTGCGATACATGCTTTTCAATTCTCCGTTCGGGGTAAGCACTTCTTTCGCGTTGAATGCATCAAAGCCGGATATCATATCCAGGTTCTTCTTCAGAAAATTGAGCCAGGCCGATTCCCGGTCGTGTATAAAGGATATGCTCACAGCATCCAGATAAGGAAGTGCATGCCCATTTTCTTTTTCAAAATAATTTTCATTCTTTATCAGCAGTAATTTCTGTCCCTCTTTCCAGGTACGGAAACAGAATGGTCCTGTGCCTACCGGATGACGTGCAAAATCAGTACTATAATGCTCCACGGCTTCATGTGGCACCACCGAGAAAAACTTCATGGTAAGGATACCCAGAAAAGCAGGAAACGGATTACGGATATGGACCTGGAAGGTAGAATCATTTACAGCATTGAATCCTTTTTTTCCTTCGCTGTCGTCGCGGTCAAAATAATCGAGCAGATCGGAAGCTCTGGAGGTACGTTTATCAAACAAACGTTCAAAGCTATACGCGAAATCGGAAGCCATCGCTTTTCGTCCTTTTCCATCGGGAAATACTTCACTGTCCTGAAAATACACATCGGTACGCAGATGAAAAGTATAGGTAAGTCCGTCGGGGCTTTGTTCCCAGCTGGTGGCAATACAGGGACGGACATGAATGGAGTCATCCATCTGCACCAGTCCGTTAAAGAGCTGATTTACGGCCCATATATTTTCGAAGTTGGATGCAGCAGCAGGATCCAGCGAGCTGACGACTCCCAATTCATTATAACGGAAAATCATATGCTGCTTCTTGTCCTTCGTATGTTCCGAAGAGCAGGAAGCCAGCAACAGGATAAGGATCCATGCTCCAGCCAGACATTTTCTCATGAGCATTTTTTTGATCTAACAAGTTTAGTCAAAAGGAGGGCTGATGAAACGTGCTGTGGTTCCGCCTTTATAAACAGGTTTATTAACAGCAGTTCAGGATATCCTGATTCAGAGGGGTAAAGACATCTCCTTTTGCAGGAAGAGCAGGCTTTTTTCCATCTGCTCATGTAGAATGGTATCGGCTTTCAGAAAAGGGACGCGTTTACGAAAATCACGCATCATCTCCTCGATAAAAGGTGAAGAGGTAGCAGGACGGCGAAACTCCAGGGCCTGACCACCGGTAAGCAACTCTATAGCCAGGATACGCTCGGTATTCTCCACCACCCGGTAACATTTGGTAGCGGCATTGGCTCCCATGCTTACATGATCTTCCTGTCCGTTTGAGGAAACGATGGAATCCACAGAAGCAGGAGCACATAATTGTTTGCTTTGACTCACGATAGAAGCTGCCGTATACTGAGGTATCATAAAACCGGAATGCAATCCGGCTTGTGCAGCCAGAAAAGGAGGTAATCCGCGTATACCCGAAATAAGCTGATAAGTGCGTCGTTCGGATATATTACCGAGTTCGGCTAATGCGATAGCAAGGAAATCAAGCGCCAGCGCCAAAGGCTGCCCATGAAAATTACCGCCTGAAATGACGGCATCCTCATCCGGAAAAATAGTAGGGTTATCGGTTACGGAGTTTACCTCTGTCAGGAACACGGTTGCTGCATATTGAATGGCATCATGCGATGCTCCATGAACCTGAGGTATACAACGGAACGAATACGGATCCTGCACCTGCACCTTGGCCCGTTTGCCTATCACACTCCCTTTGAGGATGCTGCGGATGCGTGCTGCCGTATGTATCTGTCCCGCATGAGGACGTATAGCTTGTATCTGAGGATGAAAAGGATCCATCCTGCCATCAAAGGCATCCAGTGAAAGTGCTCCGATTACATCGGCCGATTTACCCAGACGAAATGCTTTCAGCAAACACCAGACACCATAAGCGCTCATGAATTGCGTGCCGTTCAAAAGGGCTAGACCTTCTTTTGATTTTAAACGAAGAGGCTCAAGTTTGTATTTCTTCAATACATCGGCGGTCTTCTGTTTCTTTCCTTTATGAACTACCTCACCCAAACCAAGTAATGGCAGGGAAAGATGAGCCAAAGGAGCCAGGTCGCCGGAAGCACCTAAAGAACCCTGCTGATAAACAACGGGCAATATGTCCAGGTTAAAGAATTCGATGAGCCGTTCAACCGTACTCACTTGCACACCCGATTTACCGTAAGAAAGACTTTGAATTTTCAGAAACAACATGAGCTTAACCACGTCGGCAGGCACTTCTTCACCAAAACCGCAAGCATGACTCATTACCAGATTTTGTTGCAGCTGTTCCAGCTCTTTTTCGGGAACAGTTACATTACACAAGGATCCGAAACCGGTATTGATACCATAGATCGGATCTTTGGAAGCTTTTATCTTTTTTTCGAGAAAGGTGCGACAGTGAACAATTTTTTTGCGGGCTTCGGACGAAAGCTCCAGCTTATACCCTCCGTTGAAAATTTGTTCCAGGGTGAGCCAATCAATTTTTTTGGTGCTGACGGAGTGTAGTTTCATACAAAAGGGGAAAAGTGTAAGGGTAATGCTTATGCTATGTTCAGGCTTTCAACCTGTCAATCAATTCATATATTTTCAACTTCATCTGGGAGCCATCTTTCATGTTCTTAACGGTTAGTACCCCTTCCTTCATCTCATCGCTTCCGACAACAGCAACAAAAGGAATTCCTTTTTTGTTGGCATAGTCAAGCTGCTTCTTAATCTTAACCACATCCGGATACAACTCGGCACTGATACCCGCTTTGCGGGTCTGAGCCAGCAAAGGCAAGCAATGATCTCTTTCTGCTTCACCAAAATGTGCAAACAATAAGGTGGTGGATGCTTTTACTTCCTGAGGAAACAGATTCAGCTCCGTCATCACATCATAAATACGGTCGGCACCAAACGAAATTCCCACACCCGACATATTCGGCAGACCGAAGATACCGGTGAGATCGTCATAACGTCCACCACCGCAGATACTGCTGGTAAAAGTTCCTTCCGTAGCCTTTACTTCAATGATGGCTCCGGTATAATAATTCAATCCCCGGGCCAGGGTGATGTCCAGTTCACACTTAGCAATTTGCAATTCGCAATTTGAAATATGTGCAAAAAGATATTCAAGTTCCTCAATTCCTTTGTTTCCGATTTCAGAGGTTCTCAGCAATTCCTTTAACAGATTGAGCTTCGCAGCTGTATCTCCGGTGAATTCGATCAGAGGCTGGAGCTGTTCAATGGCTTTTTCCGATATCTGTTTTTCACGCAGCTCTTTATTTACTCCATCTGCTCCTATCTTATCCAGCTTATCAATAGCAACGGTGATATCCACAATTTTTTCCTTTTCGCCTATCACCTCCGCAATTCCGCTCAGAATTTTACGATTGTTGATTTTGATACATACAGGTGCTTTCAGTTTGGTAAATACCTGATCAATCATTAGTATCAGCTCCAGTTCATTGAGCAGAGAATCGCTGCCAATCACATCGGCATCGCACTGATAAAATTCGCGGTATCGTCCTTTCTGAGGGCGATCGGCACGCCATACCGGTTGTATCTGGTAACGGCGGAATGGGAAAGCAATATCCTGCTGATGCTGTACCACATAACGGGCAAATGGAACGGTCAGATCATAACGAAGCGCTTCTTCCGGTTTGATAACATCCATATTCAGCTTCTCTCCACGCGGAAGAATTTTAAAAATGAGCCTGTCCCCTTCTTCCCCATACTTACCCATGAGGGTAGTCAGGTTCTCCATGGCAGGTGTTTCGATAGGTGTATAACCGTATAAGCGGAATACAGAGCGGATAGAATCAAATATATAATTCCGCTTCACCATTTCTTCCGGTGAAAAGTCTCGGGTTCCTTTTGGTATGCCTGGTTTCTGTATGGCCATAATCTTAAAATCGCTCAAATTTAAGGATTCCTTAGAATTGGACGGAATGCTCCGTATCTTTCGGATAATCTCGCGTTATCCGCTCAAACAGAAGAGCATGCAAGTCTCACAGACCCGTTTTCGTATTTATTTTCAGCTGTTTCTTCTATTCTTATCGGCGATAATGACCGCTGAAGAACAGAAAGCCCTTCATTATGGTCTGCATCAGGAAACCATTACGGTAAACAGTATAGAAACAGGTTATACATCGGCCGTTTATTGCCGGGGCCGCTTTAGCTCCCACATCGGAAGGGAAACCATGATCCGTTATAATGAACTGGAAGCCATCGGAGGACTGAAAGCACGTTATCGCACCTCGAATCATAAATACAAGGATCTGGGCGAAAGTGAAATTCACCGCAGCGATGCACCGGAAGAGGCTTTTGACAATGGAACAAGCCAGTATGTAATTTCATGGCCATCCAAAGGGGAGGAAGAAATGGATTTTCTTTATACCTATAAGGTAAACTGCAAGGAGCTCATGGCCCTGAGCTCCATCCGTATTAATGATGCAGTACGTACCGATACATTCGATTATACCATTCGGGTTCCGAAAGGGATGCAGCTCTTTTATCGTTTACCTGCCGGCTCTGATTTTATACAAACCGATAGCAATAGTACCGAAGCCGGCATGATTTATCATTTTCGCGCCTATCCAAAAAAAGAAATTGTAAGACCAGAGAATTTTCCGGATTATGCCTATCCCTTATATCAGCCTCAAAACATACGCCTTATCCTTGTTCGTGAAAATGAAAGCAATGCCTGGATGCGCCTTAACAACTGGTATCTCCATTTTGAAGAGTCTACATCATCCTTAAACGAAACAAACAAATTGCTGGCCCTGAAACTAAAAGACACCTGCACGAATGCTGATACGATCACATCCCGGGTTTTTAGTTATGTACAGAAACATATTTTTTATTCCGACCGGGGAGGATATCTCCCGCATGAATGCAATGAAGTATTGAAAACAAGACGGGGGGATTGTAAAGATATGTCACTGTTGCTGGTAAAGCTACTGAACCAGTGCGGGTTTGAAGCCAACCTGGCGCTTTCTTCAACACTTGATTATGAATCGGATCTTGATTTCCCGAGTCTGGCTTCGGCCAATCATATGATTGCGGTGATTAAAGTAAAGAACCGGTATATCTACCTGGATGCAACGGATCCGGCAGGAAGATATGGGCTTCCTCCATTACAAGTTCAAGGAAGAAAAATTTTCATTATCACAAAAGACGGAGGGCGTTTGGATTCCATACCAACCCCATCGGGCTTTGACAACCGGAATAGGATTAGCATTCATTTAACTCCGTCCGGAAACGATCTGAACGGAACAATCTTCTCCGATTATCATGGCTTTAGCAGGCATGATGCCGACCTGGCCCGGATGATTTCACCATCAGGTTATGACTCCCTCCTAGGCAAAATGATTTGTTATGGATCGCATGAAACGGTAACGGATAACTTAAAAATAACCAAAGACGATTCTCTTCTCACGGTTATGGCAGGAATAACAGTAAAATACAAAGTGAATGCAAAAGATAAGATGAAAACTATTAAACTCAACTTCCTTCCTTTTCCTCATAAGTATCCGGTTAAATTGCTACCGGATTTGCGTCTGCTTACTTTCCAGACAATTCAAAACAAGATGGAGTGTGAAATCAGTTTTACAAAACTCGTGGAATTGAAGTCCTTTGAAAACGTTTCCTTCAACTCCGGTGGCTTTCATTTTGAATTAAAAGTATTTCAGTCCTCTCCCAAAAGCATTCATCTATACTATTCCTTTTCTTATAATGGGTTGGAAATACTTCCGGAGCAAGTACAGGCCTATAATGATCTCAATGCCTTGATTGAAAAAACGCTGAACAGCGAACTGAGCTATTTAGAGTAGAAGTCAGAATGGAACAACCAACCTTCTGACTTCTTTCTTCTGACTTCTATTTCAAAATATTCGGATTTAAAATATTGAACACATAATTTTTCTCTGCATGTTCAACAAGCATCTGAAAACGTCCATTGGGTTTGAGCTGTTTGAGTTCAAACAGGTCGGTACGGCGATCAAGCAGGTTATGCACACTTCCATGTGAACGCATCTTTTTAAGCAGATCCAGTTCCAGATCGGCAATAAGTACGGCTTCTGAATTAGGCGTCGCTTCGGCCTTAACACCATTGGTTGGAAAGGCAAAGTCGCAAGGGGTAAACACCGCCGATTGTGCATACTGTATATCCATATTATGCACCTTGGGCAGATTACCGATTCCGCCTGCTATACACACAAAACATTCGTTTTCTATGGCTCTTGCTGCAGAACAACACCGGACACGGGTAAATGAATTCTGGGTATCGGTAAGGAAAGGGACAAATAAAATATCCATTCCCTGCAAAGCCAGCAAACGGGGCAATTCAGGAAACTCCACATCGTAACAAACCAGGATTCCAATTTTTCCGGCATCGGTATCATACACCTTCAGCTTGTTGCCACCCACAATACCCCAGGCTGCCACCTCATTCGGTGTTACATGAATCTTGGTATAGCGTTCAATGGATCCATCCCTGCGGCACAGATAACCGATATTATATAATTGCCCTTTGCGTATATATGGCATACTGCCGGTAATGATATTGACATTATAGGTGATGGCATAATTAATAAACTTATCCCGCAAGGGTTCGGTGTATTCTGCCAGTTTTCGAATGGCTTCGGGCTGACTCAGATGATTGAACTCCGCCATGAGCGGGGCATTGAAGAGTTCCGGGAAAAGAACAAAATCGGCTTTATATCCGGCTACGGTATCAATAAAAAATTCGATCTGTTCACACAACATCTCAAATGTTTTGAACGAACGCATCTGCCATTGTACCAGTCCTACCCGTGCGCTGCTTTTCTGATGCGGAGTAAACTTGTTTTTCAGCGTATACAACACATTGTTCCATTCCATCAGGGTAGCAAACTCTTTCGACTCTTTATCTTCCGGCATATAATTGCTCAGCAGTTTGATGACGTGAAACTCATTCGATAGCTGGAAAGAAAGTACCGGGTCGTAGGCTTCCTTCATCTTCACCTTTTCGATGTATTGTTTGGGATTCATCTGGTTGCCTGCAGAGGCAAAACCGGGAATCCGTCCCCCGAAGATGATGGATTTAAGATTCAACCGTTCACAAAGCTCTTTGCGCGCATCATACAAACGTCGGGCCAGCCTCAGCCCTCTATAGTCGGGATGTACAAACACTTCCAGACCATAAAGCACATCCCCGTCCGAATGGTGGGTATTGAATGTATAGTAACCGGTGATTTGTTTATAGGTATGGTCATGGCCGAACTCATCGTAATTTACAATGATAGACAAAGCCACTCCGGCTACTTTGTCATTCACAAGCACTACCATTTGTCCTTCCGGAAAAATAGTGAGGAGTTTTTTTATCTGCTCCAGCTCCCATACCGATCCGTGCCAGTTTTTATATGCCACCAGCATGGAATCGCGCAACCCCATGTAATCGCTTGTCTGCAATTCCCGGATTTCCACTTTTTTTATTTCCATCGCCGGAGCATTGCTCCTGGGCTTGGCTTCTTTTACTTTCCTTGGCATAAAAAGACAGATTAGCGTTTAGGGTATAAAACATCTAATTGTTTTGTTATACCTACAGGAATAGAAAAAGGGATGAGTTTTCGGTAAAACTCATCCGTTATATGGCGGGTTGATAGAAAAGAAAGGTAAAAATTACACCGTCAGCTTTTTATAACGTACTCTTTTAGGGTCTGCGCTGCCCAGGCGTTTCTTTTTATTCTCTTCATATTCAGAATAACCGCCTTCAAAATAATAAACGGAGGAGTCTCCTTCAAAAGCCAGGATATGGGTACATACTCTATCCAGAAACCAGCGATCGTGAGAGATAATAACGGCACATCCGGCAAAGTTTTCAAGCCCTTCTTCCAGAGCGCGGAGGGTATTGATATCAATATCATTCGTCGGCTCATCCAGCAATAATACGTTGGCTTCCGATTTCAGTGTCATAGCCAGATGCAAACGATTGCGCTCTCCACCTGAAAGCACACCGCATTTCTTGCCCTGATCCTGTCCGTTAAAATTGAACCGGCCTACATAGGCCCTGGCATTGATGCTCTTGCCTTCCATTTCTATCACTTCATTTCCGCCTGAAAGCACTTCGTAAACGGTTTTGTTCGGATCAATATCCGTATGTGCCTGATCTACATACCCTATCTTCACGGTAGGTCCCACCTTAAACGTCCCGGTATTGGGTTGCTCCTGTCCCATAATCATACGGAACAAGGTAGTTTTACCGGCACCGTTAGGTCCTATAATACCTACAATTCCATTGGGAGGAAGTTTGAAATTGAGGTGTTCATACAACAGACGATCTCCATATCCTTTGGCAACATCAATTACTTCAATAACTTCATTACCCAAACGGGGACCGTTAGGAATAAAGATCTCCAGGGTCTCCTCTTTTTGTTTTACATCGGCACCGGACATCTTTTCATAGTTCTGCAAACGGGCTTTTTGTTTGGCCTGGCGACCTTTAGCGCCCTGCTTAACCCATTCCAGCTCCCGGGCCAGGTATTTCTGGCGTTTACTTTCCGTCTTTTCTTCCTGCTCTAAGCGTTTGCGTTTCTGATCCAGCCAGGATGAATAATTTCCTTTCCAGGGAATACCTTCTCCACGGTCAAGCTCTAATATCCATCCCGCCACATGATCCAGGAAATATCTGTCGTGGGTGATGGCGATAACGGTTCCTTTATAGTTCTGTAAATGCTGTTCCAGCCAATCTACGGATTCTGCATCCAGGTGGTTGGTAGGCTCATCCAGGAGTAATATTTCCGGTTCTTGAATAAGCAGACGGCAAAGAGCTACGCGGCGGCGTTCACCTCCACTCAGATTCTTCACCGGCACATCAGCTTCGGGGCAACGAAGAGCATCCATGGCTATCTCCAGACGGTTGTCCAGATTCCACAAATCGTGCTGATCAATCAGCTCGGTAAGCCGGGCCTGACGGTTAACCAGTTTCTCCATCTCCGCATCACTCATCGGTTCGGAGAATTTATTATTCACCTCTTCATATTCTTTCAGGATATTCACAAATTCCTGTGCTCCTTCGCGAACTACTTCAATACAGGTTTTGGTGTCATCCATCTTAGGCTCCTGCTCCAGATAACCTACTGCATAGCCTGGTGAAAAATGGACTTCACCCTGATATGATTTCTCAACACCGGCAATAATCTTAAGCAAGGTGGATTTACCGGAACCATTCAGACCGATGATGCCGATCTTGGCTCCGTAATAGAAAGAGAGATAGATATCTTTTAATACCTGTTTGCTGGGAGGAAATGTCTTGCTGACATTTACCATTGAAAATATAATCTGACGGCCTTCGGACATGGGGTGATTTAAGAATTATGATTTATGATGTAAGATTTAAAAATTATGATTTAAGATTTATGATTTGAATATTAATCCCCTAAATCATAAATCCTTCGGGCCTCAAAGTTAATCAAACCGAAGGATACGGGAAATAAACTGGGCTGTATTGAATTAAATTAGGCGCGTAATTTTCAGAAGCGCTATTCTGATTACATTTGCCCTGTGAATCAGCAGGATATAAACATAAAGAACCGGAAAGCAGGGTATGAATATGCATTTCTCGATAAACTCGTGGCGGGTATAAGTCTGCTGGGAACCGAAATCAAATCCATACGACAAGGAAAAGCCAATATCACCGAAGCCTTTTGTGTGATTGACAAGGGAGAGCTGTGGGTACGCAATATGCAGATTGAAGAGTATGAGAAAGCCCGTCATTATAATCATGCTCCAAGACGAGACCGGAAATTACTCCTCCATAAACATGAAATAAAGAAGCTGTCCAACCAGATGAAGGATCAGGGTCTGGCTATCATCCCTCTGAGACTGTTTCTGAATAAAGAAGGATTGGCCAAAATGGAAATTGCCCTTGCCAAAGGGAAAAAGCTATACGACAAACGGGAAGATATAAAGAAGAAGGATGTGCAGAGGGAGATGCAGCGGAGGCTCAAATAGAAGTCAGAAGAAAGAATACAGAAGTCAGAAATAAGAGGACGGCAATTATTTGTAATAAAGAAATCCCGGAATCAAGGTTTAAATAACCTCAATTCCGGGATTTGTATTCTGACTTCTGTCTTCTCTTAGAAGTGCAGTGTCATTTTGATAGAACCAGTACCTGATCCGCTACCGCCGTTGATATCATTATCAAGAGCGATGTTATGTGAACGACGAACATTGATTGTTTGTGTACCTACAGAAGCAGGTGCTCCACCAACACTTTCGGTAGTGTAGCTTGCATTGCTGGTATACGAGAAACCAAAGCCGTAACCGTATTCAGCACCGATAGAAATCTTTGGGAAGATAAAGTATTCAGCACCTACAAAGGCACGAACACCGATACCCCATGTCATTCCAAGGCTGGCATCTTTCAAACGGGCAGTATTACCGTACGTATCATTCACGATATTACCTGTCCATGCTGAATTGATTCCGGAAATCACATTATTCACACCAAAGTTGGTGGTAGTTGCATTACTAACAACAACCGGTGTTCCTGATGCGGCAAGGGTATTGCCGTAGTCATAATGGTTGCTTTGACCGGAATTCCAGATCCAGGCTTCAGCACCATAATAACCCTGCAACCTTGTTTTACCTTTACGTTTCTCCATACCTAAGCCTACTCCCACATTGTGTTGTCTGGCTTTGATATCATCTTCTTTCATAGTAGGTACATTCGGGAATGTTGGAGGCGTGGTGACGGTTGCGTCAGCAATTTCTCCTACCCGTTTGTTGGAAGCAAAACCAAGACGTACAGAAACACGGTAAGCCGTTGTAGCATCTTTAAAGTATTTGCCGGTAATCAGCATAGCTCCTGGGTTAACCCAGTTAGCAATTGGTGCTGTGTTAGAGGCAGTAGCGCCGCTAAACATATTTCCTGCATAATTAAAGAAAGATGTGGCATCAAAACTGATAGCCCAATCTCCCGCTTCCGGAAGGATAGGTTCACCCTTTTTGGATGTCAGGTCCTGTGCGGATGCAAGGCCGGCACAAAGCCCCATAGTAATAAGAAGTGCTGTTTTTTTCATGTTCATTGTTTGGGTTTAAGTATACTTATGACTGTAGTGTGTATTTAACAATAAGTTAACGTTACACGATAACAAAGATACTGCATTTTAAGGGTGGGGGTGGTTATCAACAATCCGGACCTTTTAAACAGATAATTGTTCATAAATCAATTCCCTTTTGCCTTATTCTGAAGCATGGGAACAAAGCGAAAGTCTCCGAACTCTTCCTTATGATACTGATTATCACCTATTTTAACAAAGGTAGTCATGATTTGCTCCTTGGCTCCCAGGGGGATAACCAGGATTCCCGATAATTTGAGCTGTCCTAAGATCAATTCCGGTAATTCCGGGGCACCACAGGTAACAATTATCTTGTCAAATGGAGCAAATGCAGGCAATCCTTTATATCCGTCTCCATAAAACAACTTTGCTTCATAACCTATAGAAGGCAGCAAAAGCTTCGTTTTATCAAATAAATTCTTCTGTCGTTCTATGGAAAACACCTTAGCCCCCAATTCCAGCAACACAGCAGTTTGGTAACCCGAGCCGGTTCCTATTTCCAGAATCTTCTCCCCTTTCTGAACATTCAGCAGGTGCGATTGCAGAGCTACGGTATAAGGATGTGAAATTGTTTGACCATCGCCAATCTGAAAAGCGATGTCTTCATAGGCTTTATCTGCAAAGGTTGAATCGAAATGAAACAGATGACGTGGTACCCTGCCAATGGCTGCAAGCACCTCCTCATCGAGGATTCCCTTCTCCTGCAGACGGGTCAACATCTTTTTTCTTAATCCACGGTGCTTCGGAAGATCTTCCTTCATAATGCTTAAGCTTAACAATACAGTGTTAATATATTGCGAATGTACTGGGAAACGACGGAGCAATTTGAAATAACTTTGCACAAACATCAACAGAACTATGTTAAAAATAGGAGTCCTTGGAGCGGGTCATTTGGGGAAGATCCATCTTAAACTCCTGAAAGAATCTAAGAAATTCGAGCTGGTAGGTTTTTATGATTCCGATCCGGAAACAACCCGTAATACAGTAGCAGAGCTTGGTGTGAAGGCCTTTTCCAGTTATGACGATCTGATGGCCCATGTAGAGGTTGTAGATATCGTTACCCCTACCCTTTATCATTACGAATGCGCCTCCAAAGCCATTCGGAGATCCAAACATGTTTTTATTGAAAAACCACTCACCCATACTCTGGAAGAAGCCAAATCACTGGTGGCTTTGTCAAGAGAAGCGGATGTTAAAGTGCAGGTTGGACATGTGGAACGGTATAACCCGGCTTTTGTGGCAGCTAGACCTTATTGTGATCAGCCTATGTTTATTGAATCTCACCGGCTGGCCCAGTTTAATCCAAGAGGTACTGATGTATCGGTAGTGCTGGATCTGATGATCCATGATATTGACATTATATTGAGTATTGTACGATCGCCCATTAAACGTATCAGTGCCAGCGGAGTAGCTATCGTGAGTGAAACTCCTGATATAGCTAACGCGCGGATAGAATTTGACAATGGATGTGTAGCGAATCTGACTGCAAGCCGGATTTCCATGAAAAACATGAGAAAAAGCCGCTTTTTTCAGCGAGATGCCTACATTTCTGTCGATTTTCTTGAAAAACAGGTCAATGTGACCCGTCTTAAATCCCTGGAAGGGGCCGAAGATCCCTTTGCCGTAACCATTGATCTGGGACCCGGCAAGGCGAAAAAGCAACTTTATTTTGAACACCCTGATATCTCTCCGCTCAATGCTATCCAGTGCGAGCTCGACGATTTTGCCGATGCGATCATCGAAGATAAAGTCCCCTCTGTACATATAGAGGATGGGTACAAAGCATTGGAAGTAGCCTTCAAAATCATCGAAAAGATGAACCAAACTGCCGGTCTTCCGGGGGCAAAAACAATAAATTCCTGAACCCTTCCGTTTACTATCTTTGCCACAGTCTGAATGATGAAGCAATCTACTCCTGTTTACCGTATTTTTTCTATTGTGCTATGCCTGGTTATACCATTGGCATTGCTCTTTAATTCGTGTGGCAAACCCGAATTCATCCCTTCTTATATCCATATTGACTCCGTAGGCCTTCTCAGCCACTATGGTACTGATGGCAGTAACTCTCATTATATTCCGGATGCATGGGTATATGTAGATGAGCAATTGGTAGGTTGTTTTGAACTTCCGGCAACCATTCCGGTTCCTTACGCCGGCAATCACTCCGTTCAGATACAGGGTGGAATACTCGAAAGCGGAAGTACGGCAGAGCGTCCGGCTTATCCTTTTTATGCTGCCTGGACTGTTAATGCGAATCTGGTGCAAATGCAAACCTTAAAGCTGAAACCGGTGGTGAGCTATCTGGCCAGCTGTCATCCATTCGACTGGACTGAAGATTTTGAATCCCCCGGCATCTCACTGGTGTTTGATACCAGTGCTGCAAGCCCTAAAATGCTTAAGGATACGCTTCATCCTTTTGAAGGACATGCTTCCGGATCGGTATACCTCAGTGCTTCTCAAAGTCATTTTGAAGGTACTACCTCCCTTACCTTTACCGTGGGAAATTCGGGTCAGGAGCTTTATCTGGAACTCAACTATATGAATACAAATGAGTTTTATGTTGGTATACTGAACACATCCAATTACCAGCAGCTCACATTCGTTACCATTAAACCATCTCCGGTTTGGAAAAAAATGTATGTCCGGCTCACCGATGCACTCACTCAGGCCGGGGTTCTTGTGGGAGGAACGTATCAGGTATACCTTGGTATGGACAGGGATGTACTGGTAAGCAACCCGCAGTTACATTTGGATAATCTCAAACTCATACACTAGGTTGTATGAATAAAAACCTACAGGTTCTAAAATATCTCTTTTTTGATGTTGTTGCGGCCATTATGGCCTGGACTTCGTTTTATGGTTTTCGTAAACTATATATCGAATCGGAAAAGTTTGGTGTGGCTGTACCTATTGAATTTGACCGGAAATTTTTCCTGGGTCTTACAGCCATCACCATTTTCTGGATTTCGCTTTATGTCGTTACCGGTACTTATGCCGATATATACCGTAAATCCAGGCTCAAAGAATTAGGGCAAACACTTGTCATCTGCCTGATAGGCGTATTGATGATCTTCTTCTCCCTTCTGCTCAATGATATTATTGTTTCCTACAAAACTTATTATGAAAGCATCCTGGTTTTGTTTTGTCTGCAATTTTTCCTCACCTCTTCCTTCCGTCTTATTCTTTCCAGTATAACCAACCACCGGATTCATTCCAGGCAGATCGGGTTCAATACCATACTGATAGGCAGCAATGAGAATGCGCTTAAACTGTTCAATGAAATGGACAGCCAGAAAAAATCATGGGGAAACAGATTTGTCGGCTTTGTTCATGTAGATGAGACAAACGGATATTCGGCTCAGCTCCGCGAAAAACTCACCCACCTGGGCGAGATTCAGGAAGTGAGACAGATTATTGAAAAATATGAAGTGGAAGAAGCGATTATTGCCATTGAATCATCCGAGCATGGAAACATACAAAAGATCGTCAATGAACTCAGTGATACTTCAGTTATCATCAAGATTATCCCCGATATGTACGACATCTTGTCGGGTCAGGTAAAGATGACTTCCATTTTCGGGGCTCCGCTTATCGAAGTATCCAAATCCATTATGCCGGCTTGGGAAAGTTCGGCAAAAAGGATGATGGATATTTTTATATCTGTTATAGCCATGCTTGTTGGCTCCCCGATTTATCTGTTTCTGGCCATAGGTGTCAAGCTATCATCAAAGGGACGTATTATATACAGCCACGAACGAATCGGGATTCATGGCAAACCGTTTTATATCCACAAATTCCGTTCTATGTATATGGATGCGGAAAAAACGGGACCTGCGCTTTCAAGCCAGCATGATCCGCGTATTACACCATTTGGACGTTTTATGCGCAAAGTAAGGCTTGATGAACTGCCTCAGTTTTACAATGTGCTGATAGGAGAAATGTCGGTGGTGGGGCCGCGTCCTGAACGTCAGTATTTCATTAATCGTATCCTGGAAAAAGCTCCTCATTACCGTCATCTGCATAAAGTAAAACCGGGCATCACCTCCTGGGGCCAGGTAAAATACGGTTATGCCGAAAATGTGGATCAGATGATAGAACGTCTTAAATACGACCTGCTGTATATTGAGAATATGTCTATTTATGTGGATCTTAAAATCCTGATTTATACTGTCTTGATTGTATTGCAGGGAAGGGGGAAATAATCCTCCCTATTAACGATCTGTTCTTTTAACCTCCACCCTTCTGTTTCTTTTTCTGCCTTCTTCTGTATCATTGTTTCCTTTAGGCTGAGAGCTTCCATACCCTTTTATACTTAATCGCCGCACCGCGATTCCTTTGGAGACAAGAAAAGAACGGACTATTTCAGCCCTTGCTTTTGAAAGCTGAATATTTTCCTCTTCGGTACCCTCTTTATCTGTAAACCCCATTATTTCGATGCAAATAGTCGTGTCTTTCCTAAGTACTTGCTCCAATTGATACAGCTCCTTATCTGCTCCAGGTAATAATATTGCTTTGCCAGGCCCAAAATTCACGTTCCTGAGTTCGAGCGTTTTCGATCTCGGTAGTATTCCAGAAAAGGGAGATGAAATAGGAGTTGATAAATCTGTCCTAACCAGGCAAACATCATCTATATAGTAATAGTTGGTATGACGCGGTCGCTTTATTGAGTTAACAGGACAAATTCCCCCGCCGAAAATCAGGAAACGTTCTCCTCCTTTTGCAATATAATTTGAGCTTACCTCTATCCAATTTTTCAAATCATAAATTAATTGCCCATCCTTACGTATAAGTTTACCAGCTGTAGGACAACATTTATCCAATGACCGGGAGTATATCATCTCTTTTGACAGAACAAAGGGTATAAAAGCCAGATCCTCCTTAGGAAATTCAGAGGAATCTCCCATGGAAGAAACAAACATATTAAGTCGATAATGCTTACCTTCTTCAAGCGGCTCCTCCAACTTTACTTCCAGGTTTTCGGTTGAACTCAGAAACCCCGCAAAACCGATTCCTCCGTGTGGGATTTTAGTCCCGAAAGCATTCACCGGCACGGAAGTACTACGCACATCACTATTACATGAATTATACAAGTCAGGGGTACTTTGAGTTCCCACCGACATCCATCCTTTAGCTTTGCTAATACCACTTGAATCTCTTGAATATTCCAAAGGGCAGGAACGAAGTTCCTCGAATCCTGGATTGGGAACAAGGTTTTGGGTATGACCATACAAGGATATGAGCAAAAAGAGCCCCAAAACTGCTATTTGTTTAGTTATCATCCGAAACCTTGATCATGAGCTTTATAAAATTAAAGAAGTTTTTCATTTATCGAGCTGCCTCATTTATCTGACCCACTCCATTCCTCCTACGTTGGTCTTCCCCCTCTCTATTTTCATAGAGAGGGGGCCAGGGGGTGAGTTAAAAACGCGAAATTGCCTTATCCTGAAGCTCCTATATGTTCATTAATTTCCTAAAACTGCAATGTGGTATTTTCGTACTTTTGATTCCAGCACCAATAAACTTATTTAGTATGAAGAACATTGTTGTAATCGGATCCGGAACTATGGGCAATGGAATTGCTCATGCATTTGCACAGGAAGGCTATGAAGTAGCAATGGTAGATATCTCTGCCGAGGCGCTTAATAAGGCAATGACTGTCATTGCAAAAAACCTGGATCGTCAGGTAGCAAAAGGAACGATTGCTGAACAGGTAAAGGAAAAGACGTTGAAAAACATCAAAACCTTTATCAAGATAGAAGACGCCTGTCATAATGCAGATCTGGTAGTAGAGGCTGCCACTGAAAACGTGGAACTCAAACTCAATATATTCCGCGAACTGGATAAAGTTTGCCCTCCCGAAACTATTCTTGCCAGCAATACATCTTCTATCTCCATCACCCGTATAGCATCTGTAACTAAACGTCCCGCCAAAGTGATTGGAATGCACTTTATGAATCCGGTGCCATTGATGAAACTGGTTGAAATAATCCGTGGCTATTCCACTTCTGATGAAGTTTGTGAAATGGTCATGGATCTTTCCCGTCAGCTGAATAAAGTACCGGTTGAAGTGAATGACTATCCGGGCTTTGTTGCCAACCGGATCTTGATCCCGATGATAAACGAGGCCATTACCTCCTTACATGAAGGAGTGGCAGGAGTAGAAGAGATTGATACGGTGATGAAACTGGGAATGGCTCATCCCATGGGACCGCTTCAGTTAGCTGATTTTATTGGTCTGGATGTTTGTCTGAGCATTATGAATGTATTGCACGATGGATTAGGCAATCCTAAATATGCTCCTTGTCCTTTGCTGGTCAATATGGTGGTAGCCGGACATCTGGGGGTAAAATCCGGAAAAGGGTTTTATCATTATACGCCGGGCAGCAAGGAACTTGTTGTAGCCGATCGTTTCAAAAAAAAAGCTGAAGCTGTTTTGAAATAATACCAGGACTCAGATAAGTCCTGTTTCTACCAGAAAGATAGCCTGTTCAATCATTTTATCTTCTCCCTCCATATCGTATTTTGCTTTCAGATTGGTGCCGCATACCAGCGCCACACTTTGCCACATAAAAGCACTCAAGCCTCCCTTAAAACGTTTGATCAGATCGAGTGAGGTATGTCCTGTTTCCCGGTCCACCAATTTGATCAGGATACGCGCTTCTTCTACTGAATTTCCACGGAAGGCACTTTCAAATTCATCTTTCAGTTCTTTCTCCACTTTATCCATATAGGCTTTCTTTGCTTTTTCCGACATGCCGGCAATCTGCTGATCACATTCCTTTACTTTGGCTCCTATCAGGATGGCATAAGGATATTCTTTTTTAACACGGCCCTTTATACGGTCCCACTGGGCATGTTGTTTTATATCCGGGAATTTGATATCACCGGTAATGTAAACGTTGAAATAGTTAATGGTTACAAGGGTATCGGTTCCGTTGGAGCTAATCTTGACCATTTGGGAAGGCCATTTTTCTATATCTCCGATATCCAGGTTATATTCCGGCTGTGGTACGTCCTGAGCAAATGAAGTCAGATACGATACACTGGTAATAAGAAAGAGAAGAATCTTTTTCATGACAACAAGTATCGATGAAAAGCCTTGTTATCTATTAAACGAAGGCATTGCCAGAAAGTTGCCTGTAAAATTACAAATTATACAGCTAATTCTTAACAACCAGACATGCTTCCGCTATTATCGGTTGGCTTTCCACCTTGATACAGGTTTCTGCCCTCCTGCTTCCGGCAGTTTGGTCCTGGCTTCATTACGCATCAGATAAGCGGCAAAAATGGCAGCTATTTCCTCTTCTTTCTCCTCTGTTCTGGAAAGCATCTCCGGCTTAAAATAGCGGCTTATGAACCCGGTATCAAAGTGACCCGAGGTAAATGCTTCATGTTGAAGCACAAAACGACAAAATGGTAAGGTTGTTTCGGGTCCGCTGATCTGGAAATCATCAATGGCCCTGATCATACGATCAATGGCTTCTGCGCGGTCTTTACCATAGGTGATCAGTTTGGCTATCATGGGATCATAATAAATAGGGATATCCATGCCTTCTTCAAACCCATCATCCACCCGTACGCCGGGTCCCTGAGGCCGGCGGTATGTACGTAAGTTACCGATATCCGGAAGGAATTGATTGGCGGGATCTTCCGCATAAACCCTTATCTCTATGGCATGTCCATGGATATGCAGATCTTCCTGACGAAAAGAAAGCTTCTCTCCCCTGGCTATCTTGATCTGTTCTTTTACCAGATCCATCCCGGTAATCATCTCCGTTACCGGATGCTCTACCTGCAAACGGGTATTCATCTCCAGAAAATAAAAATTGTGGTTTTCATCCAACAGAAACTCCACGGTACCTGCACCGCTATACTGGCAGGCTTTGGCTACATCTACGGCACATGTTCCCATCCGCTTACGCAGTTCAGGAGTTAATACCGAAGAAGGGGCTTCTTCAATTACCTTTTGATGCCGGCGTTGGATGGAACATTCCCGTTCAAACAAATACACAATATTGCCGTGATTATCGCCCAATACCTGTATCTCTATATGCCGTGGTCCTGCCACATAACGCTCAATAAAAACAGCTCCGTCTCCAAAAGCCGAAGTAGCTTCACTCACAGCCAGTTTCATCTGCTCTTCAAAATCATCCATCTTTTCCACAATCCTCATTCCCTTACCACCACCGCCTGCACTTGCTTTGATCAGCAAAGGAAACCCGGTTGCCGCAGCAATCCTTTTTCCCTCTTCCACACTGCTGATAGCTCCTTCCGAACCCGGCACCATGGGGATATTATATTTTTTTGCTGCTGCTTTGGCTGATAATTTATCACCCATCATATCCATCGCTTCGGGCGAGGGGCCTATAAAAATAAGTCCGGCCTCTTTTACCCGTTGTGCGAATTCAGAATTCTCGGACAAAAAACCGTATCCCGGATGAATACCTTCAGCACCGGTAGTTTTACATACTTCAATTATTTTATCCATCAGCAGATAACTCTGATTGGAAGGAGCAGGGCCTATACATACCGCCTCATCGGCATAACGAACAAAGGGGGCAGAACGATCGGCTTCTGAAAAAACTGCGACGGTAGCTATTCCCATTTCTTTGCAGGAGCGCATCACCCGTAAGGCAATTTCTCCGCGGTTGGCAATTAATATCTTCTTCATGCTGGAATTTATCGAACGAATGTACTGAATTCCTTCTCAGTTGATTCCCCTTCCCGTGTTTTTTTATCTACCGCCTGCAAGCCCATGATACCGCTCATCATTCTGCCTGTGAGCCGGCATTTAATTTGAGTATCTTGGCCTTATAATTAATGATAACCATGAAGAAAATCTTTATCCAATCAGCCGTCATTGTGAGCCTTGCAGGCCTTTGTCTGGCTATGACCCGATTTACTCCCGCAGGTGGAATTAAAGGTGTTGACCTTTCTAATTTTGACAATACTATCAGTCCCCGGACTGATTTTTACACCTATGTAAATGGTACCTGGGTTAAAAAGAATCCAATTCCTGCATCGGAAGCCAGTTGGGGAAGTTTTAATGAGCTGAACGACCGCAATCAGGCTAATCTGCATCACCTGCTTGATGATGCACTGGCCAATACGTCTGCTCCTGCTGGAAGCCCTGCACAGATGGTACGCGATTTTTATGCTATGGGAATGGATACGGTGAAACTGGAAAAAGAAGGAATCACTCCCCTGAATGATGAATTCAAAAAAATCAGTGATATGAAGACTCCGGCAGATATCACTCCTCTTCTGGCCCACGAAGGCGAGATAGGAATGGATCCGCTTTTTGCTTTTGATGTAAGTCAGGATATGAAAGACAGCAAAACCTATGCTGTATACTTATTTCAAAGCGGCACTGGTTTGCCTGAAAAAGATTATTACCTGGGTGATGAGCCTATGCTGAAAGAGATCAGACAAAAATATGTCGATCATATGGCGAAAACGTTTGTGCTTTTGGGCGACAAAAATGATGCGGCCCAGAACGAAGCTAAAGCTGTTATGGCTATTGAAACTGAACTGGCAAAGCATTCGATGGCTGCCGTAGAACTGCGTAACATCAATGCCATGTACAATAAAATGACTGTACAGGAGGTGAAAGATATGACACCGAATATCAACTGGACCGCTTATTTCAAGGTAACTGGTATTGTGGAACCGAAAGAACTGATTGTAGCTCAGCCCGATTTCATGAAAAGTGTAAATGCAATGCTTACTTCCGTGAGCATGGACGACTGGAAAGCTTATTTCCGCTGGCACCTGATCAGCAATACAGCAGGCAAGCTTAACAAAGCCCTTGCCGACGAACATTTCGCTTTTTATGGTACCGTACTTACCGGTGTTAAAGAACAGAAAGTGCGTTGGAAGAGAATTTTGGAACAAACAGACCGTTCAGTGGGCGATGCCCTTGGACAATTGTATGTGGCCAAATATTTTACTGCCGACTCCAAAAAACGGGTGAATGAAATGGTAGGCAACCTGATCACTGCTTACCGTGAACGTATCCAATCCAGAGACTGGATGACAGAGGATACCAAGAAGATGGCCCTTACCAAACTGGATAAAATAACACGTAAGCTGGGATATACCGACAAATGGAAAGATTATTCAACCCTCTCCATTAAACGCGACTCTTATCTGGCCAATTTTTTACGTTGCAATGAATATGAGTCTAAACGGAATGTTGCCAAATACGGGCAACCGGTGGATCATACGGAATGGGGTATGACTCCTTCTACCATCAATGCTTATTACAATCCTACTATGAATGAAATTGTATTTCCGGCGGGCATTATGCAACCTCCGTTCTTTAACCCCGATGCCGATGATGCCGTAAATTACGGAGCCATGGGATCGGTGATAGGCCATGAAATAACCCACGGGTTTGATGATGAAGGTTCACAGTTTGATGCCGACGGAAATCTGAAAAACTGGTGGACAGATGATGACAAAAAGAAATTCGAAGCAAAGACTAAAATCCTGGTAAATCAGTTTAACCAGTATGTGGTTGTTGATTCGGCTCATGTAAACGGAGAACTCACATTAGGTGAAAACATTGCCGATCTGGGTGGTCTTACTATTGCCTATTATGCCTTTCAACATTCCCTGCAAGGAAAACCGACACCGGCAAAAATAGACGGCTTTACTGCCGAACAACGTTTCTTTATCAGCTGGGCTCAGGGATGGAGAACCAATATGCGTCCGGAGTATATCAAACAGATGATCAAGACAAATAACCACGCACCGGCTATGACTCGTGTTATAGGGCCCCTAAGCAATATGAAAGAGTTTTATGCTGCTTTTGGTGTTAAAGAAGGCGATAAGATGTGGAGAAAACCTGCTGACCGCGCCGAGATCTGGTAAACCGAATCTATTTGTAATCTGTTAAAAGGAACGCAGATTATTATGATCACGATGATTTGTTATGATAGCGTTTAAAAATCATAACGATCTTAACAATCATAATAATCTGCGTTCTATTTAGTCTTGTTCCTGAGGTTTTATTTTTTGTCTTATCCCAATATATTCCTCTTCTGTAATCACTAGCCAGTTCTCTTCAAAAGCAAAAGTCATATCGTAGATAAAGTTCCGGTCGGGAAGGATTTTTGCTTTGAATTGATGTAGGGTATACTGTCCACCCAGTATCTGTATCTCTTCAAATTCTTCGGCAGAGTTGATCCGAAAAAAGCTTTTGTTATTGTTATATTTCCGGTATTGAGGATAAGAAACCGTTTCTTTCATTCTGCAAAAATAGAGAAAGAGAGAGGATATTGTATTTTTGCTGCGAAACAACGTTTATACTTAAAGCTTGCGACCTTTTCTCAAAAGTCTGGCTCATGAAATCTGGAACCGCTATCAACCGGATCCGGGTCAGGTATGCGTTGTTCTTCCCAACCGCCGGGGTGCATTATTTCTGAAAGAATACCTCTCCGAAATAGCAGGCAAAACTATCTTTTCTCCTGAAATCTATTCTACCGAAGATTTTATCAGCAAGCTAAGCGGTTTGCAGATTATCGATCAGACGGAAATGCTTTTTGCACTCTACACTGTTTATACGGAAGCACTGCAGGATACCGCCGATAGTTTTGATGTATTCAGCAAATGGGCTCCTGCCCTGCTTACCGATTTCAATGAAGTGGATCGATACCTGGTTGATGCCCGTCAGCTATTTGTAAATCTGAGCAGCATACGCGAAATAGAGAACTGGAGCCTTAACGGGCCTTCGCTTACCGAATTCCAGCAAAAACATATTCTCTTTTGGGATTCCATCGGTGTTTTTTATCATCGCCTCCGTTCCCGCATGGAACAGGAAGGAAAAGCCTGGCAGGGACTTGCTTACCGCTATGTAGCAGACCACCTGGATGATCTTATAGAACAACAGCACTGGCAAAAAATATTTTTCGCCGGGTTCAATGCACTTAACGGTGCCGAGGAAAAAATATTCACCGGCCTGTACAGAGCCGGTAAAGCAGAATTGTATTGGGACACGGATACATATTACCTCAACGATCCGGAGCAGGAAGCAGGCAAATTTTTACGTTCTTTCAAAAGCAATCATTATGAAAATGAAAAAAAGTTTCATTGGATAGATAACTCCTTGCTTACCGATACCAAACAGCTTCATATGATCGGAGCTGCAAGAAACATAAGCCAGGCAAAAATTGCCGGTGATATTCTCAAAGAAATGTACAGAGAAGATCCCCGTTTGCGATCCACTGCCCTGGTGCTTGCCGATGAAAACCTGCTGTTCCCGATCCTTCACAGCATACCTCCTGAAATTCAAGGAATCAATGTAACCATGGGCTATCCTTTGAAAAGCACCCCCATGGCTTCGCTTTTCCGGCTTTGCTTCCGCTTGCATGTGAATGCCGCCAAATTCAGCAAGGGCAGAAAAGGAAGCAAACGGTTTTATCATTACGATCTGACAGCCTTACTGCGACACCCGTATATACAAGAGATCTTTTTTCGCAGCGATATGCCGGAAGCCCTTTGCCGCTATCTGGTAAGCAATAACATCATTTTTGCAGGCTATGCGCAACTGGAAAAATTCTGTCTGGGCCGCTTTCCTGAAACATGGCCAATTCTCCAACCTTTGCTGGGCGATTGGGAATCCATCCCCACCTGCTTCTCGGCTCTTCAGCATTTGGTAGATACCCTGCGTACCGCTTTCACACCAAAAACAACCACAGGGCAGACGCAGAAAAACAGACCGGTGGAGATGGAATGGCTTTTCCAGTTCAACAGCTTTCTGAAACGGCTTGAATCCCTTTGTTTTGCCTACCCTCATGTAAGCGAGCTGAAAACATTACAGGCCTTGTTCATGCAGCTGGCTGACACCTCCTCCATTCCTTTTTACGGAGAGCCCCTCTCCGGCTTGCAGGTTATGGGGATGCTTGAAACACGTACGCTTGACTTTGAACGGATTGTGCTGGTATCAGCTAATGAACATATTCTGCCCGGGAGCAAAATCCAAAACAGCTTTATTCCCCACGATCTGAAAAAATTATTCGGCTTGCCCTTATACAGTGATAAGGATGCGGTATTTGCATATCACTTTTTCAGGTTACTGCAACGTGCCAAAGAAGTTCATCTCATTTACAATACCGAATCCGATACGTTTGGCGAAGGAGAAAAAAGCCGTTATCTCACGCAGGTTTTGAATGAACTGGTTCGTGCCAACCCCAATATTAAAGTAACCGAGTCCCTGCTCGATCTGCCTTATGAAAATGAAGAGGCTACACCCATAACCATTGTCAAGAGCCCGGAAGTGATGGAGCGGCTGACTAAGCTGGCCGAAAAGGGCCTTTCCCCTACTCTGCTCAATACCTATCGCAACTGTTCCCTGCGTTTTTATCTTCGTTATCTGGCCCGGATACATGAAGCCGAAGAGGTAGAAGAAGAAATCGGCGCCGATACGCTGGGAACCGTTATTCATGATATACTTGAAAAACTGTATCAACCTACTGCAGGAGAAAATCTGCTTCCTGCTCAGCTTAAGGAAATGAAAAAAGGGTTGGAAGCGAAGGTTAGAGAGGCCTTTGCATTGCATTTTCCCGATGAAGCCATCAACAGCGGAAAAAACTTTCTGGCTTTCCGCATTGCCCTGCGCTTTCTTGAATCGTTTCTGAATACCGAAATCAGTTTTCTGGAAAGAGGTCATACGCTCATGATCCATGAGCTGGAAAAGGAAATGAAGGCACAGTTGCAGACCGGAGACATTCAGGTTACGATAGCAGGAAAAGTGGACCGTATTGACCGGGATGAGAAAACAGTCCGCATTATAGATTATAAAACAGGCAAGGCCGACCGGCCCGAGTTACATGTTAAAGAATGGGAGCAGTTGTTAGCAGATCATCGTCTCAACAAAAGCTTCCAGCTATTGTGTTATGCCTGGCTGTATCAAAAAACAGAAGAGCCAACAGAAGGAATCGTTTCGGCCATCATCAGTTTCCGTCAACTGAAAGCCGGTATCAAACCTGTTATTACACCGGGTGATATGGTTACGCTGGGTAAAGATCAGATGCAAGCATTCGATGGGATATTACAACAACTGATCCGGGATATGTTTGATACGGAAAAACAATTTGTGCAAACTGCCGAACGTGATATATGCGAATACTGCGAATTCAGATCTTTCTGTTCCCGTTAAAACTTAGCGTAATCCGGCCATCTTTCTGAATTCATCTACCGACATTTTATTGGGATCCACTTCATTTACTTTAAACTCCGGCAACACTTTATTTTTCTCTGTATCGTCGCGGAAACTTTTCTGATCCGACCAGGCCACCAAACCATCTTCCTTGATGGTGATGAGTATATTCTCGGAGCCGGGGCTATAAGCAATTTTAGCCGGCGAATATCCCATATAACCATCATAACGCAGCACTCCGTTTATCCTGTTATCGATGATATAGGTAGCCTTTGTTTTTACTGCACTTCCGTCTTCTTTGCTATACCGGGCCTTCGCCACCACCGGATCGGTAAGCCTTTGTATCTGATCGCAATTAAATACCCCCATCCCGTCCAGTTGCAGACTGCGGATAATGGCACCTTCGCTGGCAGCGGAGGCCATTATATTTTTCTTTTCATCGATTAAAAACGAATCACAATGCTGTTTCCAGAGCTCAAATGTCATCGGTTTTTCATGATCCGACATCTTTCCTTTAATCGATGCCCAGTATTTTTCTTCCGGCACATATCTTTTGGCATTGGCCTTCTTATCCTTGGCAAGCATTTGGTTGAATTTCATTTCCCGCATATTCAGTGCTCTTGCATACGCTTTTCTGTTTGCGTTTGTATTACCTGCAGGGTGCTCTTTTTTTCCCAGCTGTTTTGAATTTACCGGATAGGCGTTCATGGTAACAAATCCCTCTTCCGATTTTAACGTAATGGCATAGCCTTCTCCGGTCTGTTCTACCCGGATATCACTAAAAACCTTCTTATAGCTGTATTTGGCCCTGAAGGATGATGTACTTTCCTTGTCGGTAAGCACCCATTTCATGCCTCCGAAGGCTGCCATTTCGGGAAACTCCTTTGAGGAAAGTTTCATTTTAAACGCTATTTCTTTCTTTTTCCCCGAAGCCACACGCGTTAACCGGATCAGGCTTTTAAATTCGCCTTTGTCCTGGTAATCGGTATAATCACCTTCCGAATTTCTTTTTTGTCCGGAAGCCAAAGTGGTATAGAAATAATCGGGATCGGCAAAACGGTTTTCAAAACCTACCGTATCAAACAAATTCAAACTGGCCAGCCTTTGTTTATAGTCCAGATAATCCTGTACCGCACCTGAATAGCGAATCGTCTGCGTTTCGGCTACTTCTATACGGGGAACATCCGTTTTCCCTTTGTTTACCCAGGTCCCCTGGTTTTCATCCAGCACATAAAAATTATAAGCGGTGCTGGCATTGGTAGAAGCAAAATCCATTTTAACGGGTTTGTCTTTGGCAAGATATACCTGATGTCCTTCCTGAGAGGCTGTAATTTCAAACATTCCAGCAGATTCGAAAAGATGGGTAGCTCCTCCCGAATCGTAGGTCATGGGAATGCCGCTGAAAAGAAAATCTGCCGGGCTGCGAAATTCGCGGTAATCGATCTGTACATTACCTTGTACGGGCTCGCCGGTTTCATAAACAAATGCCTGAGCTGGCACATAAATCCTGGTGCCTGTTTTATAGCTCAGCATACCCCCTTCATCAGCGCTCACATAATAAATATCTCTTGGTTTATCCCACCCATAAACCGGAGGTTGTATTAATTTATTTGGCAGATAAAACGGCTGACGAACCGCGAATTCATCATGAATCCCTGGCCTATCCAGCAAGGGATCTCCGCCCTGCTGCGCCTGCATGGCAGCACAAAGAATAAGAAACAGCAGCATTGAAAATAAAGGGGCCTGTGTTTTCATGATTGCGTTTTTTGGGGTGGATGAAATCCGCTCTTCTGCATCTATAATCATACAGACGCAAAAAAGATACAGGGTTGCCTGACCCGTTAAAATAAAACGCAAAGAGAGGTGAAAAGGAAGCTGCAGGAAGAATGTTATTCAGTGCTAACCCTTACTTGATTTCAGCAATTACAGTTCCGGGGTGCTGTACCGGATTTCTTTCAGATCCATGTTTTGTTCGGTTCCGTTTTCCATTTTTAACCGAAGCAGACCCATATCGGTTACCCCTTCTATACAAGCCCTGAAGGGCTCTGCTCCTTTGTAAAACACATGCCATTGCCCCAGGCGATATAACAAAGAATGGTACTCATCCTGAATCTCTTGTTTTTTGCCTGTTCTGAGTTGGAGATAACGTCTTTCCAGACACTCATAAAGGGAGTCTTCTATGGTACGCAATACATATTCGGTTCCGGTAATATTTTTCAGTGAGCATGCCAGGGGTGCCGATTCAAATTTGTCCTGATTTACATTCAATCCGATTCCGATTACAGAAGCAGCAAGATCGTTCCCTCTCCAGCTGTTTTCAATCAGGATTCCGGCCACTTTCCTGTTGCCGGCATAGATATCATTGGGCCATTTGATCTTTATTTCGTCCGGGGTGATGCCGGGTAATGCTTTTAAAAGATCCGCAATGGCCAATGCGCTGATACGGGAAAGGAAGAACTGATCCGAGGCCGGTAAAAAAACCGGCAACAGGATAATGCTGATGGTAAGGTTTTTTCCGGGCTCCGCTTCCCAGGAAGCACCACGCTGTCCTTTGCCTTTTGTCTGATTCCTGACCACAATACTGGCTCCTTCCTTAACCATCTGGTTACGGAGCAGTTCCTGAGCATACTGATTGGTTGAATTCAGCTCCTCCAGCTCAAATCGTTGCCTGCCTATAAATAAAGTTTCCATCTTCGGGGGTAGCCAATAAATGCTTAATTTTGCATAAACTTAATCAAGATTAACCAATTTAGAATCAGGCCCTCCGGAAGGCATCAGTAAACGGAATGGTAAAAACAAACAAAAAAACAGGTGTGGTTAAGACTGCACCTAAGAAAAAAGTTTCCTCTGCTACAGAAAAAGCACCTAAAAAAGCAGGTGTTGTAAAGGCCGCTTCCAAGAAAAAAGCAGCTCCTGCTGCTAAAACAGCTAAAAAGGTGAGTAAGCGCTCAGCTCCGATAAAGACTCTAAAGGTCAAGGCTGTAGCTAAGAAAAAAATCGCCTCCCCTTCCGCTGGTCCGGTAGTAAAAAGCCAGTCCGATCTGATAGCAGAAGCAGCCATCCATGGAATATTGGAGAAGAAAGGCAAAAATATAACCTGCATGAACCTTCAAAAGGTAGGTAATGCGGTATGTGACTATTTCATTATTTGTGAAGCGGAATCTACCCGTCAGGTAGCTGCTATTGCGGATTCAGTTGATGCTGAAGTGAAAAAAGCCACAGGCGAAAACCCGTATCATACCGAAGGCTGGGAAAATTCACTGTGGGTATTGCTTGATTATGTCAATGTGGTGGTTCATGTATTTGAAACCGAAACCCGTCATTTCTATCGTCTCGAATCGCTTTGGGCCGATGCAGAAGTAAAAGAATACGGGGTGGAATATGCATAATGCCGCTTTTTTTAAAATATATTTCAAATACAAACGTCAACGTAGATAGTATTAGCAAGAATACGGTTCTGTCCAATCAACAGGACAGAGTCTAAAATAAAGCAGCATTCACCTATTCCAATCTGAATTCATGTCAGAGAATCAGTCAAATAAGCAAGCGGAAGACAAAAAGCAGTTTGAAAAAATGAAGGATCGTCTTTCCAAAAAACCGGCTCCCAAAAGTCCATTCAATTACTATTGGATCTATATCATCGTGGTTATCACTTTGATTGCCATGTTCTTCCCAAGTAATTGGGGCAGCCGCCTGGAAACCATCAACTGGGCTGAGTTTAACAAGAACATGTTGCAAAAACATCATGTAAGAGAAATCGTTATCGTAAATGATAAGGCCGTACAGGTTTCCGTTTATCCCGATAGTATCAAGAGTAATATGTCTTATTACTCTCAGTATCAAGGCATCAAAAGCAACCCGAAACGGGAAGGCCCTCAGTTCAGCTTGGGTGACCTGGAGAAAAACAATTTCAACAGTTTACTGACTGCAGCCGAAAAAGATTTTACGGATCTGCAAAAACCTCCGGTGAGGACCGAAACGCAGACAAACTGGATTGATTTTTCCTGGTTATTGCCGATTGCCCTGATGGTGATCCTTTGGATCTTTCTCATGAGAAGAATGGGCGGCGGAGCAGGCGGACAGATTTTCAATATTGGAAAATCAAGAGCTCAGCTGTTTGACAAAGACACCCATGTCAATATCACATTTAATGATGTGGCTGGTCTGGAAGGCGCTAAAATGGAAATCAAGGAAATTGTGGATTTCCTGAAGAGTCCTAAAAAATATACCGATCTGGGAGCAAAAATACCTAAAGGTGCGTTGCTGGTAGGTCCTCCGGGAACCGGTAAAACCCTTCTTGCCAAAGCGGTGGCTGGTGAAGCCAAAGTACCTTTCTTCTCTCTTTCCGGTTCCGACTTTGTGGAGATGTTTGTAGGGGTAGGTGCTTCCCGTGTACGCGATCTTTTCAGACAGGCAAAAGAAAAAGCTCCTTGTATTATTTTCATCGACGAGATTGATGCGATTGGACGTGCCCGTGGAAGAAGTGTTTCCCAGGGTTCTAATGATGAACGTGAAAACACCTTGAATCAGCTCCTTACCGAGATGGATGGATTTGGTACCAATAGCGGTGTTATTATCCTGGCAGCTACCAACCGGGCCGATATTCTGGACAGAGCATTGCTTCGTGCAGGTCGTTTCGACCGGCAGATTTATGTAGATCTGCCCGATCTGAACGAACGTAAAGACATTTTCAAAGTACACCTTCGTCCCCTTAAACTGGATGCAACGGTTGACATTGATTTCCTTGCCAAACAAACACCCGGATTCAGCGGAGCAGATATTGCCAATATCTGTAACGAGGCAGCACTTATTGCGGCCCGTAAGGAGCAAAAAGTGGTGGCGCGTCAGGACTTTCTGGATGCAGTGGATCGTATCATTGGTGGACTGGAAAAGAAAAACAAAATTGTTTCTGCTGCCGAAAAACGTGTTATCGCTTTTCACGAAGCAGGACATGCTACGGTAAGTTGGCTGCTTGAACATGCTTCTCCCCTTGTTAAAGTAACCATTGTGCCACGTGGACGTTCACTGGGTGCTGCCTGGTATCTGCCGGAAGAGAGGCAGATCACTACCACCGAGCAGCTGATGGATGAAATTTGTGCAGCCCTTGGAGGACGGGCAGCAGAAGAAATAACATTCGGGAAAATATCCACCGGAGCCCTTAGCGATCTGGAAAAGATTACCAAACAGGCTTATGCCATGATTGTTTATTATGGTCTGAATGATAAAATCGGAAACGTCAGTTTCTATGACTCATCGGGACAAAATGAATATGCTTTCAACCGTCCTTACAGTGAGAAAACAGCCGAGCTCATAGACAATGAGGTGAAAAAGCTGATTGAGAATGCTTATATCAAGACCAAGGAGCTTCTGATGCAGAATAAAGATAAGCTGGTGAAGCTTGCCGAGAAACTGCTTGAAAAAGAAGTGATCTTTAAAGAAGACTTGCTGGATATCTTCGGCAAACGTCCTTTTGATCCGGAAGAAAAACCGGAACCGGAGAAAACGCCTGTATTGAATGGCAGTGCTGATGCGGAAAAAACAGTGGTAAAAAAGGAAGAGAATAAAGACTCTGCTCCTATTGTTCCTGTTGATGAACCGGCCAAAGTAGCTCCTGAAGAAAAGAATGATACAAACGATTTAAAGCTTTTCTGAAGTGTATGGAGGACAGCACCACATCCAGGGAAAAAATTCTTAAGAAAGTAAGAAAAGCGCTTATCTCTACCGGGAAGGAAGAGATTGCAGGCAATATAGACCTGGACAGTCCCATTTATGAAACACCTAATGAGCCGCTGGAAATTATGTTTGCCCAGCAGTTCACCCAGCTCAATGGCAAATTTATTTTCTGTGAACATGAAGCCGATTTTGTCGCCAATCTCCAGGCGTTGATTACCGAAAACAAATGGGACCAGGTATATGCCATTGACCCCAAGATTACAGATATGTTGAAAAAAGGGGCTGTTCCCTTTTCCGACAAGCCTCAGGATCTCCCCCTTACTAATGCAGGTTTAACAGGATGCGAATACCTGGTGGCGCGCTTAGGAACCATTATGGTAAGTTCCCGTCAGGGTTCCGGACGTCGTATGCTGGTATTACCCAATTACCATATTGTAGTTGCCTATACGTCGCAACTTGTGCTACATCTCAAAGATGCCTTCAAAGGGATACGTGATAAATACGGAGCCCAGCCTCCATCTCTTATTTCAGCTATTTCAGGTCCCAGCCGTACAGCCGATATTGAAAAAACGCTTGTTCAGGGCGCTCACGGACCCAAGGAAATATATGTGATGCTGATTGACGATCACGTACATTAAACTTCTTCTATTTTATTTACATTTGTAAACATGCTTACCCGCGCCATTACCGGAGCTGTATTTCTCCTTGTCATGATCAGTTCTATCGTGTTTCACCAGCTGAGTTTTGCGGCTGTGTTTCTCGTTATTATGGTGGTCGGTCTGCATGAATTCTATACCCTGCTTGAAAAAAACGGTTATTTCCCGCAAAAATGGATCGGTATCCTCATCGGCAGTCTTACATTTATTGTTCTCTTTTTCAATAATGCCTACGACTACCGCATCACCGGCTTTATACTCCCCATCTATCTTCCGGCCTTTTTCATGATTTTTCTGGCCGAGCTATTCCGCAATAAGGAACAGGCCTTTTCCAATATAGCCCTTACTTTTCTGGGCATCTTTTATATCTCCGTCCCCCTTAGTCTGTGGAACCTTGTATCGGTTCATTACGGCTCTCCGGTGCCCGGCCAAAGCTATAACTGGCATTATCTGCTGGGGTATTTCTTTATGGTCTGGAGTGTGGATACAGGCGGTTATGTGACTGGCAAACTGTTCGGAAAACATAAACTGTTTGAGCGTCTTTCGCCTAAAAAAACATGGGAAGGCTTTGCCGGCAGTTTGCTGGTAAGTCTGGGTACAGCTTTTGCCACGGCTCATTATTATACGGAATTAAGTCTTGGACAATGGATCATCGTAGCCCTGCTTACCACTGTTTTAGGGTCATTGGGCGATCTGGTGGAATCGATGTTCAAAAGAAGCATACATATCAAGGACTCGGGAGCTATTCTTCCGGGCCATGGAGGCATCCTGGATCGTTTTGACGGTGTTTTTATCTCCTCCCCTTTTGTCGTCGCCTACATTCTTCTGATCCGTTAAAGCGCTTCATTCATCTATGTTATAGGGGACTAGACGCATCAAAACCCATATTCATCTATTAATGTTATTTTAAGATTGTGATAAGATAGATTTTTTATAATTTCGTCCATTCTTTTTAACATAATCCTATCGATATGTCAGCTGAAACCAAGCCAGTTACACCGAAGAAAGACAACACTCCAATTCATGCCAGTATGTTTGACGCCGTTCTGGCCCGGCTCGATGTAGCAGCGAAACTGCTTGGATTATCAGAAGATATTGCGGAAATCCTCCGCCACCCTCAAAAAGAAGTAAAAGTGAGCCTTCCTATTGTCATGGACAGTGGAAAAATTCAGGTTTTTGAAGGCTACCGTACCGTACATTCCACAGCCATCGGGCCCTCTAAAGGAGGTATCCGTTATGCCATGGATGTAAATGATGATGAAGTTCGTGCCCTGTCAGCGTGGATGACTTTTAAATGCGCTATCGCTAACCTTCCTTATGGAGGAGCCAAAGGCGGTATCAAATGTGATCCGCGTAAAATGAGCGTTGGAGAACTGGAACGCCTTACCAAAGCATATACTACTGCCCTTGTTGATATTTTCGGGGTTAATAAAGATATTCCGGCTCCCGACATGGGAACAGGTAAACGCGAAATGGCCTGGTTGCTGAGCACATACAGCAGCATCGTAGGCGAGCATACACCAGGTGTTGTAACCGGCAAACCGATTACCCTGGGAGGTTCACGCGGAAGAGAAGCTGCTACAGGTCGCGGTGTCATGGTAGCTACACTTGAAGCCATGAAAAAGACCGGCATGGACAAGAAAACAGCTACTGCTGCCGTACAAGGTTTTGGTAATGTAGGATCACATGCAGTACGTCTGTTGCACTCCAAAGGAATCAAGATTCTTGCTATTTCCGATCATACGGCTGCTTTCTGGAACGAAAAAGGAATTGATGTACAAGCGGCCATTAAATATGCCGAATCAAACAAAGGTGTGCTGAAAGGCTTTACCGGCGGTACAGAAATATCCAATGATCAGCTCCTTACTTCCAAAGTGGATGTATTGGTGCCTGCAGCCATTCAAAATGTGATTACCGAAGAAGTGGCTTCGCGTATACAAGCCAAGATTATTGTAGAAGGTGCCAACGGTCCTACTACAGCCGAAGCCGATCATATCCTGAACGAAAAGAAAATTCTGGTTGTTCCCGATGTATTGGCCAATGGAGGCGGTGTTACCGTTTCTTATCTGGAGTGGGTACAAAACAAAAGCGGTTTATACTGGTCCGAAGAAGAAGTGAATACCAAGGCCGATATCTCCATGGGCAACGCCTTCGAAGGTGTTTGGTACAATGCTCAGCAATATAAAACATCGATGCGTCTGGGGGCTTATATTACCGCCCTTAAGAAACTGGATAAGGCGATCAAGTACAAGGGAGCTTATTAAGAAGTCAGAAGTCAGAAGAGGATATAACTAAAAAGAATCCAGTAATTAATAGAGGATATTACTCTATTAACTGCTGGATTCTTACTTTCTTCTGAATTCTGGCTTCTATTATTTAATCAGATTAATCATCCCCTTCTGAGTCACGACCTGCCCATTATCCAATACGGCAGTTAGATAATAAGCAAACACGGCAGGGTTCATCAATTGCCCCTGATAGGTTCCATCCCAGCATTTTTTCAGATCGAGCGATTCAAACACTTTTTCTCCCCATCGGTCATAAATCATAAAATCGAGGGTTCGGATACATCCTCCGTAAACGCATTCCATTTCGTTGTGTCCATCATCATTAGGTGAAAAGGTGTTGGGGATATATATCTGGGGGCATTCGGTTGAAGGGAAGTCTGGGAGTGAGGGATGAGCCATCAGGGAGCAGTGTTCCCAGCTGGCAATAAATGGGCTCTCGGTATGACCGCCATTCGATAAACTGTCAGGACCAATACGTGTAGGATAGGCCACATCGCCGGAAAAGAATACCTCCCCGGATTGTGGATCGACCGCTATTCCATTTATATCATCTCCGCCAGTAGCAATTCCCGAACCGCATAGGTAGTTACCTAGTGAATCAAACATAGCTACAAATGCAGGATCGTTTGATGCACTTGGTATATCAGGATATGCCCATAATGTATCCATACCAAATCTAGTGGCAGAGTTCCCATTATAATAACCAGAATTCGCTCCGGATACATATATTCTTCGGTTTAAATCAATATCAATACTATTACCTGAAAATGAACAATAGGGTAATGAGTTGGATTGTTTTGCCCAAAGCACATTTCCGAAAGAATCATATTTAACCAGAAACAATTCATGATTGTTCATAGTGCTTGTCAGTAGGAAATGACCAAAATAGGTGGAATCGATAAATCCACCGGTAATACAACAATTGCCTGATTGATCTACGGCGATGCCGCTTCCTTGCACACCCGTGGAAATTGAAGATGTAAAGGATTGCCTGACCCAAATTACGTTTCCAGAGGCATCCAATTTCAAAAGGAATGCATTTTCAGCAATAGGTCCTCCAACTAATACTGACGAATCGATCTCAACAGTGTCCGCAAAGTTACCTATGGCATACCAGTTTCCCCGTGCATCTGAAGCAACATCAGCACTATAAATACTGGCCCATTGCTTTATTTTATGAAAAGCCTTCGCCCAGAGACAATGCCCCAGAATATCGTATTCGGCAAAGAACACATTCTGAATTCCTTGTCCGACCAATTGTTGGCTACCAAAGTACACGGTATCATTAAAAACGCCCGTTATTAAAGTATTGCCAGTTGGGTCACAGGCCACGCCAGTTGCTGCTGCCGTTCCCCTAATACTTCCTGCAAAAGATTGTATAGCCCAAACTGGGGTCCCCCCTGGGTCATATTTAGCTAAAAAAGCCTGAGGATAATTGGGGTCAAACTCATTTAACGTATCATTTCCAAACCTTATGGAGGCTTGGAATTCTCCTGACATAAATATATTACCGAGGGGATCTGTCGTAACTCCTAACCCATATCCAGATCCGGCCAGATTAACCGAACCTGATTGCCTAGCCCAAATAACATTACCAGCTCTATCGTATTTTACTAGGAATGCCTCCCAAGCCGGACCAAACGTCATCGTTTTAAGTGTGTCTGTTCCGAAAACAATGGTCGAATCATAATATCCTGTGTAATAAACATTATTGGCTCCATGTGTGGTCACAGTGCACCCTTCCCCATTTCCTGCGGCCATCCTCCCCCAATTCCAGCTCTGTGCAGAAATGGAAGCTACATCCCCCCCAAGCAACCAGATTAAAGATATGATAAGCAGAAATCTATTTCCCACTGAAAAAGAGTTTTGTAGAATAATGGAGGGATGTGAGAAGGTAATACTTAATATAAATGTATGGTATTTATTATGAAATGAAGTAGCCTGTAGCAAGAATCCAGTAATTAATAGAGGATATTACTCTATTAACTGCTGGATTCTTACTTTCTTCTGACTTCTCTCTTCTGACTTCCCTCTTCTGCCTCCTTTGTTATTAAATCATAAATCTTCTCCAAAATTTGTTATTCTTCCCAACCTTTTTCTATATTTAGAACAACAGCATTGCTATAAAACCTGACAAAAAACAATCAATACAAACAACCAATAAAAACAACAAACGATGACAACAACAACCAAACACTCGGCCCTGAAAATGGGATTGCTTAATGAGTTGAAACATGAAGCAGCTACTACCCGCAAAATTCTCGCTGCAGTACCAGCCGACAAAAAAGCCTGGAAACCACATGAGAAATCAATGGTTATGGAAGGTCTTGCCAAGCATATTGCAGAACTGCCAACCTGGGTAGGTGTTACGCTGAAACAGGATGTACTTGATTTTGCCAATCCATATCCAAAAGCTCCTGAGTTTACCACTACCGAAGCTTTGCTGGCCCGTTTTGACCACAACGTTGCTGAAGCCACCAAAGATCTGGAATCCATCAATGAAGATGAATTTTTCAAAGACTGGACTATGCGTCACGGAGAAAAGGTGTTTTTCACCATGCCAAAGATTGCCGTACTCCGCAATATGGTTTATAACCATACCGTGCACCACCGTGCTCAGCTGGGTGTTTATCTGCGTCTGTTGAATATTCCGGTGCCTAACTCGTATGGCCCAACAGCAGATTTTCCAACTATGTAATATGTGATTTATTTTTCTTTGACTTCGGGGTGATAGTTAAGTACCCCACCCCATAAAGCCATCTGGTGTAAGATCCAGGCAGTCCTTACAGACACAAACCGATCGGGTTTGTTGGCATGAAAGATCCGCGGGTTGGGTAAAGTGGAAGCGATAGCAGCTGCTTCTACTTTATTCAACTTTGCGGCACTCTTTCCAAAATATTCTCTCGAAGCAGCTTCTGCACCATATACTCCATTACCCATCTCTATCACATTCAGATAGACAGTCATAATCCGTTCTTTGGGCCAAAACAGCTCGATTAAGAATGTGAAATATACTTCCAGCCCTTTTCTAACCCAGCTCCTCCCCGTCCACAAAAACACATTCTTGGCTGTTTGCTGGCTTATGGTGCTTGCCCCTCGTTTGTGTTTATGGGTATCATTATAATCCATGGCCTTATCAATGGCTTCAAAATCGAATCCGTGGTGTTTCAAAAAATTCTGATCTTCGGAACATACTACTGCCAGCTGTAAATCAGGACTTATTTTATCGAATGGCATCCAGCCTTTTTTCAGCTTCATGGGTTTATGATCCATCTTCTGTTCTGCACACCGGATCAGCATCAGTGGTGTAACAGGCACAGGAACCCATCGGAACAATATAACAGAAACAATACTGAGGATAAAAAAGCCGAGCGCCAGCTTCCAGCAAAAGCGCCACAGAGAAGAAAGAATATTTCGGGAAGGTGCTTTCAATTCTTTAATTCATCACATATCAAATCCGGGGCACTGGGCAATACGATCGGCAGGGATACGGTCGGGTACTGCATTGGGTGTAAAACCGAAGATCGCTTCCTGTGAGTTGGCGGCAGCCGATGAAAACCGGGAAACAGAATAGTCATATGCCAAACCGAGGACAATTTTATCCTTCATCAGATGAAACTGAAGCATCATTGCAATGGCATCCTGACTGCGATACGAAACGCCAACGCCTATCATATGGTGATAAAAAACCAGCATATTTACATCGGCTGTAGGAATAAAGGTGACCGAAGAACGGATTTGTACGGAAGGCATAAAAGTCCACGCATAATTAGCCGATTCAAAGCGCTTACCCATGGTAAAAAACCAATCTGGCCATAACCTGTTCTTCACCCCTACCGCTTTAACACCATCCACATTCACCGTTTTATTGGCGGTAGCTTGTTTAAGCGAGAAATCGAAATAAACTCTTTTGGAATGAAGACGAATACCGGGATTAATAATAGGAAAAATAAAAACAGAAGCCGGATATTGATACAAGGCAGGATCGGCAGCATCAAACAGGGATCCATCCAGGGTGTATTGCATAAAGCCTACCGAAACGCCGGCAGAAAGAATAAAACCTTTTGCCAGCCGGATATGATATGCATAGCTGACACTGGCCGATTTGGTGGCTACCAAACCCGATCTGTCTTCTTCTACATAAGCACCTATACCATGCCATCCTTTATAAAAACCTTTTTTTCCGATGGACTGAGAGAAGCCGGCAAAATTATTTACCGGAGCATTCGGAAAACCTACCCATTGCGACCGGCGACCAGCAATAAATTCAAGTGGTCCACGCTCTCCAACATAAGCCGGATTCAACCCAATTTCATTGAGCATGTATTGGGTGTATTGCGCGGACTGCTGTGCCACGGCATTTTTTCCCAGCATCAGCAAACACAATATTACAATCCCTGTTGATTTCATCGGATGATGCTTACAGAACCTTTTACAATACCCTTGCCTTTATCAGAGGCATCTTTATAAATAACATAATAGTACGTACCACCGTCTACAGGTATGCCCAAATACGACATCCCGTCCCAGGGCTCATACCAGCCTGTATGCTCCCATACCATCTGTCCCCAGCGGTTGTATACCGATACCAGTAAATGCGGGTAATATTGAATATTGTCAATAGGCCAGGTATCATGTATCCCGTCTCCGTTGGGTGTAAAGCCAGTAGAAGGACCGGGGTCGCAGCGCCACTGAAGCACATTGAGCAGAAATGCCGTATCCTTGCCCATGCCATTGGAAATGGCTACCTGATATAAACCGGGAGCGAGGTTCATCACCGAATCACCGGAACCTCCGCAACTCCAGTAATACGTATAAGGTCCCGGTACACCGGAAACAGTAAGCTGTATAGAACCGCCTCTTCCTCCCTGCTCATTGCATACGGCCCTTGTAATGACGGTATCCACATGCCACTGTGCTTTCAGCATAGGAGAAAGGAGAGCCAGAAAAAGGAATATGCAAAAGCGATATTTCATTTACAGAATTTATCTTTTAGCTCCTGAGCGGTCAAACTTCCCAGATCAACGGCTTTGGTAATATCCTCACACGAACCGGCATGATCGCCTTTCAGATAGCGTGCAGTAGCCCGGGTTATATACATGTCTTTATTTTGAGGATCCAGCTCTATGGCCTTATTATAGTCGGTCATTGCGCCTTCATAATCTCCGCCCAAATCTTTCCAGTATCCTCTGCTATACCAGGCCTGGGTGTATTGGGGATTATATTTAATGGCTTTATCCAGATCGGCAATCGCATCGGCATATTCATTTATCATGGCTTTGGCCAGTGCACGGTTATACCAGGCTTTTGCATTGGAGGCATTCAGATCAATGGATTTGGTCAGATCGCGGATGGCTCCGTTATAATCCTGTTTCTGAGCCTTGGCCAATCCTCTCAGATACCAGGCTTCGGTATACAACTTATTTTTTCGGAGAGATTGATCCAGATCGTGGATAGCAGCAGTAAAATCGCCGCTCTTGCATTCTATGCTTGCTTTGAGGTATAAAGCGCTGTCGAAATCAGCTTTCAGGGCAATACTCTTATTTACTTCTTCCAGGGCCTCTTTATTATGGCCGCCTTTGTTTTGTTCCAGTGCCGCCTGATAGTAGGAAGAAGCGCTACCCTGCGCATGATACATTGCGGGGAGGCAACACAGAATTAGGATATGGATGGCTTTTCTCAAAAGGTTCAGATCTTGCTAAGATAGAAAAAAGCCTTGAATCAAAAATGCTAATCCAGCATATGTTCCAATGCCGTATCATATTGTTCGCGGTAGGCTTTTACACTACCGAATGATTCTCCATCCACCAACATTTCCTTCCCGTGAATAAATCCGAGTTTGGAAAATTTAATAGTATGCTTTTTAAGCTCGTCCACCACTTTCACTTCCTCTTCCTTACGTAAGCTTACTACAATTCGTCCCTGTGCTTCTCCGAACAGGAATGCATCCTTGCGTATATTTTTATCGCTATTCAGCTCAAATCCGAGATTGGATTCAAATGCTGATTCGGCAAGGGTAACAAACAAACCTCCGTCGGATACATCGTGAGCCGACTGGATGAGCTTAGCCTTTATCAATGCCTTTACCGCCTGATGAATAGTATATTCCTCATCCAGATTAAAATAAGGTGCAGGAGAATTTTTTACGCCGAGAAAAGAAAAAAGATATTCGGAAGACGAAATACAGTTGTGCGAATCGCCGATCATATAAATACAATCCCCTTCATTTTTGAACCCTAATGTCATCCGGTTCGTTTTATCTTCCAATATACCCAGCATACCGATGGTAGGAGTTGGGAAAACAGGGCCTTCAAATGAGCTTTGATTATAGAAACTCACATTTCCTCCCGTTACCGGCGTATGGAATTTGGTGCAGGCAGCTCCCATCCCTTTGATGGCACCTACAAATTGCCAGTATACTTCCGGATTATACGGATTGCCGAAATTGAGACAGTTGGTAATACCGCTTGGCTCGCCACCGCTGCACGCTATGTTACGCGCTGCCTCGGCTACGGCAATGGCACAACCTGTTTCCGGATCGGCATTTACATAACGGGCATTGCAATCGATCTTAAGCGCCAATGCTTTATTGGTTCCTCTTACATCCACAATAGCTGCATCACTTTTTGCATTGGTACTCATGTTAACGGTACCCACCATGGAGTCGTACTGATTATACACCCATCTTTTGGAAGCGATATTGGGATGTGCAAGCAGAAACTGAGCCACGACTTTCAGATCCTTTGGCTCTTCTACTTGTGAAATATTGAATTTTTTTGCTTCGGCAAAATAAGCCGGCTCTTTAAATTCTCTCTTATATACGGGAGCTCCGCCACCCAATACCAGTGTATCGGCAGGTACATCGGCTACCATCTCCTTGTGCATATAATATTTAAGACGGTTGCCTTCTGTCACCTCTCCTATCTGCACACAGTTCAGATCCCATTTATCAAATACTTTCTGAACGCTGGCTTCCATTCCTTTTTTTACCACAATCAGCATACGCTCCTGTGATTCGGAAAGAAGAATTTCAAAAGGCTGCATATTCAGCTGACGGGTAGGCACCTTATCCAGCCAGATATTCATTCCATGTTCGCCTTTGGCGCTCATCTCCGATGTAGAGCAGGTAATACCGGCAGCGCCCATATCCTGCATGCCTATCACGGCACCCGTCTTGATAACTTCCAGAGACGCTTCAAGCAATAGTTTTTCCTGAAAAGGATCTCCAACCTGTACAGCCGGAAGATCTTTGGCAGAATCTTCGGTGATATCGGCAGAGGCAAATGTAGCTCCGTGGATACCATCTTTACCTGTTGCCGAACCCACAATGAAAACCGGATTGCCCACACCATACGATATAGCGGAAGCCGTTTCCCCTGCTTTTACAATACCCACACTCATGGCATTGACAAGCGGGTTGGTATTATAACATTCATCAAAAAACACTTCTCCGCCAACAGTGGGGATACCGAATGCATTTCCATAATCACCTATACCTTTTACCACGCCGCGTAAAAGCCATTTTGTTTTGTCCAGTTTAAGATCTCCGAAACGAAGGGAATTAAGCTGTGCAATAGGGCGTGCGCCCATGGTAAAGATGTCTCGGTTTATTCCACCCACCCCGGTGGCTGCACCCTGATAAGGTTCCAGTGCAGAAGGGTGGTTATGTGATTCTATTTTAAAGGCACAACCCAGTCCATCGCCGATATCCACCAAACCGGCATTTTCTTCACCGGCTTTGGCCAGCATATGAGGTCCGTCTTTGGGCAGGGTTTTAAGCCAGGAAATGGAATTCTTATAGGAGCAATGTTCGCTCCACATGACAGAATAAATACTCAGTTCGGTAAAATTGGGGGTACGGCCCAGGATCTGTTTTATCTTTTCAAACTCTTCGGGTAGTAACCCGAGCTTTTTAGCTGTATCTAATGTAGGCAGGGTTTCTTTCGTTGCACTTGTCATGATATACCTGATTTAGAAGGAAAACAAAATTAAACATCCAGGAAGATTGAGGCCTTAAAAAGGAGTTTAATTTTCAACAGGGGTGTTGGAAGTGTAAGTGACTAATAAACAGGGCATTTAACTACCAAATAGAAGTTTAAGTCCTCCCCCTGCCCCCTCCGGAGGGGGACAGGAGTCGCCCCCCTTATAGAGGAGGATAGACTTGAAAGGATACGAATGCTATCCCCCTTTGGAGGGGGCAGGGGGAGGACATGAGTCCATTTTCCATGTACACAAACCCTATCTCCTCGTCCACTTTTACCACCTCCTTGTCCGCAAATACCTCCTGCAGGTACACCGATTCTTACAAAACCTTCACCTTTACCTCCTCCCGGTACACAAATCCTGTCTCCAACTACACCGATCCTTACTAAAGCTTCACCGATACCACCTATAAGTACACAAATCCTATCTCCAACAACACCGATTTGTACTAAAACTTCACCGATAGGATCTCTTCCTTCACGAATTGTATCTCCAGGTACGCCGATGCCATCTCCATGTTCAAGTATACCACCTCCTCCTTCACGAATTGTATCTCCTCTTTCACCGATTGTATCTCCATCTATAGCTGTAGCACCTGTTCGTGAGAGGGTACATGCTCTGTTCGTGAATTTTGATCGAATTTGCGGACATTTTGACAGGATTTCTATACCCCGAGATCATATCGGTGAGGATGTAGAACGTCTTCTTTTACAAAAAGGAACATTTTGTGAATGAGTAGATACTCCTCGCGTAGCGAAAGGACAAATTCCTGAATAAGTTGTTAGAATTTGTGACAAAAAAGACAATTCTCTTCACGGGGAGATACAATCGGTGAACCTGGAGCACCTTTTCCTTTAGCTTGAGGTGGTATCGGTGTAGCTTGAGGTGGTATAGCTATAGGTACACCACCTATTCGCAAATTTCAGAATAATATTTGCTGACAGATTGTCAAAAACGGGCCGGGATGCCTTGCCCCTTTTTCTTTTATCTTTGAAAACTGCACCTATGGAACTCCTGCTGACGGTATTTTATTCCTTTCTCTTTATCCTGATCATTTACCGGATAAAGTTTTTTCATCTGGAACACTTTTCACCCAAAATTGTTTCCGGTGTATTTCTGCTGAAGGTATTATTCGGGGTTTTGTTGTGGTGGATCTATACCTATTATTATACAGACCGGTCCACCGCCGATATCTACAAATATTTTGACGACAGCAATATCATGTTTGATGCGCTACGCAAAAAACCTCAGGATTTTTTCCGCATGCTATTCGGTGTGGGCAACAATACTCCTTATTTCGACCGGTATTATGTGCAGATGCATAACTGGGCCAGGCAGTATGAAAGCAATTTATACAACGACAGTCATACCATTATCCGTTTTAATGCCCTGCTTCGTATTTTTTCGTTCGGATATTATCAGGTTCACTCTGTTTTTCTTTGTTTTCTTTCCCTCACGGGGCTCATCGGTATTTACCGGGTATTTTCTCCTTTGCTTCCGGGAAAGGAAAAACTTTGCTTTCTGCTCATCTTCCTGATGCCTTCGGTATTATTCTGGGGTTCGGGGGTATTAAAAGAAGGGATCCTGTTTTTCGGGATGGGACTCTTGCTTTATAACTGGAAAAAAGTGTGGTTTGAAAGATGGACCGTCTTGTCTCTCTTCTGGATCGCATGCAGCCTTGTCCTGCTCCTGGCCACCAAGTTCTATATTCTGGTATCGCTGGTCCCCGCCTTGTTGTATATGGCCTGGATCGGGTTTGCGGGTACACGGCGTCCTGTATTAAAATTCCTGGTTGTGATGCTGTTCTTTTCCGGTTTGGGAGCTGCGGTCAAATATGGCATTCCAGCCTACGATCCCTTACAAGTATTGTCCATCAAGCAACGGGATTTTAACTCCCTGGCACGGGGAGGTCTGTTGCTACGCTGTGATACAGCCATTGTTTTTCTGAGTCTGGAACAAAAAGAAAAGGATCTGGATCAACAAAGCGGTGGAGGAAAAATTTATACGATTAAACCGGGAACAAAATTTGCCTACTGGCACGATTACTATGCCACCGAAGATACCTCCTTTGGCATACAGCAAGGGCCATCCGACAAATACCGCATAGAAAGCGATATGCCCCGATCGGGAAGCCTTATTAACATACATCCCCTTGAGCCCACCATCACTTCCTTTTTGCGCACCGCCCCGGCAGCCCTTATAAACAGTCTGTTTCGTCCATTTATTACCGAAGCCCACGGCCCTTTGCTACTGCTTTCCGCATTGGAAACAACAGCCTATTCGGTATTTATCCTGCTCTGTCTTATTTATAGAAAAAGATCAGGCATTCCATGGGAATGGATTTTCTTCTGTCTGTCGTTTGTAGGGGTGTTATATGTAATCACCGGGCTTACCACACCTATACTGGGCGCACTGGTCCGGTACAAAGTACCCGGTATTCCGTTCCTGCTCATCGCCTTTCTCTTTTTGCTGGATAAAGACCGGCTTGTGAAAAGCTTCCCTTTTCTGAAAAAGGTTGTTGAATAATAATTTTTCTACTTTTGACGCGAACCTAATTTTGAAGAATGAATTTCAAGGACCTGTTCAGAAAAAAAACAGTTGAAAATATATTGAAGCAGGCAGCTTCCGGTTACGAAGGGGAAGAACATGTTCCCTTGTCAAAACATTTGGGTGTACGTGATCTTACCGCTTTTGGTATTGCAGCTATTATAGGAGCCGGTATATTTTCTACCATAGGTACAGCAAGTGCCGATGGAGGCCCCGCCGTTATTTTTCTGTTCATCTTTACCGCTTTGGCCTGTGGCTTTGCTGCCTTTGCTTATGCCGAGTTTGCTTCCATGGTTCCTGTTTCGGGAAGCGCCTATACCTATTCTTACGTAGCATTCGGAGAACTCATCGCCTGGATCATAGGCTGGGCCCTGATTATGGAATATGCCGTTGGAAATATAACGGTAGCGGTATCCTGGTCTGACTATTTTACCGGCTTGCTCGATACCATTCATATAGACTGGCTGGGCATACCTCATGGCATACATGTACCGGAGTGGGCAAGTATTGATTATGTTTCGGCATCGGCCGGTTTCAAAGATGCTACCGAAGCCCTGGCCAAAGGAACCGCTATGGCCGATCTGCCAGCCAATACACAAACCGGTTATCTGGCCTGGCTCCATGCTCCTACCATTGGAGGCTTTCACCTTATTGCCGATATCCCTGCCATTGTTATTATTATCCTTATCACCATGCTGGTTTATATCGGTATCAAGGAAACAAAAAATGCCAGTAATGCCATGGTGGTGGTTAAGCTTGCAGTGGTATTGCTGGTGATAGCCATCGGTATTTTTCATGTGGATGTGGAAAACTGGAAACCGTTCTGGCCACATGGATTGGGAGGGGTGATGAAAGGAGTATCGGCCGTTTTCTTTGCCTATATCGGTTTTGATGCTATCTCTACCACTGCCGAAGAATGCAAAAACCCCGAACGCGATTTACCAAGGGGTATCATGTATGCCATCATCATCTGTACCATCCTCTATATTATAGTAGCTCTTGTATTAACAGGGATGATGAAATCCGATTCGCTGGCAGTAGGTGATCCGCTTTCTTTTGTGTTTCAGAAACTGCATATGAAATGGCTTTCGGGAATTATTGCGGTAAGTGCCGTTATAGCTATGACCAGTGTATTACTTGTTTATCAGCTGGGACAGCCGCGTATCTGGATGAGCATGAGCCGGGATGGGTTATTACCCAAAGCATTTTCACGTATCCATCCCAAACATAAAACACCCTCTTTTGCCACCATCGTTACCGGATTTGTAGTGGCGGTGCCTACCCTTTTTATTCCCAGCGATATGGTACTGAACCTGTGTAGCATGGGTACCTTGTTTGCCTTTGTACTGGTATGCGGAGGCGTGCTGATGCTCCAAAACCGAACCGATATACCACGCGGAAAATTCCGCACTCCTTACATCAACTCCCGCTATATTGTTCCGGGCATGGCAGCATTAGGTGTTATCTTAATAGGGGTATACGGCATGCAATGGTTAAAAGATTTTTTCTCCTATGGAAGCTGGGATGCGTTTAAAGACAAGATACCCATGTATCTCTTTTTGGTTCTTTGTGCCGTCATCACCTTTTTCTCTTTCGTCAATAAACTATCTCTGATTCCTGTACTGGGTCTTATCTTTTGTTTTTATATGATGGCCCAGATACCGCTTTCGAGCTGGTTTTATTTTATGCTATGGCTGATTGCCGGTTTGTTTATTTATTTCGGATTCAGTCGTAAGAACAGCAGGCTTCACGTACGTAGCTGAAGAAAGGGACAAAACCAAGTCTTTTTTACTGTGCGATTTTCCTTACCTTTCTGCTGAAAACACAGCTTATCAATGGAACCCTTACTATGATCATATTTGTAACCGGGGCGACAGCAGGATTCGGAAAAGCTATCGCCACTTTGTTTGCTAAAAACAACTACTCCGTCATCATTACAGGAAGAAGAAAAGAACGGCTGGAAGCCCTTGCACAAGAGCTCCGGCAGCAATACAAAGTAAAAATACTAACCCTTTGTTTTGACGTTCGCCATTTTGCCGAAGTGGAAAAAGCCGTTGCTTCCCTGCCTCCCGAATGGAAAGAAGTGGATATACTCGTTAATAATGCCGGACTTGCAGCCGGCTTCGGACCCATCCAGGAAGGACAGATAGACGATTGGGAACGGATGATCGATACCAATATCAAAGGTTTGTTGTATATGACACGGCAACTTGTGCCGGGAATGATTGAACGCAAAAAAGGACATATCATCAACATCGGTTCTATTGCGGGAAAAGAAGTGTATGCCAACGGGAATGTATACTGTGCCACCAAATTTGCTGTGGATGCACTTAACAAAGCCATGCGCATTGATCTGGTGCAGCACCATATTAAAGTAAGCTCCATCAGTCCAGGACTTGCCGAATCGGAGTTCTCCATCGTACGTTATAAAGGGGATCTGGAAAAAGCAAAAAAGGTATACGAGGGTGTGGATCCGCTTACACCGGACGATATTGCGGAAACAGTTTATTGGGTAGCCACACGGCCTGCTCATGTCAATATCCTGGATATTGTGCTTACAGCCGAAGCACAGGCCAATACCACCACCCCTATCCGTCGTAAATCATGACCCCGCTTTTTGTTGATGCCGATATCCGGAAGGCTTCTACCCTTCCATCCGAATTTTATACCCATCCCGATTATTTCAAAGCATCGGCAGAAAAAATATTCTCCAAGTCCTGGCATTTTATAGGCGATACCGATGAACTGAGGCTGAGTAACTCCCTGCTACCGGTAACCTTGTTGCCGGGTTTTATGGACGAACCCATCTTATTCACCCGGGATAAAGAAGATGTGATCCATTGTCTTTCCAATGTATGCACCCACCGTGGCAATCTGCTTGTTGAACATCCTTGTTCCGAACAACAACAGATTCGGTGCCGCTATCACGGCCGTCGTTTTGATCTGAATGGGAAATTCCGCCACATGCCTGAATTTGAAGACGTGGAAAATTTTCCTTCCGAAAAAGATCATCTTCCGTCACTACCCTGGGGCCGCTGGGAGCGATTGCTTTTTGCCTCCATCAAACCGGCATCCGGGCTGGACGACGTATTCAAAGAAATGAAGGAACGTGTTTCTTTTCTTCCACTTCGTGAATTCAAACCAGCCCCTTCGCGTTCACGCGATTATCTGGTAAAAGCCAACTGGGCACTCTATTGCGAAAATTATCTGGAAGGGTTTCATATTCCTTTTATCCATCAAAGTCTGAATAATGTAATAGACTACAACTCCTATTCCACCGAATTGTACCCCCACTCCAGCTTGCAGCTTGCCCTTGCAAAAGGAGGAGAAGATGCATTTGACCTGCCTCCAGGCTCACCCGATTACGGAAAACCGGTTGGTGCCTATTATTTCTGGGTATTCCCCAATATGATGTTTAACTTTTATCCCTGGGGACTTTCCATCAATATTATTAAACCCATGGGGCCCTCACTTACCAAGGTCTCTTTCCTCACGTATATCCATGATGAGAGCCGGCTGGATTCGGGTGCAGGTCAATTGCTGGATAAAGTGGAAAGAGAAGATGAAGCGGTGGTAGAAAATGTACAAAAAGGTATCCAGTCCAGATTATATCATCAAGGCCGCTATTCTCCGAAAAGAGAAACCGGCACACATCATTTCCATCGCCTTATTGCCCATTATATGAACCAATAGATTTGTGAAAAAAATATTCTCCCCTTTCTTACTTGTTTTTCTTTGCTCCTGCGGAGTAAAACCCAAGGTCAAAGCCGATCTTATTGTATTTCACGCACACGTGTACACGGTTGACGGAACATTCAAAACCGTAGAGAGCTTTGCGGTAAAAGACGGAAAAATTCTGGCGCTTGGAAAAAGCGACTCCATCCTTTCCGAATTTGAATCATCGGATGTGGTGGATGCAAAAGGAAAAACAATTATCCCCGGATTTATCGATGCCCATGCTCATCTGTATGAATATGGAAGGGGCTTGCAGGAAGTGGATCTGACAGGCACCACCTCTTTTGACGATGTCATAAAACGAATCAGCGATTTTATCAAGAAACATCCCGCCTGTCTGAGCCAGGATAAAAACTTCAATCCCAAATGGATCATCGGAAGAGGATGGGATCAGAACGATTGGGCCAACACGGATTTTCCCGATCGTAAAAAACTCGACTCCCTGCTTCCTCATCACCCTGTCTTTTTATCTCGTGTTGACGGGCATGCAGCACTTGTGAATGGTGAAGCCCTTAAGTTAGCCGGCATTAAAGAGTGGAAACGGGTTGATGGTGGATATATAGGACACCGTATCAAGGGTATTGAAAACATGGATATTGATCGTATCGGGTTCGATCAGCTATCCGGCTTGCTCATTGATAATGCCATGGGGCTTGTTCAGACTATTATCCCTCCGCCCTCCCCCGAAGAAATGAAGGCAGCCCTGACCGATGCGCAACGTAATTGTTTCGCGGTAGGACTCACAACGGTTGTGGACGCGGGACTGGATAAAAAGATCATAGACCTGATGGATGCCATGCAGAAATCAGGAGAGTTGAAGATGCGTATCTATGCCATGCTCACTGATAATGAAGAGAACCTGAATTATTATTTAAACAAGGGACAATATAAAACAGAACGACTGGATGTACGATCGTTTAAGTTTTATGCCGACGGGGCGCTGGGATCGAGGGGTGCTTGTCTCAGCAAACCCTATTCGGATAAACCGGGATATTATGGTTATCTTCTTCATCCTGCCGACTATTATTCAAAGATGGCGGTGAAGATGTTTGAAAAAGGATTTCAGATGAATACACATTGTATCGGAGATTCGGCCGTGCATATGATTCTTCATATTTATGACAACCTGTTCCGGGATTATATCCGCAAAGGAGGACATCTGCATTTTGATCCCCGCTGGAGGATAGAACATTTCCAGGTAACCACGCCGGAAGACATTGCTTTACTTACTTTTTCGGGTAACAAACCACCGCCTTTTATTCCATCTGTACAGCCAACCCATGCCACATCGGATATGTATTGGGCCGGACAACGGTTAGGTCCGGAACGAATCAAATATGCTTATGCCTATAACGATCTCCGAAAAGCAGCGGGTATAGTGGCTCTTGGAACCGATTTCCCGGTAGAAGACATCAGCCCTATCAAAACATTTTATGCGGCTGTAGCCCGGATGGATGATAAAGGATGGCCTGCGGGAGGATTTCAACCCGAGAATGCATTAAGCCGCCAAGATGCCTTAAAGGGCATGACGATATGGGCAGCTTATGCTAATTTTGAAGAAAAAGAAAAAGGTAGTCTTGAACCGGGAAAGTTTGCCGATTTCGTCCTCCTCAGTGATGACCTGATGATAACAGAACCGTCCAGATTGCTTTCTGTTTCCGTTCTGGCCACCTATCTCAACGGAGAGAAAGTCTATTAGTATCTTTGCAAAGGATGCCTTCATACAAAAAGATATTTTTCCTTCTGCTTATTATCACCTCCTGTACTGCTGTGTCATCCATGGCACAGTTTGAAGATGCGCACAAACGCAATATCAAATACCAGCTTATCGGCTTCGCGTTGGTCAATTCCTATGCCAATGACAATCGTATTACTTCCAACACACAAGCTACCATGGGTGCCGGAGCCGGCTTCCGGATGGAATTACCCATCTCCCGGCAACATACAGATCGCGACGTTCGCTTTGCACCGGGGATAGAGATTATTACCGAAGGAGTTAATTTTGATTCCTATTATTTTGCCCAGGGCTATTCTATATTGTACGATGGCAACATGGCTTATAATCACAGCATACGCATGACAGAGATATGCATTCCCCTGGTTATGCGTTTCAGCTTTACCAAGAAAGAGGAATCGCTCAAAAACTATTTTTATTGTACCGCAGGATGGGAACTCAAGTATACCCTGCAGGCCAAAACAACCATTACCAATACAGCCGATGGCAGCCAGATATACAGTGGCGCTATATCCTTGCCCTATGAACATCAGTTTCTGGGATCCAACGAAGGAAATGATATTGTGGTAAGCCTGGGCCTTAACCATAACCTGTTTCTGAGCAAGCATTCCGTTGTGTTTGACCTGGGATATCGGTATGGGTTATCCCGGACTATATACACCGGCAATATGAATAGCAACAATGTGCTTTTCAGAGGCAGCAACATCAGCTTTGGCATCGGATTGAGGTTGTGATCCATGTCTTTGCCGGAGTAACGGAATATCCATACATTGCTGACATTGTAACAAGATCTTTTTATCGCTATGAAACTATTCCACCCTATTGGTCTGTGCCTTGCCGGCACTTTTTTAACACTCTCTATGCAAGCCCAGGAAATAAAAGCCTGTTCCGGCAACCCGCTGGAACCTAAATACAATGAGGTCATGGATTTCAGCCGTTTGTCTGTTCAATCCATTCAGGAAGCTACCGAATGGTATAAGACACAGGTTAATGAAAGCAACCAACGCATCCTTAAGATCAAGGATGCCGACCGTACTTTCGAAAACACACTGATAGAACTGGATGGCGTTGCCAATCTCATGGATAAAGCCGCCTCTACGCTGGAAGTGATTTTTAGTGCATCGCCCGACAAAGCATTGCGCGATGCCGCTACGGCCGGTTATCAGGAAATTACATCCCTGGCCAGTGCACAAAGCCTGAATGAATCCATCTATCTGGCAGTAAAAGCTTATTCCACCACCAAAGATGCTGCCGCTCTGAAAGGGGAACGTAAATTTTTTCTCGACAAGCTGCTTCGTGATTACCATCGGGAAGGATTTGCCCTGAGTAAGGAAAAAAGAGATACGCTTAAAATGCTGAATGATAAGCTCTCCGATCAGAGTCTTGTATTCCGTAATAATATTGCTCAGGACAATCCCGAAATAGTGCTCACGGCTGCCGAAATGGAAGGCATGCCCGACGATTTTAAACAGGCACATAAACAGGCCGATGGAAGCTATAAGCTGGATGCAAGCAATCCAAGCTATATTCCTTTTATGAGTTATGCCAAAAACACAGAGGCGCGTAAAAAATACTATCTCCTTAAAATGAATGTAGGTGCACCTAAAAATGATATCCTTTTAGCTGAAATCATCAAGGTTCGAACACAAAAGGCACGGCTGCTGGGTTATCAGACCTATTCCGAATATGCTGTTGACCCCATCATGTCGAAAAACAAGAAGAATGTATGGGATTTTGAAAACACCCTTAAAACGGATCTGCGCCCGAAAGCCGAATCAGAATACAAAGAACTTCTTGCTCTGAAAAGTAAGGTAACAGGAAAAGCAGAAACCATTATCTACCCCTACGAAAGTGCGTATTACACCAATATGTTGCTGGAAAGCAAATACAAGGTGGATGAAGAAAAGGTAAAAGAGTATTTCGAACTTCAAAATGTGATCAAAGGACTGTTCACTGTTTATCAGCGTATTTATAACTTATCTTTTATTGAGGATAAACATCCCAGCGTTTGGAATCCCGATGTACAGGCTTTTCAGGTAACCGACAACAGTACCCATAAAATAATCGGTTATTTCTACCTTGATCTATACCCGCGTGACAATAAGTATAAACATGCCGCCTGCTTTCCCATTACCGATGCTAAGAAATGTGCCGAAGGACGTCAGCTGGCCAGTGCATCACTCATTTGCAATTTCCCGAAACCGGCCACAGGACATCCTTCCCTCATGACCCATTCGGATGTACAAACCTTATTTCACGAGTTCGGACATCTGATGCATGCCATGGTGAGTGAAACAGAGCTGGCAAGCTTTGCCGGAACCAATGTGGTCACCGATTTTGTAGAAGCTCCTTCACAGATTATGGAAAACTGGGTATGGAACAAATCTGTACTATCTATGTTTGCCAAACACTATCAGACAGGCGAGGTTATTCCTTCCGAACTGCTGGATCGTATGATTGCTTCGCAAAATGCCACTTCCGGCTTACAGGCCTTGCAACAAGTGCTTTATGGAACCCTTGATTTTACACTGAACGATGGTTTTGCTGCGAATGATAATCACTCTATTCCTGATCTGGTTAAAAAACTTCAGAACAGCATCACCCTTTATCCTTATGTGGAAGGCGCTCATTTTGAAGCCAGTTTCGGGCATCTTACCGGTTATGCTTCTCAGTACTATGGTTATCTCTGGTCCAAAGTATATGCACAGGATATGTTTTCTGTATTTGCTTCTGATCCTCTGGAACCAAAAACAGGAGATCGCTTCCGTCGTATGGTGCTTGCCAAAGGAGGAAGTGATGATGCATTGAATCTGGTCAAAAATTTCCTGGGCCGGGAGCCTAATAACAAAGCGTTCCTCAAAACACTGGGGTTGGAGACTAAGTAGAACTTAATATTTCCTCTATTTAAAGGCGTTGTTATCCTCCCCCTGCCCCCTCCAAAGGGGGACAACTTACCGTACATTCCAAGCCTGCCCCCCCTCCAGAGGGAGACCGGCTTTTATCCCCCTCCGGAGGGGGCAGGGGGAGGATAGAAACTCTCACTTACACACAAACCCGCTCAATGACCCATAGAATCATTGCACGCTCGTTTGGAGAGGACAAGAGAAGGACTTACCTTGTAATTCAAGGATTATGTTCCAAACTCAACTCAGAAAAAACAGATGGATTAATTGATTGCTTTGCCCCAGAAATTATTGGCAATACATTCCTGAAGGAGTTTACGTTCTCCTTTATAAGAGGCGGTGATCCAGGCATCTTTCGTACCTAATGAAATACATTTCTGACGGAACGATTCGGCCTCCTGCAGGGTTTTAAACTCCCTCATGGTGAAACGGGTGATCCCATCGGCATAAGGTTTTACATTGGCCGGAGGTGGCTCCAGTGATTTCAGATTGGCATGCTTGAAATTTTCAGGATGGCGATATGCACCAATCTGAACTGTAAAGGATAATTGTTCCGTACAAAACCGACCTACCGTAGCAACAAGCTTATTATAAATCTCTTTGTTGTTCAGATCCTGTCCCACAAAAGCAGATACATTGATAAGTGTATCGGTGAGACAAGGGCCGCTGGCTACCGGAGGAGCTTTCACTACGGTATCAACAACCGGTGTCTTTTTGTGTTCTTCAAAATATTGCTGCACAGTCTTTGTCTTTCCGAAATCCAGTACCATAACAACGGATTTGGCAGCAGCAGCATTTTTTGCAACCAGGCTATCTTTTGCATTGGCGGCTTCGGCCAGCGTAGCATAAGGACCCATCGAATAGTGAATGGTACCATCGGCATATTTCTTCTTTTCTACCTTTCCATACTTCTCAAAAGGAGTGGGGTCAAAATCTTTTTCGTTCTTCACCACCGCAAGTTCCAGCTTATAGCTTAACCCTTCTGCTTTAAAATCGCCATGATCTTTCACCAGGTTATTCAACTCTTTATCATGAGGTGTCGAGCTTGCTGTTGCTGCATCTATCGCCTTTTGTGCTTTACATTTCTGCAGTATGGTATTCACCGGTGGAATATAGTCCTTGCGTTTATAATCACTGGCAAAGTATTTCTGAGCAGTTTCCCTTACCCCGTGATTATTAACGGTAACAGCAGAGTAATGAATGGATGTATCCAGCTTAAGTGCTCTCTGACGTACCAATTCAGCATCCAGTAAGGTCTGAAAAGGTCCTACATAAAAGATAGTGGCGTTTTCAAAATCTGTCTTTGTCTGAATTTTCCCAACCGCATTTATATGTGTTGAGTCAAAATCCTTAGGGCATTCAAATCTTCCGAGTTCTACATCGTATTCAACACTGTCATGACGATCTTCTCCATGCAGGGTCATGATCTTTTTATAAGTAAGCGATTCGTAAACGCCATAATTCTGTTCCGAGCGATATTTAGCAATTTGCTGATCTATTTTTGCCTGCAGGCTATTAGCTGAATCGGCAAGCGTTACTTTCTTTGCATTGGGGTTGCCGGGTGAATACATTTTAACATCGTCGGTAACCTGCACAAAGGTTTCAATGCTCTTTACATTTACATATTCAATGTGAGGATCCAGTCCATCCACTTCAATGGCCACTTTGTATTCGTTACCTGGCGTTAAGGCGATAAGGTATTTACCACTGGCCGAGTTGGAGTTATAAAGTCCCTGCTCCTGACCGGTTGTTACATTGGTAACCCTTACTCTTGAATCGGCCGGCTTGTCGTTTACCATTACCGTACCTACCACCAGAGCAAGTACAGGACGTTCACCCTGGAAACCGGGGCTTACGGTATAGATATCCTGTCCACCTGCACCACCGGCACGATCGGAAGAGAAATAACCGAACTCACCGCTTGCTGTAAGTACATAATAACGTTCATCCTCTGTCGTATTCAGAGGATAACCAAGATTCACAGGCTCAGACCAGAGACCGTCCTTTTTGGTTGAATACATGATATCGTATCCGCCCATACTGTTATGGCCTTTAGAACTGAAGAAAAGGTCAATCCCATCCGGGTGAATAAATGGAGCATCATCATCATACTCTGTATTTACTGCTGGTCCCAGGTTCTGAGCTGGTCCCCATTCCCCATCAGTCTGTTTCTGGGAAACATAAATATCTCTTCCTCCATAACCGCCTTTCCTGTCGCTGGCAAAATAAAGTAATTGCCCGTCACTGGTTATGGAACAGCTTCCTTCCCAGGAATTATTGGAATTGATATTAGGTCCAAGCTTTTTAGGTTCTGTCCATTGATCCCCTTTAAGAACGCTGATATAAATATCGCCCTTGTCTTTTTCCGTGCTTTTAAAAATGAATAAGGTTTGTCCGTCTGACGATAAGGCTATACTTGCATCATGGCCCTTTGTATTGATATTTTCACTGATACTTTCCGGAGTAAGCCAGTCCTTACCTACCCGCTGCGAAATAAAGACATCCTCATAATAATCACCATCCGGATCGGGATTAAATTCATCATCCATCAGTCCGCCTTTGCTGCGTTCTCCTTTATAAGTGAAAATAAGGGTTGATTCATCCGAAGATATTACCGGTGCATATTCATCGGCAGCTGTATTGATAGGAGTGCCGGTATTTATAATATCAGCTTCCATCGGTCGCTGAATCAGGATTTTTCCGTTTTGGCAATATTCAATATAGTGGCTGGCAATCTTCTTTTTGGAAGGCGATGGGTTGTCGGAAAGGTATCGGTTAAAAAGGTCGATGGCTTCATCAAACTTATTGTTCAGGTGATAGGCCATCCCCAGGTAACATTTCATTTCAGGCAGGGAAGGATTGATACGCTGAGCAATCTCAAGCTCTGTAATAGATTTGAGCTTTTCATCACTTTTATGAAGATAGCAGATCCCCATTTTATAATGGTAGTAAGCATTGGTGGAGTCGGTAGCGGAAAGCTTGATGAAATAAGGAAGTGCTCTGATATACTGCCCGTCATCGAAAAAGTATTCCGCCGAACCCAGCATATCCTCCTGTAAACGGGACGGCTTTTTATGCTTCTGAGCCATCAAAGGCTGACAGAAAAAATAGAAAAGGAAGGAAATTAACAGGATTTTTTTCATCCGTATGTTTACACTAAACAACCGTATACCCCTTGGTATTGGCATCAGAAATCAAGTGTTTCAGCATTTTTCAATGCCCTAAATTGATTAAAAATAATAGGGAGTAGAACTACCTCATTTTGAACTTATAAACTCTGCTTTGTTGAAAACCACGGTTTTTCGAACCCTCCATCCCTGTGGAAAACCCACGATTGACAGGGGTTATAACAATATAAAGGCTCTGGGTTTCTTAATAATAATTTCTATCTTTAAACGGGTATTGATTCCTCTTTTATGAAAGAAAAACTGATTCGCTTTGATTTGAAAAATGGAGTTCGTGTGATTCACGCTCCTGAAAAAGGTGAGAATGTACATTGTGCCATCCTCATTAATGCCGGTACAAGAGATGAGGAAGGAGAAAATACAGGACTGGCTCATCTGATTGAGCACAGTATTTTTAAAGGCACCAAAAGCAAAAACAGCCTTGATATTCTACAGAGTATTGATTCGGTAGGTGGTGAGCTGAATGCTTATACCACCAAAGAAGATACCTGTATCTATGCTTCCTGTGGCCTGGCTTATTTTGAAAGAGCTTTTGAACTGCTGAGTGATATTACGCTTCATTCCACTTTTCCTGCAAAAGAGGTAGCAAAAGAGAAGGATGTGATCAGTGATGAGATTCATGCCTATCTGGACAGCCCTGCAGAACAGATACACGACGATTTTGAAGGCCATATCTTCCGGAAGCATCCTCTTGGAAGAAATATCCTTGGTGAAGAAAAAGCGCTGCGCTCGGTTAAAACAGAAGCATTACGTAAATTCATTCATAACCATTACCGGGGCCGGAATATTGTATTCAGCTGTTCCGGCAATGTTTCGCCCGAAAAGGTGAAAAAGCTGGCCAACAAATATCTTTCCGGGTTTCTTTCTTCGGAAGGACTGCCGCAACGAAAACCATTTCTGAATTACAAACCTTTTGAATTGCAACCTTCCCGCCGCACCCATCAGGCACATTGTGTCATGGGAAATCCCGCGTATTCATCATCCCATCCCAACCGGACCGTTTTTATCCTGCTTAATAATCTGCTTGGGGGACCTGCGATGAATTCCAGACTTAACCTCGGCATCCGCGAAAAGCACGGATATACCTATCAGATTGAATCCAACTACACCGCTTATTCAGACAGCGGCATTTTCAGTATTTATTTCGGGACAGATCCTGTTAATGTAGAGATTACAAAGAAGCTGATTCGTAAAGAACTGAATCTGCTGCAAAATAAAAAACTCAGTTCCCGCGAGCTGCATGAAGCGAAAGAACAGCTATGCGGTCAGATTGCATTGGCTAGAGAAAGCCGGTTAAGCACCGTTATCAGTCACGCCAAAAACATGCTCCTCTTTGATGAAGCCGAACCACTTTCGGAATGGATGAAAAAAATCAGAAAAATCAGTTCTTCTCAAATTCTGGAAGCCGCTGATGAGCTGTTTGACGAAAAGAATATGAGCTCTCTTGTTTTTGCTTCCGGCGCGAATCGTTAATTTTGACCCGCTCCTTAACTGAATTACTATGAATTTTTTAGACCCCAGGCTGGATGCCTATGTATGTGATCACTCCAAACCCGAGAATGAACTGCTGCAGCGTCTCAACAGGGAAACCTATTCACGCATGCTCATGCCAAGGATGTTAAGCGGGCATCTGCAAGGAAGGGTGCTCAGTATGATCTCTCACATGATCCGTCCTAAACGGATTCTGGAAATAGGCACATTCACCGGCTATTCAGCTCTTTGTCTTGCCGAAGGACTGACTCCTGACGGGATACTACATACCATCGATATCAATGAAGAACTGGAAACGATAGTCCGGAAATATATCAACGAAGCCGGACTGAGTAAAAAAGTGCTGTTTCATATCGGAAATGCCATGGATATTATTCCTTCTTTGCAAGATTCTTTTGATCTGGTGTTTATCGATGCCGACAAAGAAAACTATTCCAACTATTACGACCTTGTTATAGACCGGGTAAGGCCGGGAGGATTTATTATGGCCGATAATGTATTATGGAGCGGAAAAGTGATTGAGGAACCGAAAGTCGGAGATGAGGATACCCGTTCTATCATTGCTTTTAACGATAAGGTAATGAAGGACGACCGGGTAGAAAATGTTTTGTTCCCTATTCGCGATGGAATTATGATAATGCGGAAGAAATAGTGCGCCTGCTGATGATCCATAATCCGGCAAACGTGAGTAATCCATTCAGAATAAGCAATTCGTTTCCGAAAGAATATCCTCCCATCCACGTTTTTGAATTGGTATCAATCAGGTAGCAAATCATAGGGGCCACCATACAAACCACGGGTGCCCACTTGTCTCGGATAGCTCTGCCGGAACTAATTCCAAACATAAACAGACCCAATAAAGGCCCGTATGTATAATTAGCCACGCGAAACAGCTGGCGGACCACTGCTTCGTTGTTTATCATCCGGAAAACAACAATCACTCCCAATAACAAAAGAGCAAAAGAAAAATGAACCATCATGCGGATCTTTGTTTTGCGTTCTTCTGTCCAGGATGTTTTTTGTTCAAAGCCAAGGAAGTCGATGCAAAAGGAAGCGGTAAGAGCTGTAAGCGCCCCATCGGCACTGGGATAGGCGGCCGATATAAGACCGATGATAAAGAAAAGAGCGGAAAAACTCCCCAGGTATTTCAAGGCAATGGTAGGAAACAAATCATCGCTGGTTCTTTGCGGAATAGTCAAGCCTTTTGCCTGCACATACTGGTAAAGCAAGATCCCCAGACAAAGGAAAATAAAATTGACAACAAGGAGTACCGCACTAAAAGAAAGCATATTTTTTTTCGACTCCCCGGCGGTTTTACAGCTTATATTTTTCTGCATCATTTCCTGATCAAGACCTGTCATGGCTATGGCAATAAACATTCCCCCGAAAAATTGCTTCGGGAAAAAGTTTTTTGAATGCCAGTCCCAAACAAATATCCCCGACAAAGGGCTTTCCCGGATCGTCCTTATCAGTCCACCTGCATCCAGATGAAGATCTTTACAGATAAGCAGCACAGAGAGAATCAGGGAAAGCAACATAAAGGTGGTTTGGAGTGAATCGGTCCATACAATGGTCTTGACTCCTCCTTTAAATGTATAGGCCAGAATGAGCAGGATAAAAGCGAGTGTGGTGACCCAAAAAGGAATACCCCACGCATTGAATACAAAAAGCTGCAATACATTGACCACGACATACAACCGGAAAGAGGCTCCTATGACACGGGAAAGAATAAAGAAAAAAGCTCCTGTTTTGTAGGAATAGTTGCCCAGACGTTGGCGCAGAAAGGAATAAATAGAGGTCAGATTAAGACGATAGTACAGGGGTAACAATATATAAGCTATAAAGACATAGCCAAGCATATACCCCATAATCATCTGAAAATAGGAGAAAGAGCCTTTTCCCACATCGCCGGGAACAGATAAAAAGGTGACACCGGAAAGGGATGCCCCAATCATTCCATAAGCCACCACATACCAGCGGGAAGAACGATTGCCTACGAAATAAGAAGCATTGTCGGTCTTCCGCGTAGTCAGATACGTAATCCCGAAGAGCATCAGGGAGTATACAATTACACAAGTGACGAGAAGTACTGGCGACATGCTTTAGCGTGGTATCTGGCCCCAAAAGTAAAAATTCATTTACATTTGAAGAGATGAAACGAAGAATCCTTGTTTTAGAACAGCATGCACGTAAGCTGGAACCTGATCCGGCAAGCAGAAAGAAGGCCCGTAAGCAGGTGATTACATATACCGAAACATTTCTGAACCGGGTTGAAAAGGAGAAAGCGTTTGTAGAAACGGCCGGAAATGGAATCGGGCTGCTGGCCTCTCCGGTGTCGGAGCAGCCTATGTCCATGAGCAAGGCCTTACGTTTGCTTCACGAACATGTAGACACCCCGGGTCTTAATCCCGCCTCCGGCGGGCATCTGGGTTATATTCCCGGAGGAGGAATCTATTATGCCGCTTTGGGTGATTATATGGCTGATATCATGAACCGGTATGCCGGATACTTTTATGCTTCACCCGGAGCCGTCAGGATGGAAAATATGTTGCTCAAATGGGCAGCATCGCTCATCGGATATCCTGCCACAGCGGCCGGTAATCTTTCTTCCGGGGGGAGTATTGCCAATCTCAGCGCTGTTGTCACCGCACGGGAAGCAAAAAAGATAAAAGCCAGGGACGTAGAAAAAGGGGTGATCTATTTAACCACCCATGCTCACCATTGTATCGAAAAAGCATTGCGTATTGCAGGACTTGGAGAAAGTGTAATAAGACATATCCGGGTTGATGCTCAATATCGCATGGATCGGGTAGCGTTGGAAAACCAGATTCGAAAAGACAAGAAGGAGGGGCTTAATCCCTGGCTGGTGGTGGCATCTGCGGGAACAACCGATACCGGTTCTATTGACCCGCTGGAAGAAATTGCAAGAGTAGCCCGGAAGTATTCGCTCTGGTTTCATATCGATGCGGCCTATGGCGGTTTTTTCGTTCTTACCAAAACGGGCAAGAAAAAACTAAAAGGGCTGGAACTGAGCGATTCTATTGTACTGGATCCGCATAAAGGATTATTCCTGCCTTACGGATTAGGACTTGTGCTTGTAAAAAAGAAGGAGCATTTGCTTCGGGCACATCAATTCCAGGCCAATTATCTTCAGGATTCGTCACCCGATCCGGAAGAGGAGCATTCTCCCGCCGATCTTTCGGCCGAACTGACCAAACATTTCCGTGGACTGCGTTTATGGCTCCCCTTGAAACTGCATGGGATAAAACCTTTCCGGGCTTGTCTGGAAGAAAAACTATTGCTGGCCGAATACTTCTATAAAGAAATTCAGAAAGCCGGTTTTGAAACAGGAGCCGAGCCCGAGCTTTCCGTAGTAACCTATCGTTATATACCAAGGAATGGCAAAAAATTGGCGGAGAAAGACATCAACCTGTTTAATGAAAGACTGATTAAAGAAGTGCAAAAAGACGGACGGATTTTTATCTCCTCCACCCTTCTTGACAACCGCTTTATGCTCCGCTTTGCCTGTCTATCTTTTCGCACACACCTCCATACGGTAGATTTGCTGCTGAAAATTCTGAAAGAAAAAGTCCGGAAGCTGGAACGCGCATTATAACGACTTCGTTATTTACAACGGCTTTATTTTCGCTATCAGCTCATTAAACTGATTATCGTTGAGCAAAGGCTGAAATTCGGGCTGCACCCTGATCCGGTCCAGGTCGTTAAAACCAAGCTTAACAGCTTCGTCCAGATTGGCCAATGCTGTGGTTTGATCCTGCTGACGCATAGCCAGACAAGCGCTGAGATAAGCCCATTCTGAATTAGTGGGATCAACCAGTTTATATAACGTCAGCGCATGAGCCGCTTCTGATAAAGCCTGCTGGTTCAATGCCGCATTGGCATTCATAAAGGCTACAAGACTCAGATAAGCGAGCAACCGTCTATCGTAGGTTGATTTATCCTTATCCTTTGTTACCTGTGCTTCCTTATTCAAACGCTGTACCTCCTGTGTCCACCAGGCTATATCCTTTTCGCGAAACTCCCGTGCATATACATCCTGTTGCGCCTGTTCATTCTTTCCGTCTTCTTCCTCCCGCGCGGTTGCTTGTTTATAGGCAGCCCCGCCGGCAATTTTTTTCATCGCTTCCCTATAAGTGTCTACGGGTTTCAGATCGGTATAATACAAATCCATCAGTTGACAGGCTGATGCTTGTACGATTGCATTCTCTTTTCCATGTAAAATTTTCTCGGCTTCTTTCTGATCTGTTTTATAAGAAGCATTCAGGATACTGTCATTCTTCTCTATCCGCTTAGCCCTGATCCCTTCCAGCCATAATAGTAAAAACGCTTTATCCATATCATTCAGCGGGGCCCAGTCGTGTTTGCCATTAAAAAGAAGCAGATCGTTCGTATTCCCATTCGTATTCAGTTCCCGTTGTGTATTTTTCAGCTCGGCCAGATTAAAATCTTCTGTCCCCACCAGACCTACAAAACAAACTTCCTTACGCATGGGCTCCTGACGGGGATCAAATCCAGCCGAGTTGGCAATCACTCCTTTAACCCTTGGATCCTGAATGGCAACTCCTATCGCTACTCTTGCTCCTCCCGAGAACCCTCCTGTAAAAATATTTTTAGGATCTACGGGAAACCGCTGCAATACATCTTTAAAAAAACCGGTGGTAATAGCTCCTACTGTTACCGCATCCATTCTGTTTTTTGAATTGTTGGAACAGGCCATTATAAAACTATAGCGTTCAGCAATGTCCTTGTATTTTTCAAGTGGCATGGTACCCCTTGCCTGGGAATCGAAGAAAAATACAACCGGATACTTTTTTCCCGGTTTCATGGTTTGTGGCAGGTACAAAGCATATCCGGTAGAAGGATCGGCCAGACAGGTTACCTGTTTAATGACCACCCCTCTTGGTAAGGTGTCCGGAGCAGGGGCGGAAACTGTCTTTTCGCTGGTTTGCGCACTTACGGGAGCTACTGCTTCTGCCTTTTGGGCTGGCTGGCCACAGGAAACCAATGTCAAAAACCAAATAAAGGAAGGAAACAAAACCCGGTATCGCATGATAGAATTTTTCTCAAAACTAAGCAGAAATTACCAATGGAAGTGCTAATCGCTGTTCTGCTAATAGATCCACACGCCCAATATATTCCTGCACAAATAGAATTTATACTGCCCGATTACAATAATCTCTTTTTTTAATCGTTCCTTTTGCGGTATTTGTCTGTCTCCTTAAATAAGACATACCCCATTCCATCACTATTTTGTATTTTTGAAAAATGAATTTCTCCTCCAAACTGATAGAAGAAGCTGTTTCCGAATTTGCCAAGTTACCCGGGGTAGGTCGCAAAACAGCCCTTCGTTTTGTGCTTTATCTCCTTAAAAAGGATCAAAAAGACACGGAAACATTCGGAAATGCTCTTATTCAGTTACATCAGAATCTGAAACATTGTAAGGAATGCCATACTATTTCGGATCAGGAGATCTGTGAAATCTGTTCCAACTCCTCCAGAGATCATTCCATTGTGTGTGTGGTGGAAGATATAAGGGATGTGATGGCTATTGAAAGTACGGCACAATATAAAGGTGTGTACCATGTATTGGGCGGGATAATTTCACCTATGGATGGTATAGGTCCCGCCGATCTGAATATGGAAAGCCTTGTTACCAAAGCAGGAACCGGCCAGGTGAAAGAAGTCATCATGGCATTAAGCACAACGATGGAAGGAGATACCACTAATTTTTATATTTATAAACGGCTTAAAGGATTTACATTAAAGGTTTCCACTATTGCGAGGGGGATATCGATTGGCGATGAACTGGAATATGCCGATGAGGTAACACTCGGCAGATCCATTCTGAACCGGACACCTTATGAAAATTCACTCAGCCATCTGTAATAAGCTCTATTTTTCCCTTGCCTGACTCCATGCAGCTTTCGGTTATTATAGTAAACTACAATGTCCAGCACTTTCTGGAACAATGTCTTCATTCTGTGCGGAAAGCTGCGCGAAATGTAAAGGCCGAGATCATTGTGGTAGATAATAATTCGGTAGACGGGTCCGTGCAAATGGTTCGTTCCAAATTTCCCGATGTTCATCTTATCGTCAACAAACAGAATACCGGGTTTTCACATGCCAATAACCAGGCAATCAAAGAAAGCACCGGCACCTATGTCTTATTACTCAACCCGGATACGGTGGTAGAAGAAGATACCTTTGAAAAGGTGCTTCGGTTTATGGATGCTCATCCTGATGCCGGCGGACTAGGCGTTCAGATGCTGGACGGAAAAGGTAATTTCCTGCCTGAATCCAAACGCGGACTTCCTACCCCGCTGGTAGCCTTTTGTAAAATTTTCGGTCTTGCACGTCTGTTTCCAAAATCAAGGCTTTTCGGACGGTATCATTTAGGATACCTAGATAAGAACAAAATCAACGAGATTGAAATTCTATCGGGTGCTTTTATGCTCATGCGTAAAGCCACGCTTGACAAGGTAGGTTTGCTGGATGAAGATTTCTTTATGTATGGAGAAGATATTGACCTTTCCTACAGGATCATAAAAGGAGGATATAAAAACTACTATTTTCCGGAAACACGGATTATTCATTATAAAGGAGAGAGTACAAAAAAGTCCAGTGTCAATTATGTCTTTGTCTTTTATCGGGCCATGATCATTTTTGCGCGGAAACATTTTTCTTTGCAAAATGCCAAACTGTTTTCCTTTCTTATCCATTTTGCCATCTACCTCCGGGCAGGCACTGCCCTGGTAAGCCGTTTTCTACAACGTATGCTGTTGCCCTTAGGCGATGCGCTGCTTATTATTGCCGGACTGTTTCTGATCAAAGATTATTATGAACGATTTATCCTGTCGTCTTCCTACGAATATTATTCGTTGAAACTTATTCTCATTGCATTTCCTGTATACGCATTCATCTGGCTCTTTACCGTTTTCCTGAGCGGAGGCTATGACAAGCCGGTACGACTCTGGAAAATAACCAGAGGTGTAATCGTAGGCACAGCCATTATCCTTATCATCTATGCGCTGCTGCCCGAACAGTTTCGTTTTTCAAGAGCCTTGATCCTGTTAGGTGCCGTATGGGCCCTTTGTTCGGTGGTCATAATCCGCATCGCAATCAATGTGATTCTGCATAAAGAGTTTTCTGTTTACCGATCGGGCCTCCGGAGGATTGTCATTATCGGCGAACCGGACGAATGCAACCGCGTCAATGCCCTGCTCCGTCAAACCTCTGTCAGTACCGATTTTGTTGGGTTTGTAGGCACCAATGGTCATACCGATATCCTTCAAAATTACATTG
>JABDCB010000009.1 GCA_013288325.1 Bacteroidota bacterium
AATATCTTCAGTGATTGAGTTAATATCTTTTTGGCACTCAAGAATCAAATCAAGAAAATTATTAACGATAACTTCTTGGCTAATTGGTTCCTGAACTCGACTTTGTGTCACTTCTGTTCTTATATCAGAAATGTTTTTCAGTATTTGACAATCCACCGTCTCCATAAATATTGAGTATTACAGTGTTAGAAGTAATTTATTAAAATTCAACTCCTCTAACCTACTTTTTGTAATTCAAATGAAATCGCAATAATATATAAACTCAAATTGCGCTAGTAACCATTTTGTTTGAACACAACTTCCATTATCTCTTCAATCCATCCAAGTCTTTCTACGTAACGTAGAATACAAAGTTAAATGACGCGAACTTCATATGCTATTTTGCATTTGTAACCTTTATTCAACTGTAAGATTCACACCCTGTATTATCAATTATTTAGTAAAAATTTGAATTTTACGGCAGATAACACATATTTCTTACATCATCAAAAAATACCAGTTTCAGAATTAAATTCTTAATACTTAATCTGTTAATTGATTTTATTCTGCAAAATATTAAAATTAGATATACATATAATTAGTATTAAAATATTATTATACATATTACGTGTATATCTTACATATGTAAGATATATTACAATTTTGTAATTCAATAAAATGGGATGGATGAGACTTTTTAGGGTTCAAGGCTGAGAATGCTACAACAATCAATCACCTTTCAATAAGTTATTCCCTCGTTTATAGCCACAAATATACAACAAAAAAGGCAAAAATATCCTATTTCTCTTCATTTTTCTTCTTTTGCTGAGAATCAGACCATGACTCGCCTTCCATAGATTTACGATGTCCCATACCCTGAGTTCTAAACTCCTCATTTGTTTTGATGTCATATTCAGCATAAACCCTTTGACCAACAGGATCAGCTAGTTCCTTGCCATGATTCCTTGGGTTCTTAACGTTCGGAGATACTGGATAGGCATTCATCTCATCTGCCGGATATGGCTCAAGCATGGCAGTCACAATCGATAAATCTGTTGACTCCTTGATCCAAGCATATTCCTGATCCTTTCGTAGGATTACTGGAGAACGGTGATGTCCTATTTTTTGCATTAATTCATTAGCTACCGTTGTGATAATAGAAAATGAAGTAATCACTTCCCCTGTTTCTTTATCAACCCATCTGTCCCATATCCCTGCCATTGCAAATGGCCTTCGCTCTTTTAGGTATACCAAATATGGCTTACTTAAGCCTTCGGCCTTATTTCCCTCATAAAAACAGTCAGCTATCACTAAACAACGCTGTCTTCGTATTCCGGTTCTGAAGGATGGTTTATTGATAATGCCTTTCCCTCTGGTAAATTTCGGATCGTCTTCTTTATTATTATCACCTTCGGATCTGGCATTAAACAAATACATCTGCTTCTTTGCCCAAGAGGGGGTCAACCCAAATTTTGCCAGCGTCAATTCTCGTGGGCTTTCACTTAGGATCACGGGATCCATTTGACCTACACCGAGATTGTAATTTGGCTCAAATAAACTAAGCTGATTACTAGCTTTTACATCGAAGATCTTTTCTATCACTTCTACTTTGGATACTACTATTATTCTTCCACACATCGCTAATAATTTTTATTTGCGGTAACGTTCAGGGTAAATCCCTTCATATAGCTCATTAAATCCCTATATGCATCGTCTTTAGTTAATGCATGCATACGATTAGGGGTGTAATCTAAAGGAGCGTCTTTCGGTTTGTAGTAATGGCTAATCTGCCAATAATACCTGATCGGAATATGCTGCCCAAGCTGCCTAATACTCTGGATAATTCTTGCTTTAATGGGATATTCCAATCCTTCCATTTTCAATTGATATTCTTGTAGCACCTCATATAGTTCATAATTCATATCGCGAAAATTTGTTTGGTTTTATGACTTGTCTGCAAAGTCAAGATAAGAATAAAAGTTCAAATATCATTGGGAAAATTTGTCCTATATTTGATTACTAAAACAATTTAAATGGCGTAAAAACAGACATTACATAACATATCAGCGTTAGCTGTATTCTGGTAGTCAAAATCGCGAAATTTTAACCACGTCCAAGAATATAAGTTGATGCTCACGTCAAAGGCGTGGGCTTTACTTATTTGGACGAAGGTGTTTCGCGATACCTGACTACCAATATGGTAAATGTCCCACGCTGATTTTTTTATCAGCCTGTTCGGGACATTGGGGCATAAAAAAATCAATATACATGAAAATCAAATTTATTCTCGGAGTATTTGCGCTAACTATTATTATGGCATCATGCTCTTCCACACAACAGATAGGAAAAGTAAACATGATTTCAACAAGAAATGTTGACTCTAAAAACTATGTTCTAATCAAGACTTATGCCGGAAGCACGACAAAAGAATTAAAGAAGAGTAGGGCTTCGAGTATTGAAGAAGCAATCAACAATACAGTAAAAGCTGTTCCGGGCGGAGAGTATTTAATGAACGTTGCAATTTTTTTGATCAAAGGTAAATACTACGCTGTTCAAGGAGATGTATATGGATTGTCTGGCACTATCTCTTATCGTGGTTTTGTTGCCGGAGATAAAGTAACATGGGAAGATCGAGCTTCGCTATTCGATAAAAAACAGTACGTATCGGGTACGATTATTTCGCTTAAAGACGATAACACCGTTATCATTAAACTGGATAATTCTGAAAAAACAGTCGAAATATCCTACGATAAGATCAGTAAGATTCAAAAATAAATTTCTTTATGCTTTTTTAAATCCGGGCTAATTGTCCGGATTTTTTTGTTCTGAAATTACAATCGAATCTGTTTTGTATTTTAGTTGCAATTCTATGGATAAAAAACAATCAAACAAGGAACGAATTGTATTGGAATACGATTCGGAGAACTGGATAAAAGTAATGAGTTATATTATTTCTATGCGAGTATCAATTGCAGAAGGGAAGGATATTCCTATAAATGTTGCGAAAGGACTAAAAGCTCTTTTGGTAGATACTACAACTAAAAACAATGCTATCTACAAAAAAAAGATCGAGTCTGTAAAAAAACTAACGATAATGCGTTTTGCCGGAGATAAACACTACAAGTTTAATTCCAAAAGAAAATATGCCAAAGAAGAATCGTTTATTGGAATAAGAATTATGCAGATACATCAAAGAGGAGTTACTTATGAAAGGAATTTAAATTCATTATTAGGTTGGTTATTTGAGGAGCTAATAATTAGGTATGCGCATGATCCAATAATTGAGAAAGACATTTGCGCTCATTTTATTTTCGAACGAATAAATCACTTCATTGAAAAGTGCCTAGATAAAAAATCTCAAAAACTAATGAGTAATAGTAAATTCAAACGATTTGCCATTACGGGATTCATTACACGCCAGCTCGGATTTCAGGTTACGAATAAAATAAATCCATCCAACAAAGACCTAGCTGATGCAATGAAGCATCCGCTAAATCCGCAGGTAAAGAAAAAAGGCTCAAAATAATTTGAGCCTTTTTTTGTAATTCAACCTTCAGAAGAAGTTTAATGGTATAAGAATTACTAAGATACGCAAAATATTAATTGGGGAAATTTTTGTGATTTTTTTCCTAGGAAAAATTCATCCTTTTTCTTCCTAATCCATCTGTTAACATACAGAACAAACGGTTGTTCTTTTGTAGACCTTTTTAAGGTCGGTAGTTCAACTGGATAGAATAATGGTATAATCAGCCATAGGTTACGAGTTCGACTCTCGTCCGACCTTCACTTAAATATATTGTCTTTTACTACTCTACTATTTTGAAAATAATAACATTGAAAAAAAAGGTTAAAAACTTGGTTTTATGATGACTTGGCACTTATTTTGCATTGTGTTACAATGTAAATAAACCTATATGGCAACCAAAACCGAACACCTAGTAATCAGAATGACTCCAGAACTACGAAAAAAATTGCAGCAGCTTGCCGATCAGGATCACCGGAAACTGTCTGACTTCATTCATCTGCAACTTGAAAAATTAGTAGAAACAAAAGAGCCGGACAAACGGCAGGAATAGTACTAAAAAAGAAACAGCTACTTGGCTTCGATTTGCGACCTCGACCAATATAGCTGTTTGATAAAACTACCAGTGCGAACTGGTAATCATCGATGTTAAAGATACGAAAAATAAATCGATCCGTTAATCCTTTTTCCGGGATTAATTTTTGCATCGACGAAATTCGTAAAGCCCGGATACCAGAGCTTATTGATTACTTATTGCCTCCCCGACCAAAACAATCCACCTACTCTTATTCGGATGTAATTCTCGGTCTTATCTACGCCAATCTTTGTGGCTCTGAAAGGCTGGAAGACATCAAAAAAATTAAGGACGAGTTCAGAGGAATACCTGATCTCCATATCCCATCACCGGATACCATCGCCAATACCCTCAAATTCCTATCAAGTGAGACAGTCGATGTGACTTCGGATTCTGACATAGAACATCAATTTAATCTTAATGAGCCTTTAAATATGCTACTACTGAAAATTGTAACAAGATTGAACATACTTAATAAATCTAAAAATGTTCTTGATTATGATAACGTAACAATCCCTACTGAAAAGTATGACTCAAAATTTACATACAAACAGTTCAGAGGGTATTCGCCCGGAGTAGCATTCATAGGCCAGTTACCCGTTTTCATTGAAGGAAGAAATGGTAATTCTCCAGCAGCGTACAAAATGGTTGACACCTTAAAAAGGTGTCTCAAAGAACTGGATCAGCAAAACATCCCAATAAAACGCTTTCGTAGTGATTCCGCAGCTTTCCAGAAGAGCGTGATGCTTCTTATGGATAATAAAGGAATTGAATTCTTTATCAGGGCGCAGGAAAATGAATCCATCGGAGCTTCATATTCCACAGTTGAGTGGAAACCTGTCGTTATTAATGGGGAACGGTTTGAAGTGGGATCCATTAAATACTCACCCATAGACGTAAGCAGAGTATATAGGCTAGTTGTATACAAATGCTTGGACAGGGAAAACAAGGAAACTAACCGCCATACCGGAGATAATTATTCCGTTCTATCAATCATTACAAATGACTGGAAGATGAGTAATACGGAGATCATAAAATTCTATGATCAGCGTGGTGCTGCCGAAAAGAACTTCTCTATGTTATTGAATGACTTCAACTGGAAACGAATGCCATTCTCATTCCTAAGCCAAAACGTTACATTCCTTGTTACTGAGGCAATAGCTTCTGTTATCTACAGGCATGTTATAAATACCATCAGCAAAAAAGTTTCTTTCGTTAATAGGACGTTTCAACTCAAGAAATTCATCTTTCAGTTTATTTCCGTTGCAGGATACTGGACTTATGAAGGAGGAGAGTTTATTTTAAACCTGCATACAGACAGAAAATATCAGCAAGGTGAACCACCGGGTTAGCAATCTAGTTCCCTACCTTCTTGGATCTGCTTGAAGGCTGATTCCATGTCAGTTTTACGGATATTGGCTTCCTCATTGTTCTTTGAGGCTAGGTATTTTTCTATTGAGTCGCCCCAATACACGATTACTCCCATATCCGTATTAAGGTCGTCAAAAACGGTTCGTTGAATACACATAAGTGAATATATAAAAATCCCGAATCATAATCTCCTATATTAGCATTAAAAATGCTATGGAAGATAATATGGAAACAGTTTTAATGCAGTCAGTAGCCAGATTAACGGTAGAAAACTGTAGCTTAAGAGCTGAAATTACTATTTTAAAAACAGTTTTTTTAAGCTATCTGTCCAAGTCTGACAGTGAACTCTTAGAGAGTTATCACGCTTATCATGAAAAACAATTTTCAAAGTTGACCTCGCAGTATTTTTCTGATATTCCTGCAATAAATGACGAGTTGACTCGCGAGATAAAAGAGCAACTCGGAGGTATTCTATAGATTTTCGCATCAGTCTCTCTTCACTTGACTCCATAAAAAACCTCCTTCCCGCCTCTAAAAGGTGAAAAATTGGCCTTCTTTTCAAAAAAAGTCCCTTCCATCGATAAAATATAGTTTTTCACAGACCTCTGATTTTAGGTTTACGGATACTGGCTTCCTCATTGTTTTTTGAGGCTGGGTATTTTTCAATCGAATCGCCCCAATACACGATTACTCCGGCATCAATGTTTAGGTCATCTGGATTATTTATTTGGACGGACATACTTAAAAAACATTCAAAACAATATTCCAGCAAGTTCTTATTTCACTAAGTTTATGTATATCAAACCCATATCCTTATGTCACATGTTGCTGTCAATATTACTTACAAAGGGAAGCCATTCACTTCTGAAATGAGCAAACAACATCCTGAACTCATGAGTCTATTCCCTGATATGTCTACATTCCTTGCGTTATATCTTCCATTACGTGATAAAGCCATTAAAAGTGGCATATTGCAATTTTTAGATATTTCAGAAGACGGAATAATGATAAATGGAGTACCTATTACCTTAACTTAAACAATACATCGGATTGGGTTGTTGCAGAACCATCCGCCTTTGTGCTAAATGCTGAAATCAAAATACGTCCTTCGTCTTTCAAAAAAACATGAACTATTTGAATTTTACTTCCTGTAGGTAGTTCGTATTTATCCTGTATTGTTGATATCAGACTCCTAGACACTTTCTCCAACTCATCTTGAATATTGATTGAGGAGGTTTCATCGAATACTTGCAATTCGGGAACCATTATTTTTTCAATTTGCCCCATTAAAAACCTCCTTCCCGCCTCTAAAAGGTGAAAAATTAGCCTCGTTTTCAAAAAAACACCATACTATCGATAAAATATAGTTTTTCACAGACCCTCGGATTTTAGGTGAAGAGTGAAAAAGGATTTCTTGAAATTAATTACTAAATTTGTTTTATGTTGAAAGGATCGAAAAAATATCAACTTCAGGACTTAATCGAGAAAATTGAGGAAGCCGACAAGATGATCAAGGCTCATTCAAAGAACTCATCTAAGTTGATGTTGGAACAATACGAAGCTAAGAAGCAGAAGCTTTTGGGTTATCTTATTGATGAGTTGGTTGATGCTAAAGTACGATCTCCATATAGCTTCAAATTGATTTATATGGCTTTGCATAAATTCTACCCTAAATTGATGAAGTCGGAATATAAAGAAACAGCCGGTACATCTAAAGAATTGAAATCACTGGAAGCCGTTTTGGCTGCATAAATAATCACGCAATCCCATTTAAAAGGTGCAAAACTCTTATAGTTCTGCACCTTTTCTGCTTTCATATCCAAGCAATGAATCCTTTAACCCTTCGGTTTCTCAATATCAAAAGGGATAATCAGCTTTACACTGATGTTTCGTCCCATATTATAAATACCCGAATGTCCTGTGGTATTATTGGGATAGGGTTCAAAATACTTCAACCGGCTCAGGTGACTTTGATAAGCTACATTGCCCAGATTGGTTCCCTGCAAGGAAATACGAAACAAGGTGGTTCCTTTGGTATTGGTAACAGTGGTGCCTATACCGGCGCTGATAAGGGTATAGCCGGGAGTCGCTGTTTCTGTATTATAAGCGGTAAAGGCTCTGTTTTGCGCCGCATACCACTCCACTCCTGCCTTTACATAGGTTGCCGTAAAGTGTTTTGATTTTTTTCTTATTTCGGCAAGCAGCTCGGAACGGGTATGAAGAGGTGGAATAAATGGAAGATACTGAGCTCCTTCCGGAATGGCAATCCCGGCTCCTCCTTTATTTAAAGCATAAATAACAGAAAGTGCGTTTTCAAAATGCAGCCAGTCTAAAGGATGTGGGTGAATATCCAGACTCACTTCTCCTCCGTACAACTGGGCATTCACAGCTTCGTATTTGAATGTCTGGTTCCCGGCTACGATAACAGAGTCCTTACCATTATACCCTTGTAGCTTCTCATCAAAAATATAATTGCTGATATTGTTGTTGAAGAGTTCCACACTACCCGAAATATGATTGGTGTTCAGAAACAGACCGATATCTTCCTGCAAGCTGAACTCGGGTTTGAAATCGGGATTGCCGATCTGATAGATATTGGTTCCCGGATGCACCCCATTGGCAGAGATCTCTGCAATATTAGGTGCTCTGAATCCTCTTGCAATATTGGCTTTGAAAGAGATATGATCGGAAAAGACATAAGTAGCACCTGCACTTCCGGACATACCACTGAAGGTATGCTCATAATTACTAAATGGATGAGATGCATGCGTTGTATCAGGTGGAGCCACCTGCATATCAAAACCGGTGGATGGGTTCGGTTTTACATACATGCCCGAGTTTGAAAACGAACGGTTGTCATACCGCACTCCTCCGCTTATATCCAGTTTTCCGAAACTTTTCTTAACAAAGGCAAAAGGCCCAACATCAAATTGATTGTAATCGGGAATAATGAATTCCGTTCCTTTATTCTGATTAACCTGATACATGCCATTCACCCCAACGGTTGTTTCCACCCCTTTCCATTCCGGAAAGTGATATTTGAAATCATAAGTATAGGTTTGCAGAAAGAGGTATAAGCCCGGAATATCGGCTGCTTCCGGGTGACTGTATTCCCGGCGTATGCTTTGCTGATAACCCAGATTCACTTCCAGTTTGCCTTTTCCTATAATAAAGCTGTTGTTGATATACCCCCGGTAATGCTGCACCCGCTGGTGTAATACAGCAATGTTGTATGACTTGAGTTCTGCATCTGAAACAATAGGCCGAAACGTATCTGCTTCCGTTATTTGTTTGGTAAACTTACGGGTAGTAGAATCCCTGCTTCCGTCGGGGATTTCCTGAAGATCGTCATATACGGTAAATCCTATATGTGAAAACCCCCATTGTTTGTTTATTCCTACCGATGCGCTGGCATCTGTTTCCTGAAAGGAAGTTCCGTATACACGCCCATCAACAGGATCCTGATAATTGGTGGCCATTTTATGTGATACACGCGCTCTCCACGCAATTCCTTGCTGGTTTCCTTCCAGCATCAGGGAGTTGCCGATCAGGCCGTTATTGCTTTGATAATTATTCAGAAAATCGCCGCGTATGCTTCCGGGTGTGACGGGATTGGCAGTAAGCAGATTGACAACACCAGCCATGGCATCCGAACCATAGGTGAGACTGGCAGGACCTTTTATAATCTCTATCCGGTCTATTCCATATTCATCCACTTCAATACCGTGCTCATCACCCCATTGCTGTCCTTCCTGACGCATGCCTTCAAATAAGGTCAGTACCCGGTTATAGCCAAGTCCGCGGATAAAAGGTTTGGAAACATTGGGTCCGGTGGTAACAGAATTGATGCCGGGTACACGGCTGATGCCATCGATGATATTGGTAGAGAGATTTTGTTCCAGGTATTTCTGATCCACCACAACAATGGGTACCGGGCTGCGTTTTATTTCGGTGTTTTTTGACATGCCGGTAATAACCACTTCTCCCACTTCTGTAGCCGAAGCATCCAGTTCAAAATCTTTTGTTGTTTGAACATTTAAATCAACGTTGTCGGCCAGGGTTTTATATCCCAGATATTTAACCTGTATCAGTACTTTGATCTTAGGTAAGTCGTTGATGATATAACTTCCGTCGGCTCCGGTTACGGCTCCGCTGTGCAGCTCGGGAATATAGATGGTAGCTCCGGTAAGCGGAGCCTTGGTGGCTTTGTCGGTTACTTTACCACTGAGGCTTGTTTTGCCGGGTAAAGCAGGAGCCGGGAAGGCGGACGACACAGCCGCCCGGCTTGGCAGAAAGAGTGAAAGATAAAAAAGAACAGGTAAAAACCTTTTCATGAATGCGATATTTTATGATGACCGGCAGCTGGTATGATCACTGTCCCGGAATCGGTAAATAGATAAAAGAAAAGAAGTGCGGGGTTGGGATAAATGCGCCTTGTTGATAAGACAGGTGGTGCCCTGTTTTAAGGCTTAAGAAAACACCGGAGGACCCCGGGGTGAGAACCGAAAATCAGTAGAAATGAGCGACAGGCTTTCCTTGTATTCGGAGTAACTGAAATGAAATGAAAAGGATTGAAAAGCAGGTACGGCATCGGGTAATGAAGCCGAAGAAGACAAGGTATAATCACAAAGTGAGCAGGAATGTTCAAGCGGATGCAGGTGCTTGGCATTGCTGATACAATGGGTATCATCCTGATGACGGAAATCGTGTATCGCTTTTTCCGTAAGGGGAAAAAGAAACAGAAACAGAAAAAAGAAAGAAAATGAATACCGTTTCCAATTCATAGCATAACAAAGATAAGCAAATCTGACGGGAGACAGAAACAGGGTTTATTCCTGATTCATGATTTTTTCTTGAGATAAAAATAACGTTGAATGCCCAGCATGTAGACGGGGTAAAAGTGAGCATAGCTTTGGTTATAAAGGGGCAAGCCCACGGAAAGATCGATACGGAGATTGGATTTAAGGATGGTTTGTATGCCAGGATACACATCCACATAGTTGCCTGCCTCGAGTAAGGGGGTGTGAATGGGAAGATTTTTAAATCCGTATTGAATCACTTGTGCCTCCTCATAACTTACTCCTTTAAATTCAAGATAAACATTCAGGTTTGCCTGTTTGTAATTGGTGTAGTGAGCCGGAAACAGCAGATAGCCAAACGATAAATCATATTTCCAGGCTTTCCCATACGTAAGATCGGTGGGAACCAGAGGGCCTCCGTATATATCGGGAGAGAAGCCTTCATATTTTCCCGGAAGGATAAACCCGGTGGTAAAAGATACAGCCAGGTGATTATACAAGGTGGTAACGATAAGTCCTCCTCCATAACCTTTGGTATCTTCCAGCAGATTGGGTTCGGCTTCATCATGCGCCACATTCACATTGGACCATTCTCCATAAACAGACATTCTCAAATGTCTTTGCATTCCGTCGTGGGTCAGGAAACGGTATTTGGCATACAGATCTATTCCACTGAACAGATAAGGGTAGGGAAGGCCCCGCTGAAAATTGCCGGTAGAATAAATACTTTGATTTCCGTTGTGTGTATGATAAGCCAGTCCCGGAGGAAAGTCTGTGCTGTGGTGATTTGTTTCCGTAAAGTTGGCCATGACGGTAAGTTTGGAAAATAGGCCATACATCAACCTTAATGTGGTAGCATTCCTGATCTGGCTCACCTCTTGATAGGATTCATTAAAGAGGCGTACGCCCAGCACTCCTTTAGGTACGGTGCTTGCCGGCTCGGAAGTAGGGAAGAGTTCCTGACAAGAAAGACCAGAAGACAGAAGTAAGAAAAAAGAAGTCAGAAGAAAGAAGACAGAATTCAGAAGACAGAATACAGAAGTGCGAACAGATAAAACAGAATTGGGGAAGCAGGTAAAGAATGGTCTGAAGGGTCGTGTTACCATATTAAGGTGTAATTGCAGTCCATTCTTCTGACTTCTGTCTTCTAATAAATCATTCCGTTACCGGCACCGCAGTAAACTCCGCATGGGTTCGGTCCGAATATTTTATTTGATAATGTATACCCCCGGTGACCGGAAGCATCAATGCTGAATCGAATCCCACACCATAGAGATAATAATCTCCGCAATGGAGGTTGTCGAAAATAACCTGGTTGCTGGTATTGGATGATGTTATATGACTATCGTAAGCAGAAGGATCAACTCCGGGAAAATCGCTTGCATTGTATTTGATGTAAACAGTTGCAGCCGGAATGGGTTTGGCATGGTGAAAGACCGTGCAGTTTAAACTGGCTTTTCCTCCGGTACCCCCTTTGCAGCAGGAACTGAACTCCCATGCAAGCGGTAAAAACAAAAGAATAAAGAAGATCTTTTTCATGCCCGATATGCTCCAGTAAAGGTAATGATTAATAAGACGAAATAATAGAAGCGTGTTTTGATATGGGGTATTGCTATAGAAGTAACTGATAAGAATCAGGAGAATGATTTTGTAGTCCTGACAGGTATTCGGTAACTTTGGAGTATGAAAATCAGACATGGATTGTGGTTGTTGTGTTTCTTGTTTTCCTTAACAGAAGTACACGCGCAAATTGTTTCTGTGAGAATGAAAATTATAGGGCTCACCTGTTCGGCCTGTTCTTTTGGTACGGAGCGGTCTATCCGTCAGCTCAAGTTTGTGGACAGTGTGAAAATGGATCTTAATACCCATGCTTCTGAAATAACCTTTAAAAAAGGAGAACCGGTATCCATTGATAAACTGGTTCAGAAAGTATATGATGCTGGCTTTTCAGTTGGTGAAGTACATGCTACCTGGCATTTCACAAATGAATATGTATCGGATAAGTCATGGACCTCGGATGGGTCTACCTATTGCGTCCTGAATGAAACGGTGCCGGAACTAAAAGGAGATAAGGAGATGACATTTGTTGCTGAAAAGTACATGAGTAAAAAAAACTATAGTCCTTATAAACCCCTGATAACAACCTGGAGATCACTTCCCGGTTTTGGAAATAAAGTCGGTGTTTATTTTGTGGTGTTTTAATTTCATGTCCTTTGTTATGCTGCTTTGGATGTTTTTGTTGTCTTGGAAACAAGTTTGTATTTTTTCCGTATGCTCTCCATATCTTTATGCAACGCATCGGCATTGTTATAGTATCTCTCGCTTAAACGATCACGGATATCCCGCATCATTTTTACCGCGTCCATTTTTTCTTTTTTCTTTTTCATGCTCTGTTTTTTTCAGATAGAATTTCCCGAGGAGTTCTAATTTCAATTAAAGGATATCCATTTTTTAGATTTACTCCGTTAAATAAGCGTATACGGTCGAGATTTACAATGTGCTTGAAATTCCAACTTGCCAATACATCCAAACGATTAACTGTCCCTAATGCAATATGGAGAGCATCGTTATAAGATTTTGCGGTAACGGCTTTCTCTTTGATGTATAACCTGGCCAATTCTTCACACTCCGTATCAATAAGAAGTTTTTCAGATTTCGTTGATTCGAATAGTTTTCTCACTTTCAAAGGTGCCCCTTCGATTTCCTGAATCGTTAAGTCAGAAACAACCGGTTTCTTAATTCCCTTCTCAAATTCTTTAAAAAGTTTCACCGTCCATTCCTGAAATTCTTCGTCATAGTAACCTCCAAAAACAGAAGTATCAATGTATATTCTCATGTATTATTCGCCAAATACAAATTTAGCGATTTTGCCCGGTTTTAACATATACAGATGCTGTTTCCACATCCCCTAAATGGAATTATTTCCGAATAACCAGCTTATGCATCACCGGCCCTTTGGGAGAAAGGATTGTGCATACATACATGCCGTTGCTGAATGAGGTGAGTGGCAAAGTAGTTTCCGCATCGGTGATAGCTGTTTCATACACCAGTCTACCAGGCATATCATAAAACTGCAGCTTATACCCCGACCCGAAAACAAAACCCTGTATGTGTATATGAACATCGTCGGAGGCCGGAACAGGGAACAGGCTGAAATCAAAGCCGGGTGATAAGGGTTCTTCTACAATACCCGTCAAACTGCTTCCGGTATAAAACTCCACTCCTCCGGCATTGTTGCCTACAAAAAGATCGGGAAGCCCGTCTCCGTTAATATCATATAAATAAGGAACCGCCTGTTCCCCTTCTCCTATCCAGGATAGATGTGGATCGAGCATGGTAAAGGTACCGGTGAGGTTGCCGTCAATATTTCCATATTTCTGAATAGATCCGCTTTCGGTACCTACCAATAGGCGATAAGCTCCGGCCTCTTTATAAAAGAAAGGAGCTGCATATCCGGTAGTATATCCGTTGGCAGTGGTATTTACATTGCCTAGCGTAGAAGTGGTGGCCGCTGCAAACACAGGATTGGTGATGGTGCCGGTGTTCCGGTAATAATAAATATTTCCGTTGCGGTTGCCGATAACCAGATCGAGCAATCCATCCCCATCCAGGTCAATAAGCTGAGGGGTGGCATATTCACCGGCATGTACAGCAGGAAATTTATTGGGTTGGTAAACAAAATTATCGGGAGGACCGGGCTGTTTTTCAAAATAATAAACATGACCTGCATAATCGCCTATGAGCATATCATCATCTCCATCCCCATCCAGATCGCCAAAGGTGGGAGCAAATTCGGTAAGGCCGAGATTAAGCGTGCTGATATTGGCAAAGTCGCGTGTTACCAAAGTAAACTGAGGTTTTGTGATCGTGCCTGTATTCCGAAATGCAGCAATTCTTGTTTGCACCACACCCGATGTATCATAATAACCATAGTTACCTATGAACAAATCGGCGAGTCCGTCTCCATCATAATCATGCAACACCGGAAAAGAGCCTTCACCTACATCAATCATTTTATCCTGCAAAAAATTCTTTTGCTGGTAATGAAGTACCATGGTATCTGCATTTCCTATATTCTGATACCACATCACACTATTATAGTTTTCAGCTCCTCCTTGCTGATTGTAGTTAGGACTTACCAGTACATCTTTTTTTCCGTCATTATCCACATCCACTAAAAAACCACAAGCGAAAATATTCATGTTCACCGGTACATCATAGGATGGATAATTATAATCAGGGTTATTCATGATGGCATTGGTGCTATCGCCGGTATTTCGCAAATGGGTAAGATTGGTACATAGCACATGTCCGATGATCAAATCTTTATCATGTTTGGAGTTTCTGCTGGGGCAGAGAAGGCAGGTGCCTGAATGTTTGGGATTACCCGAGAGGGTGCCCCAGTTTGTCGGAACCGGCATAAGGGCTACACCACAGGAGTCGCTGGGGATATCCAGAGTCAGGTAATTGGTACAACCGAGGTAGTCGTTAAAATGTCCCCAGCAATATGGTTGTTCGTAATAAGCCAGACTATCGCAGGTGCCATACATTTCCATGGAAAAGTTTTTGTGAAACTCGGCCCGGTAGCCCTGGATGGAATAGGTGATGATATCGAGGTCGCCGTCTCCGTCTACATCTACAATGGCCGGAATGTCGGCGGGGCTTACATAAAGCCCTAAGAAACCATTCGATGCTCCGTAATTAGAAAGGATAGAGGTGGTAACCAGCTGAAACGATACTCCTCCGCTTAGGGTAGAGGTATTTTTATAAAGTGTTATTTTGTCAAATGGGCCTGAAGTAAAGATATCGGGTAGTCCGTCGCAGTTATAATCGGCCAGGATCACCCAGTCGTGCAAGGGAGGAAAATCACGGATATACTGAGGAGCACTTATATAATCCACCTTGCCGGGGGTACCTTTATTAAGAAAGGTAGAGATGCGTCCTCCGTTAATACCCTGACGGTCGAAAACGAACAAATCGGGTATTCCGTCCAGATTCAGATCAATTTCCGAAAACTGGCAGAAATTAAGTCCACCGGTCCAGGCATTGGTTAAGGTATCAGTACCACTGAAAACAGGTATGGAGTCGTTACGAAGGAAACTCGTTTGAGCATCATATCCGGAAATAATGAATACATATAATAAGGTAAAGAGAAAAAATAACCTGTTTAACCGCATAGTGAGGGTACGAGAAGGCTAATTTACGGTAATTATCCGGTGTTTCTGAGCAGGGTCTGTTAGAATGAGGTTAAAAGCGAGAATGAGGCCGGATCGGAGGTGATCCTCTTTAATCCCGTGAAAACTAAGACTATCCATGAAGAAGAATGCGCTGAATTAAAATTGGTAGATAAAGATTGAAATTCTATATTTGCACCCTTCATTTTTCAGGTTGTTTCCTGAAAATCATGGAGAAAGAAGAATCTTTTTTAAATAAATTTATTATTATATGCAAAATATTAAAGGCGCCATACGGGTTTTTACCATCTTAATGGCTCTATCCTGCCTGTTTTATCTGTCCTTCACCTTTGTTGCGAATGGAATTGATACGGATGCTCACAGTTATGCCGAGAGTTATGTAAACCGGAAAGCGGTACAAGACAGTGCCAATAAATTCTGTCATAATGATGCTGCCAAAGTAAAATCCTATCTGGATTCTATCCGCGCTAAAAAGGAAGAGTTTTATCTCTCCGATTCTATTGCCAATGAGAATGTATATAGCCTGGGTATTATAAAGTATACCGGAGCACAGGTTCGTCAGCATGCGATCAATCTGGGTCTTGACTTAAAAGGAGGGATGAACGTGACGATGGAAATCTCCGTTCCGGATATCGTAAAGGCATTAAGCAATTACAATCCTGATCCTGATTTCAATAAAGCCGTTAATCAGGCTGTTGAAATGAGCAAGACACAACAGGGAACATTTGTTGAGCTGTTTGGAAGAGCTTTTGAGAAAAACAATCCCGGTGCCAAGCTGGCTGCTTTTTATCTTTCTAATGTAGAACTGAAAAACAGAATCAATTTCAACTCCACGAACCAGGAAGTATTAAAAGTACTGGCTAATGAAGCCGATGAGTCAGTAAAACGTGCCAAACTTATCCTCGAACAACGTATCAATAAATTCGGTGTGGCACAGCCAAGCATTCAGCTGATGCCGAATACCGGACGTATCCTGATTGAGCTACCAGGTGTAAAAGATAAAAATCGTGTTCGTAAACTGCTTCAGGGAACAGCTAATCTGGAGTTCTGGGAGACTTATGAATGTAAAGAAGCATTGCCTGTATTGTTCAGCGTAAATGATAAACTTTCCAAGCTCCTGTATTTCGGTGATAGTCTGAAAACTAAACCGGATAGTGCAGCTGCGGCTTTAGCAGCCGATTCGGCCAATGCGAAAAATAAAGCAACTGCCGGTAAGAAAGATAAAAAGGCGGATGACAAAAAAGTAGTAAAAGCCGAAGAAAAGAAATTGGATACATCGCGCGTGAGTCTGAGCCAGGCGATGAAATCGGATACCGGTGCATTAAAGCAAAAGGCTAAAAAAGAGAGTGCATCTGACGAACAGAAAAAGAATCCTTTGTTCTTTATACTGCATCCATCCCTGCATGCCAGCAAAGATGGCAAAGGAGAAGAGTTTAATGAAGGCCCTGTGGTAGGTTATGCCCTGCCTAAGGATACCGGCAAGATCAATGCCATGCTTAGAATGAAACGTGTTCAGGATATCATTCCGAAGACCATGCGTTTCTATTGGGGTGTGAAACCGGAGAAAAACAGCAAAAACGCATTTGAATTATATGCCATCCAGGTAAAAAGACGTGATGGCCGTGCTGCACTTGAAGGAGATGTGGTTGTAGATACCCGTACCGAGTTTAACCAGCAAAGCGGTGGTAACCCCGAAATTTCCATGTCGATGAATGCAGAAGGAGCACACTCCTGGAAACTGCTGACAAAAGAAAATGTAGGACGTTGTATCGCCATCATCCTGGATGATAACGTTTATTCAGCTCCCCGTGTAAGCGGTGAAATTCCTAACGGACGTTCCTCCATCACCGGTAACTTTACTATTAATGAAGCGAATGACCTTGTAAACGTATTAAGTGTTGGTAAGCTGCCTGCACCTGCACATATTGTAGAAGAAACAGTAGTAGGACCAACCCTGGGTCAGGAAGCCATCAATGCAGGTTTCTTATCCTTTGTGGTGGCGCTTATTGTGGTATTGATATACATGGGCTTCTATTACAACCGTGCCGGTCTTGTTGCCGATATCGCCCTGCTGGTAAACGTATTCTTTATCATGGGGGTACTCACTTCCCTGGGAGCTATCCTGACCCTTCCCGGTATTGCCGGTATCGTGCTTACGATAGCCCTTTCTGTGGATGCGAATATCCTGATCTTCGAACGTATTCGTGAAGAGCTGAGAGAAGGAAAAGGAATTACCCTGGCTGTTACAGAAGGTTACAAACATGCCATGTCATCCATTCTTGACTCCAACTTAACCACCCTTATTCTGGGTATCATCCTGTTTATCTTCGGTAGCGGACCCGTACAAGGATTCGCCACTACCCTGATCATTGGTATCCTGAGCTCTATGTTCTGTGCCATCTTTATTACCCGTCTGATCTTCGATAGCATGTTGAAGAAACCAGGATCAAACGTTAAATTCTCTATTCCTGCTACCGAAAATCTGTTGCGTCATGCGAAGATTGACTTTGTAGGAAAACGTAAATACTTCTACATCTTCTCCAGCGCCATCATTTTAATCGGTCTTATATTCTTTGTAAAAAACAAAGGATTTAACCTGGGTGTTGATTTCCAGGGTGGACGAACGTTCCAGGTTCGGTTTGAAAAACCTGTTGATGTGGCCAACGTACGGAATGCACTTAAACTAAGCTTTGGTTCTGAACCGGAGGTGAAGACTTTTGGAAGCTCCAATCAGGTTAAGATTACCACCACGTTCAAGATTGCTGAAACAGGACCTAAGGTGGAAGAGGAAGTGGACAGATTATTGGATACCGGGTTGAAAAAAATCCAGCCTAATTATCAGATCATGTTCCAGACCACGGTGGGTCCATCTATCGCTAAGGATATTGTATACGCTTCCTTGCTGGCAATCTTCTTCTCCTGTATCCTGATGTTCTTATTCATCCTGATCCGGTTTAAGAAATGGCAGTATGGTTTGGGTGCCGTAGCGGCTCTGTTCCACGACGTGCTGGTAGTTATGTCCTGTTATGTGATTTTCGACGGTGTATTGCCATTCTCTCTGGAGATAGGACAGGATTTCGTAGCTGCCCTGCTTACCGTTATGGGATACTCGATGACAGATACCGTGGTTGTGTTTGACAGAATCAGGGAATTCCTGACTCAGAAACAGAGTATGACCAAATCCGAACAACACAATATGATCAACTACGCGTTGAACAGTACGTTGACACGGACTATCAATACGTCTACCATCACATTCTTCGTTCTGCTTTCCATCTTCATTTTCGGTGGCGATGTAATACGCGGATTTGCTTTCGCTCTGTTGATAGGTGTGGTAATCGGTACTTATTCTTCACTTTGTATCGCTACCCCGATTGTGGTGGATTTTGATAAGAAAGACGACGCATTGGTTAAGAAGTAAGCCCCTAATCGTTAAAGAATTAGAAAAAGATCCTGTTTTTATAAACAGGATCTTTTTTTGTTGCGTAGCTTTGTACCATGAATTACAATCATCTGCCTTTTCTTTTTCTGGAAAGCCTTGGAACGGGCGAGGTTCTGCTTATTGTATTTGTCATCATCATCTTTTTCGGAGGCAAGAAAATCCCTGAAATGGCCCGTGTACTGGGCAAAGGGATGAGAGAGTTTAAGGCTGCGGCAGATAATATTCAGGACGAGATTCAAAAAAGTGTAAACGAGATAGAACGTCATGCCAATGTAGAAAAGGCCATGAAAGATCTGGATCTTGAACATAACAACCCTCCGCCGGTATTGATCCGTGATGAGGAACACCCTTCTGTTGCACCCCTTTCCAATAGCACTGCATCTTCTGTTACCCCTGTCACCCCTCCTGTTGTACCTATTACACCCGTTACCCCCGAACCGAAGGAAAAGGAAAAATAGTCTGATTCTCCTGCTTACTAACTTAATTGTCACTCTGAGGCATCTTGGGGCAGATCGTGTCATGCCGTGCCAAAGAATCTTCTGGGGTATGGGAACATCATTCCAAGAGAATTCTTTCCTGCTCCCAACACTGAATTCAGCTTCTTGTAGCTCAGAATGACAAATATCGGAATGCTCGCCTCTATGAAATTTACATTTTAGCAACAAGAGTCTTAAAAATAAGGTACTAAACACCAATAAATGACATTATTTTAAAGTATCCCCCACAAAAATAGGGGGTGTCAATAAAAAATGATGATATTTTTGAGAGAGGGGTCAATTATTGCTCTACATTTGTCCCCGTGAATGAAAAAGGTCACTTTTATCAAGTTCTTTCAAAATATAACCCCATAAATCGTAAATCTTAACTCATAAATCTTAAATCCATTATGGCTATTCATCGTTTCAGAGCATTGGAGGAGGTTATGACCCGCACTCCTGTTAAAGTTGAACTACCATCAGATAAAGTATCTGATTTTTTCGGTCGTCATGTATTCGGTCAGGATGCCATGCGCAAATACCTGAGTGAGGAAGGTTTCGGTAGTGTAATGAATGCTATAAACAGCGGCACCAAGATAGACCGTAAGATGGCCGAGCAGGTGGCTAATGGAATGAAAGCATGGGCCATGAGCATGGGCGCCACGCATTATACCCACTGGTTTCAGCCCTTAACAGGCACCACCGCGGAAAAGCATGATGCTTTTTTTACACCGTATGATAACGGTCGCGCGATGGAAACATTTGGCGGAGGACAGCTGGTACAACAGGAGCCGGATGCTTCGTCCTTCCCGAGCGGAGGTATACGGAACACTTTTGAAGCCAGGGGATATACGGCCTGGGATCCAACTTCTCCTGCATTTTTGATTGGCTCTACGCTTTGTATTCCTACCATATTCGTATCCTATACAGGAGAATCACTGGATTTTAAGACTCCCTTGCTGAAAGCATTGAGTGCACTGGATGGAGCGGCTACGGAAGTATGTCAGTATTTTGACAAAAACATAACGAAAGTAACTGCTACCCTGGGTTGGGAACAGGAATACTTTCTGGTAGATACAGCTTTGTACAATGCCCGCCCCGATCTGCAGATGTGCGGAAGAACTTTGTTCGGACATCCTCCTGCCAAAGGACAGCAGCTGGAAGATCATTATTTCGGTTCTATTCCGGAGCGTGCAACCGCATTTATGCGCGATTTTGAACAGGAAAGCTGGTTGCTGGGAATACCGGTTAAAACACGTCACAATGAGGTGGCTCCCAACCAGTTTGAATGTGCTCCTGTATTTGAGGAGTGTAATTTGGCGGTAGACCATAATCAGCTGTTGATGGATGTGATGGAAAAGGTGGCCCGTAGCCATAATTTCCGTGTTTTGCTGCATGAAAAACCTTATTCCGGCGTGAACGGAAGTGGCAAACACAACAACTGGAGCATGAGTACCAATACCGGCAAGAATCTGTTATCACCGGGTAAGACACCAAAAACCAATCTTCAGTTTCTGACCTTTTTTATCAATACGATTAAGGCAGTACATGACAATGCCGATTTGCTCCGCGCTTCTATTGCATCGGCCAGCAATGATCATCGTCTGGGTGCCAATGAGGCTCCGCCTGCTATCGTCAGTATTTTTATCGGCAGTCAGCTTACCGAGATTCTGGAAGATCTGGAGAAACGTGTGAAATCAGGTAAAATGACACCGGATGAAAAGACGGCTCTTAAGCTGGATATAGGAAAGATTCCGGATATCCTGCTGGATAATACTGATCGTAACCGTACATCGCCTTTTGCATTTACCGGAAACAAGTTTGAATTCAGGGCAGTAGGTTCTTCAGCCAATTGCGCCGGAGCCATGACTGTTTTGAATGCCATCATGGCCGACCAGCTTCTTATTTTCAAAAAGGATGTGGATAAGTTGATGGAAAGCGGAGTGGAGAAAGATGAAGCCTTGTTTCAGGTATTGGTAGACTATATCAAAAAATCAAAGCGTATCCTGTTTGAAGGCAATGGATACAGCGATGAGTGGAAGAATGAAGCTAAAAAAAGAGGACTGAACAACTTCAATACAACACCTGCTGCACTGGATGCTTATGTGAAAAAAGAAGCCCTTGCTCTTTTTGAACGTCTGCATATTATGACGCATCGAGAACAGGAAGCCCGTCATGCCATATATCTGGAAAATTATACCAAAAAGATTCAGATTGAAAGCCGTGTAATGGCTGATTTGGCGATGAATCAGATTATCCCCACAGCTATTAAGTATCAGAAAATCCTGGTGGATAACGTATCAGGACTTAAGAACATACTGGATACGAAAGATTACACCAAAGTGGCCGGCCCACAGCTGGAAATAATTATGGAAATATCATCTCATGTGGGTACCATCAAGGACCATGTGGATACAATGATTGAGGAGCGGAAAGCGGCCAATGTGATTGAAGACCATAAGAAACAGGCTGTGGCCTATTGTGAAAAGGTAAAGGCTCATTTTGACGAGATTCGCTATCATGTGGATAAGCTGGAACTGGTTATTGATGATGAAAACTGGCCTTTGCCTAAATACAGGGAGTTGTTGTTTACGAAATAACCATAAGACCGGACCTTCATTTACCTGTTCATAATTTGATAATATTTCAATATTATCATTAAACAGGTGATTGAATCTTGTATTTAACAGGATGGATTGGATGGAATGGGTATAAATTGCCTATAAATACCCCTTTTATCTCCTGTTTTTTGACTGGAATGGGGGATTAAATTTTTTTTTCTCAGGAATTAATGGTTATTTTAGCACCCATTAATACCAATCGTAAACAAACAATTCATCCGATATGAAACTAATCAGAATAATCGCGTTGTCGTTTGCCTTGCTTGCTCTCTCTTTCGGATCTGCTTATGCTCAGAAGAATTTCGTAAAAGATGCAGATCTGGCTTTTAAGAACAAGCAATACTACAATGCGGTGGAGCTTTACAAAAAAGCGCTTCCTAAGATCAAGAGGAAGGAAGAGAAGGCACGTGTTACTTATCAAGTGGCTGAATGTTACCGTAATATCTACGATAATAAACAAAGCGAAAGCTGGTACAACAAAGCGATCAAAGCAAAATATCCTGACCCGAAAGCCCACCTGTACCGTGCACTGGCTTTGAAAAAAGCAGATCGTTATGATGAAGCGATTATTGAATTCAATGCCTACAAAGCAGCCGTTCCTTCGGATCCTGCAGGAGAAAACGGAGTTAAATCTTCAGAGATAGCTCAGAAATGGAAAGATAATCCTACCCGTCATAAAATTGAAAATATGGCGCAAATCAATGGTAAGGATGCTGACTTCTCTCCATACTGGGAAGATAAAAAACACCTTTCCCTTGTATTCTCTTCAAAACGCGAAGGTTCTACCGGTGGTTCCACCATCGATACCAAGACCGGTGCTCTTTTCTCCGATATTTTCGAAACCAAGGTTGACAAGAACGGTAAATGGAGTGCTCCGGGCCCACTGCCTGGAAATTTGAACTCTTCCGGTAACGAAGGTTCTTGCTGGATCAGCAACAAAGGTGATGTCATGTATTTTACCCGTTGCGGAAAAAACAAGAAACAGGTTATTACTTGTGAAATTTTCAAAGCCACCAAAAAAGGAAATAGCTGGGAGCCGGAAGAAAAACCAATCGATTTCGGTATCGACAGCGTTGATAAATGGAATTTCCGTCACCCGACAATCAGCCCTGATGAGCAGGTAATGGTATTCAGCTCCGATTGGCAGACTGGTAGCCGTGAGAACTCCGATCTTTTCATCTCTATGTTTGATAAAAAATCAAAAACATGGGGAAAACCGGTTAACCTCGGTACCGGTATCAATACTACAGGTAAAGAAGGTTTCCCTTATATTCATGATGATGGATCCCTGTATTACTCTTCCGACGGATTGCTCGGTATGGGTGGTCTAGACATTTTCAAAGCAGAAAAGAAATCAAAGGATAAATGGGAATGGCAGAATCCTACCAACCTGAAATACCCGATGAACTCTGCAGAAGATGATTTCGGAATCATTTTCGATGGTAAAAAAGATCGTGGTTATTTCTCTTCCAACCGGGAAGGAACGAAAGGAATGGATGATATCTGGTCCTTTATCCTGCCACCACTCGAATTCTCTCTGGATGGTGTAGTTACCGACTGTAAAAACAAAGTGGCTCTGCAAGGCGCTTCTGTACGTATCACCGGTTCTGACGGATCTTCCCTCGAAGACAAGACCGACAAAGCAGGATACTACAAATTCAAGCTTAACCCGAATGTATCTTATGTAGTAATGGTATTTGCTGATAAAACAAGCAGCACCTTTGCTCAAGGATACTTTAACCTTCCTGAAGGTGAAAAAGGAAAGATGACTACGGTAGGTGAAGATGCCAGCAAAGCATTCAAAAAAGATTTCTGTCTGGCACCATTCGAAAAAGAAATTCGTTTCCCGGAAGTACAGTATGACCTTGCTAAGGCAACACTTCGTCCGGAATCAAAAGATTCTCTGAACTATCTTGTTACCCTGCTTACCGACAACCCAACACTGGTTATCGAGCTTGCAGCACACACGGACTCCCGTGGTAGTGATGAAGCCAACCTGAAACTGTCTCAGGCCCGTGCCAAATCCTGCTACGATTATCTGGTGGATGAAAAACATATCAATCCGGCTCGTATTGTTCCAAAGGGATACGGTGAGAAACAGTTGAAATTCAGCGATAAAGAAATCAACGCCCTGAAGACAAAACAAGAGCAGGAAGCAATGCACCAGAAAAACCGTCGTACGGTGATCCGGGTATTGAAAACCGATTTTGTGGATCCTACGTTGCCTAAACTGGATCGTGCTATTATAGTACCTAAAGTAGTAGGTGGTCAGGAAGATTATGGTACAGATCAGGGAACAGGAGTAGAAGGAACAGATCAGCCAAAGGCAGATGCACCGGCTCCAACGCCAACACCGGCTCCTGCACCAACTCCAACGCCTACCCCAACTCCTAAAAAACCAAAATAACACGGTTTGAAAAAGAGATAATGAATTAACTTTGAAACCCCGATACCATGTCGGGGTTTCTTTTTTTGATAAGCTATGAGTGACGAAAAGTATAAGCTAAGAGGGGTTTCAGCCGGGAAAGAAGATGTGCATAATGCCATCAGTGGAATTGATAAAGGGCTTTTCCCCAAAGCATTCTGCAAAATAGTGCCCGACTATCTGGGAGGTGATCCCGATTATTGTACCGTGATGCATGCCGATGGAGCCGGAACAAAGACTTCACTGGCTTATATGTACTGGAAAGAAACCGGCGATCTGAGCGTTTGGAAAGGCATAGCCCAGGATGCCATTGTGATGAATACCGATGATCTCTTATGTGTGGGTGCTACCGATAATATTCTGATCTCATCTACCATCGGGAGAAATAAAAATTGCATTCCAGGCGAAGTGATTGGCGCCATTATTAAAGGAACGGAAGAGGTGCTTGCTGAGCTGCGTTCATATGGTATCGGAATTCATTCTACCGGAGGAGAAACAGCCGATGTAGGAGATCTGGTGAGAACAGTGATTGTAGATTCAACCGTGGTGTGCCGTATGAAACGTTCGGATGTAATTGATAACAGTCATATCCAGGCAGGAGATGTGATTGTGGGCTTGTCTTCCTATGGGCAAACGAGCTATGAAAAACATTATAACGGCGGAATGGGTAGTAACGGCCTTACCGCTGCCCGGCATGATGTGTTTGAAAAAACGCTTGCTATAAAATATCCCGAAAGCTTTGATGCTGCTGTTCCTTCCGAACTTGTTTACAGCGGGAAAGCTAAACTGACAGATACCATTGAAGTAGAGGTAGGAGGGAAACCTGTTGCCGTGGATATGGGTAAGCTGGTGCTATCTCCAACCCGTACCTATGCCCCGGTGATAAAAGCCATGCTGGATAAATACCGTGCCTCTATCCATGGTATGGTACATTGCAGCGGTGGAGGTCAAACCAAGGTGATGCATTTTATCGAAAACCTCCATATTATAAAGGATAAGCTGTTTCCTATTCCTCCCTTATTCCGCATCATCAGAGAACAAAGCGGTACCGATTGGAAAGAAATGTATAAAGTGTTTAATATGGGTCACCGCATGGAATTATATGTTCCTGCACACCTGGCCAAAGAACTTATTTCCATTGCGCATTCCTTTCAACTGGATGCACAAATCATAGGAAGGGTGGAGGCTGCAGACCAGAAAAAAGTAAGCATACATTCTGAGTTCGGAACATTTGTGTATGAGTCGTGATTTTTTGTCATTCTGAGCGGCTGCAATCACAAGAGCCACCCCTAGGTCGCTCAGAATGACAAATTGGTCTCGCTCCTGTATCTTTTCCCTCGCTCTGCATTATAGATTCGGAAACCACAAATCTCTGAATCATGCGCTATATCCAACCCCTCCTCCTTCTTGCTATACTGAGCTACACCGTCTCCATGCGTGCTCAGCGTAATTTTGTGAAAGACGCTGATCTGGCTTATAAAAACAAACAGTTTTATCAGGCTACCGAATATTATAAAAAGGCATTGAGCAAAACGCATAACAAAGCCGCCAATGCAAGAATTCTCTTTATGCTTGGTGAAAGTTATCGCGCAGCCGGATATAACAAAGATGCTGAGCTCTGGTATACCAAAGCAATACGGGCACATTATCCGGATCCTGTTTCTCATCTGTATCTGGCTGAAGCATTGAAAAAAGATGCTAAATACGAAGAGGCCATTGCGGAGTTTAAGATGTATAAAGAGCAGGTAGCATCTAATCCGGAAGGAGAGCTGGGTATTGCATCGTGTGAAGTAGCTATGAAATGGAAGGGGCAGCCTTCCCGCTACCAGGTAGAGAATATGGTGCAGATCAATTCTCAGGACTATGATTTCTCGCCCATGTTTCTGGATCGGAAAAAAGGAAGCATCGTATTCACTTCCCGAAGAGCAGGATTAACAGGTGGAGGTGAAGTGGATAAGAAAACAGGTCTCCTTTTTTCGGATTTGTTTTATACTACGGTTGATAAAAACGGGAAATGGGACACTCCAAGGCCTTTTCCTTCTCCTTTAAACAGTGCTGCCAGTGAAGGCTCTTGCTGGATCAACGCGAAGGGGAATAAGATTTTCTTTACACGCTGTGAAAGAAATAAGAACCGGATCATGCGGTGTTGTATTATGATGAGCACCAAAAAGTCCGGTGATGAGTGGACCACCCCGGTGGTGGTGGATTTCGGGATGGACGATTATTCCAAATTCGATTTCCGGCATCCGGCTCTTAGTCCCGATGAAACAGTGATGGTGCTTCAAAGTGATTATGAATCGCTTCAGAAAGATTCAAGCCTGATAGAACCCAACAATGACCTGTATATATCCACCTACGATAAAAAGACAAACAGTTGGAGCCAGCCGCGTAATCTGGGTCCGGGAATAAATACACCCGGTAAAGAAGCATTTCCTTTTATCCGTCAGGATGGCACCTTGTATTATTCTTCGGATGGAATGCTGGGTATGGGAGGACTGGATATTTACAAAGCCGAAAAAGTATCCAAAGACAAATGGGAGTGGGCCAAGCCCGAGAATCTGAAATTTCCCTTGAATTCGGCCGGTGACGATTTCGGAATTGTATTTGATGGAAAGAGAGAGAAAGGGTATTTCAGTTCCAACCGGGATGGAGGCAAGGGAAAGGATGATATCTGGTCGTTTAATCTTCCGGATCTCAATCTGGGAGTAGATGGGGTGGTACATAATTGCAATACCAGGGACAGTCTGGAAGGTGCTCTGGTACAAATCATCGGATCGGATGGTTCGGCCAGGGAACAAAAAACAGGGAAAGATGGGACCTACCATTTCACGCTGCATCAGGATGTGTCGTATATGATGAGTGTAACGGCTCCTACAGAAAAATCAAAAAAGGGACAGAGCTTTTTCAATCTGGCTGATACATCGCGACAGAAATTTACCACCCTGGGTTTAACCGCTTCTAAATTGTTTAGCGCCGATTTTTGCCTGGAACCCGTAGATGAAAAAACCATTATCACCTTTCCTAAAGTGGAGTATGGACTGGACTCAGCCAATCTGCGCTCGGCATCACGCGACTCGCTGGACTATCTCTATAAACTGCTTACCGATTACCCGAACTTTGTGATAGAGCTTGCCGCGCATACCGACTCCAGAGGATCGTTTAACCACAATCTGGTACTATCACAACACAGGGCCGAGTCGTGTTATAAATACCTGGTGGAGGTAAAGAAGATTAATCCCAAACGGATTGTTCCCAAAGGGTATGGTTCCAAACATCCACTCATCAGCGATGCGGAAATAGCGAAGCTGCCAACGTCTGATTTGAAAGAAAAGGCGCATCAGACAAACCGCAGAACAGTGATCCGGATTATTGATACCGACTTTAAGGATCCTTCAGCTCCGGCCTCTAAGCGTCCCCCTGTTAAGACCGATCTGAACCATAAACAAGAGGATTATGGAGGGGATAATAGTGTGGATGCCAATAAGGAATAGTCAGATTGAGGACTTGATTATCAATGATTTGTTGAAAACCAAGAAGGGGGTATGGTAGAATGAATTAATTTTGGTCTGATCTTTGTAATTCACTATTCAACCAAAAACCCTAACCCATGAAAACTATTTTAGGTTTTATTTTAGCCCTTGTTTTAAGTACCGGTGTAAGTATGGCCCAAACAGGTAAGTCGCCTGCTGATGGCAAATCCAAAACCAAGGTAACAGAGCAGAAGAAAAGCACTCCTGCTGAAACACCTGGCAAACCATTGAATTCCGGTAAAAAAGAAGCGACACCAGCTAAAGATGCTAACCCGGCAGCAAAAGGAACTCCAGCCAAGGAAGCAAAACCAGCTGATAAGCCAGCAGCAGGTCCCTTGAAAAAAGATGGTACTCCTGATATGCGTTATAAATCCAATAAGGATGCCGCTAAAACGGAGCCTAAGAAGTAGTAGAATACTGTTAGAAAACAAAAGGCTGCCTTTATGGGCGGCCTTTTTGCTTTTGGAAGAGGAGTGGAGGCGCAGGAGGCAGCAGCAGGAGGCAGCAGCAGGAGGCAAGACAGGATGCAGAAGCAGGTATTATCCCCTTTGGAAGAGGTAGGGGAGGAAAAACAAACTCCTGTGTTGGTGCGGATGTGAGGGGCTGTTAGTGTGTCAGCTTATCCGTGCCTTTCCTCCACGCGAGCATTAGTGGAATCGAAGCCATCGGACTTGCAGATCCTTCTCCGCCTGAGGCGGATCAGGATGACCACGACAACTGCTGACTAGAGCCGATGCCAGCATTCACGCAGATCTTCGCCCTTACTTATGAATGTATAACTAAAGGAGTAATTGCGCCTGCTTTAAAAGGGATATTTACGTTCAAAGAAGCCCTGTTTTTCATCGGATTATCAATTTTTTTACCTTTGCGACCATGTTAGACAAGCTGAGAGACATTAAAGACCGCTGGGAAGATGTAGAGAGACAATTGTCCGATCCTAAGGTGATTTCGGACATGAAACTCTTTACCAAACTGAATAAGGAGTATAAGGATCTGAAAGTGATCGTAAATGCATATTACGACTATAAGAAACTGTTAGAAGATATAGAATCGGCGAAAAATGTGCTGATGAATGAAAAGGATGAGGATTTCAGAGCCATGGCTAAGACCGAGATGGAAGAGCTGAGCCTGAAAAAGGAACAGATGGAGCCTTATATCCGCAATCTGTTAGTACCCAAAGATCCGGAAGACAGTAAAAATGCAGTGATGGAAATACGTGCTGGAACAGGTGGTGATGAAGCCAGTATTTTTGCCGGAGATCTGTTTCGTATGTATTCTAAATACATCGATAACAAAGGCCTGAAAATGGAGGTGATAGACAGCTCTGCAGGAACTGCCGGTGGATTTAAGGAAGTTATTTTTGAGGTAACGGGTGAAAATCCATATGGTACCCTTAAGTTCGAATCGGGTGTGCATCGTGTACAACGTGTGCCTCAAACTGAAACACAAGGCCGTGTACATACTTCGGCTGCTACCGTAATGGTCATGCCCGAAGCCGAAGAAGTGGATGTGGTGCTGAACCCCGCTGATGTGGAAATGCAAACCTCCCGTTCGGGTGGTGCTGGTGGACAGAATGTAAATAAGGTGGAAACCAAGGTGCAGCTTACCCATAAACCTACCGGAATTGTGGTGGTATGTCAGGTAGAACGTTCACAGCTGGGTAACCGGGAACGTGCCATGACCATGCTTCGTACCAAGCTATACGAAATGGAATTGCAAAAACACAATGAAGCCAATTCCAAAAGAAGAAAAAGCCTTGTTGCCACCGGCGACCGTTCGGAGAAGATCCGTACCTATAACTACCCCCAAAGTCGTATTACCGATCACCGTATTAATATGACCATGCACAACCTGCCTAACTTCATGAACGGAGATATTCAGGATATGATAGACGCCCTGCATATGGCCGAAAATGCAGAACGTTTGAAAGAGGGTGGTGTAACAGCTTAACTTACTCCCTGTATTCCTTTGTCGGACATCCCCTTCTCCCGACATAGTCTGGAGAGGGGGAACGAGGAGGTGAGTAAAATTTCCTAACTTCCCTTTCTATTCAACCCTCATGCGAGCCTGTTTCCCGATCAGTATACTGATACTGGCTATATCGTGTTTGTCGTTACAAGGACAAACGGATACTGCCTGGATCTATACGTTTGGTGGACAGCTGGATGATGCATGCAATCAGATCAGGCCTGTACAAGGAAACGGATTTATTGTTTGTGGCACCACCAATAGCTTTGGCACAGGCAACACCAGTATTTATGCCATCAAAATAGATTCTTCCTGTACCCATCAATGGTCTGCCGCATTTGGAGGAAGGGGAAATCAGGCGGGCTACGCGGTTACACCCACCATGGATAAAGGATTTGCCTTTGTAGGTTTTACCAATAGCTATGGTAATGGAGGCTATGATGTTTTTCTGGTCAAAACAGATTCTGCCGGACGATTGCTTTGGCAAAAGACCTATGGAGGTACAGACTGGGATTTTGGTTATTCCATTAAAGAAACGACTGATGGAGGATTCCTTATTAGCGGGCTTACCTTCAGTTACGGAGCTGGGGGAGGAGATGTATATGTGATACGGACCAATCAAAGAGGGGATACGTTATGGACCAAAACATATGGCGGGACAGGAGAGGATATAGGAAATGCGATTGCCATAACGGGAGATAGCTTATATACGATAGCAGGGTCCACTACCAGTTTCGGATCAAGAGATACCAGTATATATCTTATTCAGTTGGACACAGCCGGTAATCTGAAGCAATCGAAAACATATGGATGCCGGAGGAATAATGTAGCCTATACTATAGCTCCTACCCGGGATAATGGATTTATTATGATGGGAAGTATGGATAGTGTTTTTGCAGGGATACGGGGACAAACATTGCTGAAAACAGATGGGCAGGGCAATCAGAAATGGATAGAACAGATTACCAATGGCCCCTGGCAGGATATAGGTAAAGATGTGGTGCAGGCGCCGGATGGCAGCTTTCTTATTGCGGGCACGGCTGACGGCGGAGGGTTTGGCTCTTCATCCATGCACATTATGCATTATGATTCGGCTGGAAATTATCTTGCAGGCCCTTCTTTCGGTGGTAATGCCACACAATGCGGAAATTCGGTAGCAAGGTCTTCCACCGGAGCAGTTGTTTTTGGAGGGGCCACCACCAGCTATGGCAACGGAAACAACGATGTGTTTCTGGTCCGGTTCAAAAATGATTCTATAGGGCAAAACCCTAGGCTCTTGTTTCATAATTTCAAGGACAGTCTGACGGTTACAGGTATCGGGGAGCAGAAAACCGTAAACGGTTCGGTTCGCGTATTCCCAAACCCCATGGTTTCGGAAACAGGGGTGTATGTGCAAGGGAGCGGTTCCGAGAAATTCACCGTAAAGTTGTATGATACCGGAGGGCGTTGCCAGCTGGAACAAACGCCTCTTCATTACATGGGGCATGGGTTATATGAAGTACATCTGCAAAAAGGAAGCCTGGCCACAGGTACCTATATTTATGAGGTTTCTGACCATACAGAAGTATCATATTCCGGTAAACTGAATGTGGAATAAAATCCGTATTTTGCATGCTGTTACCCCTTCAGAATATTAATAAAAGAGGTCCATGCCCCCCAAGATCAAATTTTCCAATCGTGATAAGTCGCGCTTTTACAGTACCGTTAAGGCAAATGTAGACGGCTATTTCAGGGAAAAGAATATTTCCCGTCATGCCAATGCAGAAATGGTATTTAAAACAGTTATCCTCTTGGGTACCTATGTAGGATGCTATGCGTTGATGCTGTTGGTGCATTTGTCTCAGCCGGCGCTCATCATGACCTTTGTAGTGCAGGGGATAGCCATTGCCGGTATTGGAATGGCTGTGATGCATGATGCCAATCACAATGCCTATTCATCCAATGAAAAAATAAACCGCTGGGTGGGCTACTCGCTTAATATGATTGGTGGTGCTGTGTTTAACTGGAAGCTTCAGCACAATGTCCGTCACCATACCTATACCAATATTCACGGTCACGACGATGATATCAACGAAGCCCAGATGATGCGTCTGTCTCCGCATAAAAAGTACAATATGGCCTATAAGCTTCAGCATATTTATGCGTTCTTCTTTTATTCCCTGCTTACACTGTATTGGGTGGTGGTGAAAGACTTTGTGCAAACATTTCAATACCGTAAGATGGAAGTGAATCGTAGCGGGGCTGCTGAATTTCGTCAGCAGGTAATCACCGTTGTGTTTGTTAAGCTCATCTATTTGTTTTGTGCCGTATTTGTACCCATCTATTTCTTCCATTATGCACCGGGAGCATTTATTCTGGGTTTTGTAATGATGCATATGATTTGCGGACTGATACTCAGTGTTGTGTTTCAGCTGGCACATACGGTGGAAGGCACCACGTTTCCATTGCCTACAGAAAGCAATGAAATAGAAAACGACTGGGCTATTCACCAGATGAATACCACGGCTAATTTTGCGCGGCATAACCGTCTTTTGAACTGGTATGTGGGAGGATTAAATTTCCAGGTAGAGCATCATTTGTTTCCAACGGTATGCCATGTCCATTACCCTGCTATATCGGAAATAGTGAAAAAGACTGCCGGAGAATTTGATATTCCATATCTGGATAATCCCAGTTTTACAGGCGCCCTGTATTCTCATGTCCTGTTTCTCAAGCATTTCGGAAGCACGGATAAAGTAGTGGCTTAATATAAAGCCATCTTCCGTATCTTCGCCTGTATGACAAGGCAAGAACTCGTTGCACAGATAAATAAAAAAGGCTCCTTTTTATGCGTAGGCCTGGATCCGGATATGGACAAGCTACCGGCTCATATCCTGAAAGAAGCAGATCCGATTTACTCCTTTAACAAACAAATTATAGATGCTACACATGAATACTGTGTGGCTTATAAACCCAATACCGCATTTTACGAAGCCTTAGGTTTGGAAGGCTGGAAGAGTCTGGAAAAAACCCAGCATTACCTGCGTAACAAATACCCCGATCATTTTCTGATAGCCGATGCCAAAAGAGGAGACATCGGAAACACATCGGCCATGTATGCCAAAGCATTCCTGGAAAAACTGGATTTTGATTCCATTACCGTAGCGCCTTATATGGGTGAGGATAGTGTAAAGCCTTTCCTTATCTATCCGGGTAAATGGGTTATACTCCTTGCCCTTACTTCTAATAAAGGAGCAGCTGATTTTCAAAACCTGAAGACAGGTGATCAGGCATTGTTTGCCGAAGTAATTCGTAAATCAATGGCCTGGGGTACGTCCGATAATATGATGTATGTGGTAGGTGCCACCCGTGCAGAACAGCTGGGAGAGATACGCAAACTTATTCCGGATCATTTTCTGCTTGTTCCGGGCGTGGGAGCGCAAGGCGGAAGCCTGGAGGAAGTAGTAAAGTATGGGATGAACAAACAATGCGGCTTATTGGTAAATGCATCCAGAAGCATTCTGTATGCTTCGTCAGGAGCGGATTTTGCAGAGAAGGCAAAAGAAGAAGCAAAAACACTGCAACTTCAAATGAAGACACTTCTTCAACACAGAGCCTGAATCAACGCCCGTTTACAAAACTGATGGGTAGGTTGTATTGAACATCCACCGGTCGCCCATTCATCGTGCCAGGTTTCCACAGCGGCATACCCTTCACCAGACGGATCGATTCCGTATCATAATAAATTTTCCCTGGTATCCCTTTCAGCACTTTAGGATTGATCGCTTTCCCATCTTTCGTTACCACAAACGAAACAATGACCGTTCCTGAAACAATTGAATCTTTAGTAAGGGGATAGATGGTATGCTCTTTCGTATACTTCAACAGTGCTGTTACACCTCCGTCAAACTCGGGCATTTTTTCGGCAAAGGAAAAGATGGGTGCCGGCTGAGCAGGATTACTTTGTTTGGGTTTAGCGGTATCCTGACAGCCGGTGGCAATTGATGAGCAACTTTTGGAAACACCGATCGGGTATATCGCTGGTCTCACAGACAAGCATAACAGGAGCATGAAAATAGGGTAGGCCCGAAACATAAAAATGAAAGTAGATTGTATTCAAATTTAAACTAAATCTTTTACCATCGCCTGTTTGTGATATTAATTTAGCGCGAAATTGAATGTATGACCGAAGAGTTTTTACATTATATATGGAAGTTTCGGAATTACGACTTTTTGAATCTGAAGGCGGTGACAGGAGAAGTTGTGGAGGTTATCAGTCCCGGATCTCATAACCGGGATTCGGGTCCCGACTTTTTCAATGCCAGGATACGGATCGGAGATACGCTATGGGCTGGGAATGTAGAGATTCATATAAAAGCATCGGACTGGAACCGTCATGTACATGAGCAAGACAGGGCATATGATAATATCATTCTCCATGTGGTTCATGAAGCGGATGAATGGATCCGGGATCATTCGGGAAATCTCTTTTTTACACTCGAATTAAACGGGCGTATTGATGCGGAGCAATATCATAAGTATCTGCGTCTGAGGTGCAGTAACGATTGGATAGCCTGCGGTTCTCATATTGTTACGATAAATAAAATAGTGCTCGAATCCTGGCTGGAGCGTTTGCTTGTTTCGCGGTTGGAACGAAAGACGGAAGAAGTGAAGGAGATCTGGAAACAAAGTATGCACAACTGGGAAGAATCTTTTTATATATACCTGGCCCGGAATTTCGGGTTTCATGTCAATTCGCTTCCTTTTGAACTGCTGGCTCGCTCCATACCTTATACTACCATATGTCGCTATCGCAACAACCTGTTTCAGCTGGAGGCCTTGTTGTTTGGACAGGCAGGATTTCTGGAAGATTATTTTGAAGAATCCTATCCCCAGCGTTTACAATCGGAGTACCAGTTTCTGGCTCATAAGCATGATCTGAAAAGTCTGGATAAACGGATCTGGAAATTTATGCGCATGCGCCCTGCCAATTTCCCTTCCCTCCGCATTGCTCAGTTTGCCAGTTTGATGAGCACTGCCGAACACCTCTTTTCGTATGTGCTGGAAACCCAAAAGCTGGAAGAGCTAAAGCCAAGGCTTAATGCAGGCACCTCGCCATACTGGCACCGGCATTACCATTTCGGAAAGAAATCTCCGATGGGAAAGAAAGCCCTCGGGGAGGAGTCGCTCCATAATATGCTTATTAATACGGTAAGCCCCTTTCTATTTGCTTATGGAAAAGAAAAGGGGGAGGAAGAAACGGCGGAACGGGCACTTCAGTATTTGAACCAGCTGCCGGCAGAAAACAATGAAATAATTCGTCAATGGAAGAAACTGGGTCTGAAGGTAAAGGGTGCAGGACGATCACAAGCCTTGCTGGAACTAAAAAACAGATATTGCTCCATAAAGAAATGTCTTGACTGCGGTGTAGGCAGAAGTTTGCTGAAAAATTCGTAATTTCACATCAAAATCCTGCCAATGATTCAATCAATCAGACACTGGTTTGAACAACAAGCATTTGGAGTATGTGCCTGGTGGGGCGATAAATTAGGTATTCGTGCTACGCATATCCGCATGTATTTCGTGTATCTCTCTTTCTTTACCTTCGGATCGCCCATCATCATTTATTTTATCATGGCTTTCATTCTGGAGCACAAAGAATATTTTAAACCCACCCGTTCAAGACGCCGTAGTATTTGGGAACTCTAAATCTTAAATTTTGTTTCCTGTCTAATGTTTAATTTCCCCGGCTTCCGTAAGATTTACTTTTCACTGGCCCTCATCTGTCTCATTATCCTGGTAGGAATTGTGGGTTATATGACCATCGAACATTTTCGGTTTTTCGATGCGTTTTATATGACCATGATTACCATCAGCACCGTGGGCTTTGGAGAGGTACATCCTTTAAGTGATGCAGGCCGCTTGTTTACCACCTTTCTGATTATCGGCAGTTTTGGTACCTTTGCCAATGCCGTATTTACCATTACCCGTTCCTTTTCTGACGGAGAGTTTTTGAAATATATAAACGACCTACGCTTGTACGCTTCTATCGACAAATTGGAAAATCATGTGATCCTTTGCGGCTATGGCCGTAATGGAAAGGAAGCAGCGCATGTGCTTAAAAACCACGGACAGCGTTTTGTGGTGATTGAAGAAAAACAACAGGTGGTGGATGCCATGAGCACCCGCTATAAGGAATTGATTCTGGTGGGTAATGCCACTCAGGATGAGGTTCTGATGCGTGCAGGTGTGATGAAGGCCAAGGCGCTTATTACCACATTACCTTTGGATGCCGATAATTTGTTTATCGTTTTGTCGGCACGGACACTGAATGCAAATCTTACCATTATCAGCCGTGCATCGGACGATAATTCGGACCGCAAACTGAAAGCTGCCGGAGCTGATAATGTTATTATGCCCGATAAGATTGGCGGAGCCCATATGGCATCATTGGTGATGAAACCGGATGTGATGGAGTTTCTGGATTATATTACCGGCCAGGGTGGGGAACATATCAAACTGGAAGAAATTACGTTTGATAACCTGAGCCAATCCTATCAGAATAAAACGATCCGCGATCTGGAAATAAGGAATAAGTCGGGTGCCAATATCGTCGGGTTTAAAACCGCGAAAGGCGAATATGTGATCAATCCCTCTCCGGATACACAAATGATCCACGATGCCAAACTATTTGTATTGGGCACATCGGAACAAATAAACAAACTCAAGGAACTTTTTTCCTGAAACAAATCTGACTGGTTATGGAGCCAAAAAGAAAAATACTGATTACAGGTTCTAACGGACTGTTGGGCCAGAAACTATGTAAGGCTCTTGCACAGCGACCCGATATTACCTTGATAGCCACTTCCAAAGGAGAGAACAGGATGCGCAAGCTGGATCAGAAGATGTATCAAGCACTGGATATAACCAGCAAAAAGGAACTGGAAGAGGTATTTGTAAAGTATATGCCCGATGTGGTGATCCATACTGCAGCGCTCACCAATGTGGATGCCTGTGAATCCAATAAGGAAGAATGTGTGGCATTGAATGTGGATGCCGTTCGTTCCATTGTAGAGGTAATGGAAAAGCATGTACCTGCTGCACATCTCATTCACCTATCCACCGATTTTATTTTTGACGGACTAAAAGGGCCTTATAAAGAAGAGGATGCTCCTAATCCCTTGAGCTATTATGCCTGGTCCAAGCTGGAGTCTGAAAAAATTGTAGAGGCCAGTAAACTTAAATGGGCCATTGTCCGTACCATCATTGTATATGGTTTGGTAGATAATATGAGCCGGTCCAATCTGGTTCTGTGGGCCAAGGATGCCTTGACTAAGGGACAAAAGATAAATGTGGTGGATGATCAGTTTCGCGCTCCTACCTTGTCCGAAGATCTGGCTGCCGGATGTATTGCCATTGCCGATAAAGGAGCTACCGGTGTTTATCATTTATCGGGTCCTGATACCCTGAGTGTGCTGGATCTTGTTTATCAGGTAGCGGATTTCTGGAAACTGGATAAATCCCTCGTCAACCCCATCAAATCCGACACGCTTAATCAGGCTGCAAAACGGCCTGCCCGAACAGGTTTTATAATTGATAAAGCCAGAAAAGAGCTGGGCTATACTCCTCATACATTTATTGAAGGATTGAAAGTAGTTGATAAAGAGCTGAAAGAAGCGCTTGCCATTTCCTGATCAGGGTACTCCCTCCTCATTTATTTTCGTGCTTATCCGCTGTTATCTGCTTATTGTGTAAGGCGATGGTGTTTTCAAACCATCTTCGTCACGGATAAGCTATGTGATGAATTTTCAGTTATTGGAAACTTAGTCTATATTTGGTGCCATTCCTTGAGTACTAAGTAAATAAAAAATAATAATCAGAATACTATATGGGTATTTTTCGAAAGAAATCGGTGGCCTCCTTGCTTGCACAGGCTGCAGATAATGAAAAAGGGCTTAAAAGAACATTAGGACCGGGTCACCTGGTTGCACTTGGAATAGGCGCCATTATAGGTGCCGGTTTGTTTGTGCGTACGGCTGCTGCATCTGCAGAAGCTGCGGGACCGGCAGTAACTTTGTCGTTTGTAGTGGCTGCCATAGCCTGCGCTTTTGCCGGATTATGTTATGCTGAGTTCTCTTCCATGATTCCTATTTCAGGCAGTGCTTATACCTATGCTTATGCAACCATGGGTGAGATTGCAGCCTGGGTCATTGGCTGGTCGCTGGTGCTTGAATATGCCCTGGGAGCTGCAACTGTTTCCATTGCATGGAGCGAATATCTGAATAATCTGATGGGAGGGGTGATACCCTATAAGTGGTGCCATTCGCCGTTTGAACATGTAAATCTGCTTTATCATCATGTGTTTAAGGGAGGGGTGACTTCCATTTCGGATGATGTTATGAGAGCATTTCCCGAAGCAATACGGAGTACTGTAATCACTACCCATGGCCTGGTTAATTTCCCGGCTCTTGGAATATTGCTTGCACTTACTTTGCTGCTCATCAAAGGAACCCAGGAGTCGGCTTTTGTGAATGCCATCATTGTGTTCCTGAAAGTGGCTATTGTATTGCTGTTTATTTTCCTGGGATGGAATTATATGAATCCTGCCAATCATACTCCTTATTTTATTCCTGCCGATGCACCTGGTCATGGTGGAATGTTCCAGCATGGATGGGGAGGTGTTCTCGGAGGGGCTGCTATCGTATTCTTTGCCTTTATAGGATTTGACGCTGTATCAACTGCCGCACAGGAAGCCAAGAATCCGAAAAGAGATATGCCCATAGGTATCCTCGGTTCTCTGGTGGTATGTACCATCTTGTATGTGTTGTTTTCCTATGTGCTTACCGGTGTTGCCAGCTGGCATGAGTTTGCTGACCCTGCAAAAGGTAAAGAGGCATCAGTGGCCTATGCGATTAAAACTTATATGACCAAGTATGCCGGATGGTTGCCTAATATGGTTACCCTGGCTATTCTCGCGGGATTCTCTTCTGTTATCCTGGTGATGTTGATGGGACAAAGCCGGGTATTCTTTTCTATGGCTAATGACGGATTGCTTCCCAAAGTGTTTTCCGATCTGCATCCTAAATTCAGAACACCTTATAAAGCCAACTGGATTTTGTTTGTGTTTGTAGGAAGCTTTGCCGCCTTTATTCCGGGAAGTATTGCCGGTGACCTGACGAGTATCGGAACTCTTTTTGCATTCATGCTTGTTTGTGCAGGTGTCATTATCATGCGCAAAACAGATCCCGATCATCCTCGTCCGTTCCGTACACCTTTTGTTCCTTTTTTCCCTATTCTGGGAATACTGATATGTTTTGCCATGATCATTTCTCTTCCAAGCAATACCCAGCTGAGTGCGCTGGTATGGATGCTGGTTGGACTGGTGATCTATTTCTCATACAGCAAAAAAAGAAGCAAGCTAAATACGCCGCTTAATTAAACCAGATTGAAATTTTCGGACAGCCGCCCCGCACGAACGGGACGGCTGTCTGTTTGAAACCCATGAGCGAAGATTCCTCCGTTAAACGTACCCTCGGACTGCTGGATGCCACCAGCATCGTTGCCGGATCCATGATAGGGTCGGGAATTTTTGTGGTGAGCACCTTCATGGCCCGCGATATCGGTTCGTCAGGATATTTATTGCTGTTATGGGTTGTTACCGGACTCATTACCGTTTCAGCTGCGCTTAGCTATGGCGAGCTGGCCGGCATGATGCCTCATGCAGGAGGACAATATGTATATATACGCCGGGCCTTTAATCCGCTGTTTGCTTTTTTGTACGGGTGGACCGTTTTTATGGTGATACAGACTGGCGTTATAGCCGCCGTAGCAACTGTTTTTGCTAATTATACCGCCGTCTTTTTTCCGGAATTGAATAAAGAGTTTCTGCATATAGGATCCTTTATCGTTTCGCTGAAACAGGTGCTTGCTATTGTTGTTATTGTGGGTCTTACCTATGTCAACAGCAAAGGAGTACGAAATGGAAAAATTATTCAGCTGGTATTTACTTCCGCCAAGCTGTTTGCTCTGCTTGCGCTTATTGTAATGGGTTTTGCCGTTGGTCTCCGAAGCAACACCCTTGCAGATAATTTTCATCATCTCTGGGATGCATCCAGAACCTGGCTAGATAAAAGCTCCGGTACCTGGCATGTAGAATCAATCACCGGCTGGGCTCTTATTGGTATGATGGGTGCTACCATCATCAATTCACTTTTCTCGAGCGATGCCTGGAACAATGTTACATTCATTGCCGGTGAAATTAAGGACCCGAAAAAAAACATTCCCCGGAGTTTATTCTTAGGAACATTTATCGTAACCATCGTTTATATACTGGCCAATGTGGCGTACCTGGCCCTATTGCCTATTAAAGGTGATCCTGCCGGAATAACTGCTGTAGCGAAAGGGATTTCGTTTGCCGCCGAAGACAGGGTAGGGGCCGCTGCAGCTTCTGTCATATTCGGCAATACCGGTTCGGTATTGATGGCAGCATTGATTATGGTTTCAACGTTCGGATGTATGAACGGAATTATTCTGGCCGGTGCCAGACTCTATTATGCCATGGCGAAGGACGGACTCTTTTTTCGCAAAGCATCCCACCTTAACAAACAGCAGGTTCCCGCTTTCGGCTTATGGGTTCAATGTGCCTGGGCATGTGCTTTATGTCTTTCCGGTACGTATAGCGATCTGCTTGAATATTCAACCTTTGCTTCCCTACTTTTTTATATTCTTACCATCAGTGGCATATTTATTCTCCGGAAAAAAGAGCCGAATGCCGAACGTCCTTATAAAGCACTGGGATATCCTATTATACCGGCCTTGTATATTATTGTAACCGGTGCCATCTGTGTGGATCTGTTGATTTACAAAACAAGCAGCGCCGGAGCCGGACTGCTTATCGTACTGCTTGGTATTCCTGTATACCTCTTTGCCAAACCTACGCAGAAGTCTTCCGATTCCTGATCGAAAAGACTTGCCCGAAGCAAAAAAATGTCCAAACTTTTGTTTGTTACTGGCTTTAGTAATGCCTAACTCCCGTCTTTGAATTAAAGACAGCGGTGAGACAATTTTTCAGAGACTACTTTCTTTTTAATCGCAGGGAGCGAAACGGAACCCTGGTGTTGTTGTCAATCATGTCAATACTGATTGGTGTGTTGGCGTATCTGCATGCCGATGTTGCGAATGTGCAGGAAAAGGATTCGTTCAGGATGACGGAGTTGACTGAAGATGCGGAGCCTCCGGATCCACCCCGGAGTGTGGAAAGAAAAAGAGAGGAATGGAAGGAAGCGGAAAGTAAAAGGGCTCCTGTTCAGTATTTTTATTTTGATCCCAATACACTCGGTTCGGAAGGATGGCTTAAACTGGGTTTGTCGGAAAAGCAGACCCGTATTATCCTTAATTACGTGATGAAAGGAGGGCACTTCAGGAAGGCGACCGATCTGAAAAAGATTTATGGACTAAGCGCCAAACAAGATTCATTGCTTGAACCCTATATACGTGTGCCTGCCGAGATCAGGAATCGAAAAGACACTGTAGTTAAATGGGTAAGAAGCGCGAGTGATACACAGCAAATAGTCCATAAATCGGGCAATAAGCTAAAAGCAGGTGAGCTGTTGAACCTGAATGAAGCTGATTCGGCCATGCTCGTGAGGCTGCCTTGTATAGGACCGGCATTTGCGAAGCGTATTCTCTCTTATCGGGAACGATTGGGTGGATATGCCGAAAAGGCTCAGCTGCTGGAAGTTTTTGGTATGGATGAAGAACGATATACTTGTTTTGCGGGCAATATTTCCCTGGGTGAGGGAGTAACAAGGAAACTAAAGATCAATAAAGCCACCCCGGAAGAGCTCAAAAGCCATCCTTATATACGATGGAACCTGGCGAAAAGCATTGTTAACTATAGGTTAAAACATGGGCCTTTTAAAAGCATAGAAGAGCTTAAATCCATTGAATTGATCGACGAAGAGTTTATTAAGAGAATAAAACCATATGTTTCTTTTGAATGAGTTCAATAATTATCTTTGTTTCCCTAACCATTTACGATGCTGGCAGACAGACTGAAGAATACCATCCGGGATATACATGATTTCCCGAAACCAGGTATTGTGTTTAAAGATATTACTCCGGTACTTTTGAATGCAGATTTGTGTACGGAAGTGGTGGAAGAGTTTGCGAAGAATTTGAAATCTACTCCCATCGATGCTATTGCTGGTATTGAGAGCAGAGGTTTTCTTTTCGGTTTTTTGCTGGCTCAACGGTTAAAGAAACCTTTTATCCTCATTCGTAAGGCAGGAAAATTGCCGGGAAAAACAATCAGTGCTTCTTATGCACTGGAATATGGCACAGCCAAGATAGAGATGCACGAAGGGGCTGTTCAAAAGGGCTGGAATGTGCTTATTCATGACGACTTGCTGGCTACCGGCGGTACTACAGCCGCTGCAGCAGAACTGATCATTAAACAGGAAGGGATTGTATCCGGTTTTGCATTTGTTGTAGAGCTTGATTTTTTGAACGGCAAGGAACGTATTACAGATATTTCTAAGAATATAAACAGTATTGTTCATTTTTAAGACTTAAAAACACACACAATGAATTTCACACACAATGAGAACCAGGTCATGATCGCTGATATGATCAGAAAATTCGGAGAAGAACATATCCGTCCTAAAATGATGGAGTGGGACGAGGCTCAGACTTTTCCGATTGAAGTTTTTAAAAAACTGGGCGAGCTTGGTTTAATGGGTGTGTTGGTTCCAACGGAATATGGCGGCTCCGGCTTCGGGTATTCGGAGTATGTGACGGCAATCGTTGAATTGTCGCGTATTTGCGGATCTATCGGTTTGTCTATGGCTGCGCATAATTCGTTATGCACAGGTCATATCCTTACGTTTGGCAATGAAGAACAAAAGAAAAAATATCTGCCTAAGCTTGCTACTGCCGAGTGGATTGGAGCCTGGGGTTTAACAGAGGTAGGTACAGGATCGGATTCGGGTGGAATGAATACCACGGCTGTTGAAGAAGGAGACCATTTTGTATTGAATGGATCCAAGAATTTTATTACGCATGGTAAGAGCGGTAATGTGGCTGTGGTTATTGCACGTACAGGTAAAAAGGGAGATTCGCACGGAATGACATCCTTTATCATCGAAAAAGGAACAGCGGGCTTTACGTCCGGCCGCAAGGAAAATAAACTTGGAATGAGAGCTTCCGAAACGACGGAGCTTATTTTTGATAATTGCAAGGTGCACAAAAGTCAGGTGATGGGTAAAGTGGGTGATGGATTTGTGCAGGCTATGAAAGTGCTGGATGGAGGACGTATTTCCATCGCCTCTCTGGGTGTTGGTATTGCAAAGGGAGCCTATGATGCTTCGGTTAAATATGCAAAAGAAAGAGAACAGTTTGGTAAACCCATTGCCCAGTTTCAGGCCATTGCATTTAAACTGGCCGATATGGCCACGGAGATAGAAGCGGCCGAACTGCTTACTTACAAAGCAGCCGATCTGAAAAACAGAGGAGAAAAGGTTACCAAGGAAGGGGCTTTTGCAAAATACTATTCCTCCGAAGTAGCGGTACGGGTGTCTACTGATGCCGTTCAGATTTTTGGAGGGTATGGCTATACAAAGGATTTTCCGGTTGAGAAATACTACCGCGACAGCAAGCTCTGTACCATTGGGGAAGGAACTTCGGAGATACAGAAGCTTGTTATTTCGAGAGAGATTCTGAAATAAGGAAGCAGAAGCAGTACAATTAAATGGAACTTGACCCCTTGACATGGCTTTTTAAGGTCAGAATGTTCAAAATTAATTTGCCTGTTTGTCAAAAATCACTACATTTGCCTCCCTGTAAAAAGCAATTTTAAAGAAAATAACATGATCATAGTTCCAGTTAAAGAAGGAGAATCAGTTGAAAAAGCACTGAAGAAATTCAAGAAAAAATTCGAGAAAACGGGTGTTGTTCGTGAACTTCGTGAGCGTCAAAAATTCACTAAGCCTTCTGTACGCAGAAGAGAAGTGATCAAGAAAGCAGTATACAAAGAGACCCTTCAGCGCGCTGAAGAATAAGGCCTGATATAATTATACGGGAAAACCTGTATTTATACATATGAAGACGTATCTTTATGTATAAATACGGGTTTTTTCATGTCATACCCTGCCGTTGAATCCTTTCTCCAATACCTCCGTTTCGAAAAACGGTCTTCTCCTCATACCTTAATAGCCTATCAAGGCGATTTAGCTCAGTTTACTGCTTTTCTGGAAAAAGATTTCGAATGGAATCTTCCGGAACAAGCCACTCACATGATGATCCGTTCCTGGATTGTACATCTGATGGAATCGGGCGTGGAGGCACGTTCCGTAAACCGGAAAATAACAGCCATCCGTAGTTTTTACAAGTATTTGATGAGGCAGGGACAGGTAAAAATCAACCCCATGCTGAGGATTCAAGGCCCTAAAACCCCGGTGCGCCTGCCTGTTTTTGTGGAAGAAGACAAAATGGATGATTTGTTAACCAAGGTTGATTTTGGAGAAGGCTACGAGGGAGTCATGAAAAAGCTGATCGTAGAACTGTTTTATGATACGGGGATGAGAAGAGCCGAGCTTATAAATTTGAAAATCAAGGATGTAGATTTTTACCGGGCCAGCTTAAAAGTGCTTGGAAAAAGGAATAAGGAACGGATCATACCCATGGGCAAATTATTAGCCACCTCTCTGGAGGCTTATCTGAAGGAGCGGAAAAAGGTAAAGGCGGAAGCGACGAAGGATCTTCTGTTTGTTCATGAGAACGGAAAAAAACTGGATGCGAATTTTGTATATAGCATGATTAATCTTTACCTTGGTATGGTAACAACACTGGATAAAAGAAGTCCGCATGTGCTTCGTCATACATTTGCGACACACATGTTAAATAACGGTGCAGATCTGAATGCGATTAAAGAAATACTGGGCCATGCAAATCTTTCCGCAACACAGATCTATACACATAACTCCATCGAAAAATTAAAGAACATCCACCGGCAGGCTCATCCCAAAGCATGATCAGAATTTTGTCCGAGATTAATTATTCACAACAATTTGTCTTTACCATTAAAAAGGAGGCACTATGAAAATCAAGATCCAGTCCATTCATTTCGATGCAGACAAGAAACTACTTGAACACATCCAGGGAAAAGTAAGCAAGTTGAACCATTTTCATGAAGGAATTCTGAGTGGGGACGTGATACTGAGGGTGGAAAAGTCGGCTATTCCGGAGAATAAAATAGCGGAAATACGACTTCTGATACCTGGCAGTGATTTGTTTGCCAAGAAACAGTGCAAGACCTTTGAAGAGGCTATTGATACGGGAGTTGAAGCTTTAACAAGACAAGTGAAGAAACACAAGGAGAAAACAAAGAAAATTTAATATTCTATTTCTTTATTGATCTTACCGATACGCGTAAGGCCGGATTCATGCAGAATGGGCCTTACGCGTATCTTTTTGGGGCTTTTTGAGTGGGTTTGGGTAAGCATAAGGGTAGGGGGACAAAAAATGTACCTAAAAATTTAAGGGAATACTTTGTAGGATTAATTAAGTTTTCTACATTTGCAGTCCTTTTTCAGGAATGCTATTGCTTTTTCTGTTAAAAACGTTCATAATGTACTGATAATCAAGCCGAAGTAGCTCAGCTGGTAGAGCAGCTGATTTGTAATCAGCTGGTCGGGGGTTCGAGTCCCTTCTTCGGCTCCAGACCAGTGAAGGATTTTGGGGAGATAGCCAAGTGGCCAACGGCAACAGACTGTAAATCTGTCCTCTTACGAGTTCGAAGGTTCGAATCCTTCTCTCCCCACATCTTCTTTGGTGAGGGAAGACCTGATAAATGGAGGAGTATTTTAGAGTAAAGTGGATGCGTTTTTTGGTTTCGTTCTTTTAAATTTTTAGATGTTTAAGCGGAAGTAGCTCATTTGGTAGAGCGTCAGCCTTCCAAGCTGAGGGTGGCCGGTTCGAGCCCGGTCTTCCGCTCCAAAACAACCTCAACGCACCAAGCTGTTGTAGCTCAGTGGTAGAGCACTTCCTTGGTAAGGAAGAGGTCGTGAGTTCAATCCTCATCAACAGCTCAAAAAGCCATGCCGGCAATACATTTCCGGCAGGCTTTTCGGCAGGGGACAGAAAGACAGTCGTGCAGAGAGAGGTGTCAGGTATTTGTAAGTAGTTAGTGAGAGATAAACAACAAAATAATAAGTAAACACAATTTAATTTAAATATAGCTATGGCTAAAGAAAAATTCGACCGCTCCAAACCGCACGTCAACATCGGAACCATTGGTCACGTTGACCACGGTAAAACAACCCTCACTGCTGCTATCACATCTGTGCTGGCCGATAAAGGTCTTGCTGTAGCAAGAGATTTTTCTTCTATCGATAATGCACCAGAGGAAAAAGAACGTGGTATCACCATCAACACTTCGCATGTGGAATATGCTACGGCAAACCGTCACTATGCACACGTGGATTGTCCAGGTCACGCTGACTATGTAAAAAACATGGTTACAGGTGCTGCCCAGATGGATGGAGCTATTCTTGTTGTAGCTGCAACTGATGGACCAATGCCACAAACCCGCGAGCACATTCTGCTTGCCCGTCAGGTTGGTGTTCCTAAGATTGTTGTGTTCATGAACAAAGTGGACATGGTAGACGACTTAGAGCTTCTTGATTTGGTTGAAATGGAAATCCGTGACTTGCTCACATTCTATAAATTTGATGGTGTTAACACACCTATTATCCGTGGATCTGCACTTGGTGGTTTGAATAAAGAGCCAAAATGGGTAGAAAAAATCATGGAACTGATGGATGCAGTGGATAGCTTTATTCCAATCCCTCCCCGTCAGGTTGACAAACCTTTCCTGATGCCAGTAGAAGATGTATTCACTATTACCGGTCGCGGAACTGTTGCTACAGGCCGTATTGAGACAGGTGTTGTGAATGTAGGAGAAGAAATTGAAATCATCGGAATGGGTGATGCAAAATTGAAATCAACTGTAACTGGTGTTGAAATGTTCCGCAAATTGCTGGATCGTGGAGAAGCCGGAGATAACGTAGGATTACTGCTGCGTGGTGTTGATAAGAAGGATATCCGTCGTGGAATGGTTATTGCCAAACCAGGATCTATCACTCCTCACACTGAATTCACTGCAGAGATCTATGTATTGAAGAAAGAAGAAGGCGGTCGTCACACACCATTCCATAACAAATACCGTCCACAGTTCTACCTGCGTACAACTGACGTAACTGGAGAGATTGATCTTCCAGCAGGACGTGAAATGGTTATGCCTGGCGATAACGTAACTATCACAGTAAAATTGATCGTTCCTGTTGCAATGGACAAAGGTCTTCGTTTCGCAATCCGCGAAGGTGGAAGAACAGTTGGTGCAGGTCAGGTGGTTGAAATTATCAAGTAATATTAACGGACAGGAGCATTTAGAAAAGGAGTACTGCGTAAGCAGTACCCCTTTTTACTCTGGTTCAAAACCTTGTTTTTCTGTTTGCGCATTATAAACGGGCGTAGTTCAAGGGTAGAATAGAGGTCTCCAAAACCTTTGATGGGAGTTCGAATCTCTCCGCCCGTGCTGAAGAAAATATTAAACAGAAGTGCAAGGGAGATTTTAATGATATTCAATTATGAATAGAATCAGAACATACATTGAAGAAACCAGCAACGAGCTGCTTCATAAGGTAAGTTGGCCCACCTGGAGTGAATTACAGGAAAGCGCCGGCGTTGTGGCGATAGCTTCTGTTATCATAGCCTTAGTCATATTCGGAATGGATTATGGCTTTAGCTTTATAATGAAGACGATTTACCAGGCATTTTAATATTTTAATTGCTGTACAATGGCTCAAAAGGCTGCACATATTGAACAAGCCAAAAAGTGGTACGTTATTCGCGTCGTCAACGGCAAGGAAAAGAAGATCAAGCAGTATATTGAATCCGAAATCAGCCGCCTGGGATTAAACGATTATGTTTCACAGGTATTGATACCTACTGAAAAGATCTATCAGATAAAGAATGGTAAGAAAGTAAGCAAGGAACGGAATTTTTTTCCGGGATATGTACTGCTTGAAGCTGTTCTGGTTGGGGAGATTCCTCATATGATCAAAAATATTACCGGTGTAATCGGTTTTCTTGGTTCCAAATCAGGAGAAGCGGTTCCTCTCCGGCTTGCGGAAGTTAACCGCATTCTGGGCAAGGTGGATGAACTGGCAGTTACTGAAGAGGCCAGTGTTAATCAATTCTTTGTAGGAGAAACAGTAAAAGTTATAGATGGTCCGTTCAATACCTTTACGGGCGTAATAGAAGAAGTAAACGAAGAGAAGAAGAAGTTGAAGGTAATGGTGAAGATCTTCGGTCGTAAAACTCCTCTTGAACTCAGCTATCTGCAGGTAGAGAAGGAGTAATTTTAGTTTTTAGTACGAATGTTACGCATGCTTCCAACATAGTTAACATTAAACCAATTAATCAAACAACATGGCAAAAGTAGTAAGCGCACTGATCAAGCTTCAGATCAAAGGCGGAGCTGCTAACCCTTCACCCCCGATTGGACCTGCACTGGGTGCAAAAGGTGTGAACATCATGGATTTCTGTAAGAAATTCAATGCTGCCACACAGGATAAGGCCGGGAAGGTGATCCCTGTAATTATTACGGTTTACAACGATAAGTCTTTCGAGTTCATCATGAAGACTCCTCCTGTAGCCATCCAGCTGAAAGATGCTGCGAAAATACAGACTGGGTCAGCTGAATCGAATCGTAAAAAAGCCGGAACTGTTACCTGGGATCAGGTGAAGCAAATCGCGGAAGCGAAAATGCCCGACCTGAATTGTTTTACGGTAGAATCCGCCATGAGTATGGTTGCCGGAACCGCAAGGAGTCTTGGCATTGACATCAAAGGGGAAAGCCCTTTGAAGAATTAATTTTAATTCACCGATGGAGTTCCGATGAATGAATCGGGACGTTTGCACATCAAAAAAACCATTACAATGGCTACGATTACAAAAATCACTAAAAACAGAAAAAAGTCCCTTGCTTCTTATGATGCTGCCAAGACCTACTCGGTTGAGGATGCATCTAAAGTTGTAAAGGAAATCACTACTACCAAGTTCGATGCTTCTGTAGATCTGAGTATCCGTTTGGGAGTTGACCCTAAGAAAGCGAATCAAATGGTTCGTGGAACGGTTAACCTTCCTCATGGAACTGGTAAAACGATGCGCGTATTGGTAATCTGTACTCCGGATAAAGAAGCCGAAGCAAAAGCTGCAGGTGCGGATTTTGTAGGTTCTGATGAATTCATCACCAAGATCAAAGAAGGCTGGACAGATGTGGATGTTATTATCACCACACCTAGCATGATGGGTAAAGTGGGTGCTTTGGGTAAAGTATTAGGTCCACGTGGTCTGATGCCAAATCCAAAGACAGGTACTGTAACAATGGATGTTGCGAAAGCGGTTAAAGAATCCAAAGGAGGAAAAATCGATTTCAAAGTAGACAAAGCAGGTATCATCCATGCAGCAGTTGGAAAAGTATCATTTGATGCTCAGAAAATAGCTGAGAATGCCAATGAGCTTTTACAAACCATCATCAAGTTGAAACCTTCTTCGGCCAAGGGAGCCTATCTGCGTAGTGTTGCCATGTCAAGCACCATGAGCCCTGGCATCCAGATTGAAACCAAGACGCTCATGTCCTGATTCCGATAAACCGGGAACAGACAGCTAAAAAACAACGCAATGAACAAAGAAGAAAAAACCCTGATTATAGATGAGCTTGTGCAGAAATTAACTGCAAACAAGAACTTCTATCTGGCAGATACCTCTGAGCTTCCGGCTGAGCAGACAAGCAAACTGAGAAGGATGTGTTTCAACAAAAAGATCAATATGATCGTTGTTAAAAACACCTTGCTCGAAAAGGCTATGGAACGCGCATCAGATGAGCAATTCAAGCAGCTCTATCCGGTGTTAAAAGGATCTACCTCCATTCTCTTCTGTGAATCTGGAAGTGAACCAGCGAAAATGATTAAAGAATTCCGTAAAGACGGAAAAAGACCAGTTCTGAAAGCTGCTTTTGTTGAAGAAAGTGTGTATATCGGCGATAATATGCTCGATGCACTTGCCAGCATTCGCTCTAAGAATGAGGTTATCGGCGATATCATCGGCCTTCTTCAATCTCCTGCTAAGAATGTTATTTCCGGTCTGTTATCCGGTAAAAACAAACTGGCAGGTATCGTGAAAACACTTTCTGAGAGACCAGAATAAACACAACTAACAAGACAATTAAAACAAGTAATTAACAATTAAAATCAAAATAAAATGGCAGATTTAAAAGCGTTCGCTGAGCAATTGGTTAACCTGACCGTTAAGGAAGTTAACGAATTAGCTACTATTCTGAAAGATGAATATGGTATTGAACCAGCAGCAGCATCTGTTGCAGTTGCAGCAGGTGGTGGAGCAGCAGGCGGAGCCGCAGTAGCTGAAAAAACAGCATTTGACGTAATCCTGAAATCAGGTGGTGCTCAGAAACTGGGAGTTGTTAAGATCGTTAAAGATCTTACAGGTCTTGGACTGAAAGAAGCTAAAGATCTTGTTGACGGTGCCCCAAAACCAATCAAAGAAGGCATTCCGAAAGAAGAAGCTGAAGCCATCAAAAAACAACTTACTGAAGCAGGAGCCGAAGTTGAGATCAAGTAATCCAATCGCAAAATCGGATTCACAGGCATAGCCCTCTTCCCGTGTACACGGGAAGAGGCTTTTGTCGTTGGTTACTCCCGAATTCAGGACAATTCCTGTCACTCGGGATCATTTATTTGAGATTGAAGGTAGCAATCATTAACACCCGACCAAATTGGAAAACGTAAAAAAATCTCAGAGGATAAATTTCGCAGGAAGCAAATCCCTGCTGGAATATCCAGACTTTCTAGAAATACAATTAAAATCTTTCCAGGACTTCTTTCAGCTTGAAACTACCAGTGAGAACCGGATCAATGAAGGTCTCTACAAGGTATTCAGCGAAAATTTCCCGATATCAGATGCCCGCAATAACTTCGTCCTGGAATTCCTGGATTATTTTATTGACCCTCCTCGTTATACAATCGACGAGTGCATCGAAAGAGGTCTCACGTACAGTGTTCCCCTCAAAGCGAAACTGAAACTTTATTGTACCGATCCTGAGCACGAGGATTTCGAAACCATCATTCAGGATGTATATCTGGGTACAATCCCTTATATGACACCCAAAGGAACCTTTGTTATCAATGGTGCCGAACGGGTTGTTGTTTCTCAGTTGCACCGCTCACCCGGAGTATTCTTCGGTCAGAGCCGCCATGCAAACGGAACAAAACTTTATTCTGCCCGTGTAATTCCTTTTAAAGGATCCTGGATAGAATTTGCTACAGACATCAACAATGTGATGTATGCATATATTGACCGGAAGAAAAAATTACCGGTTACAACACTTCTTCGTGCTATCGGCTTCGAAAGTGATAAACAGATTCTTGAAATTTTCGGCCTTGCTGACGAAGTAAAAGTTAGCAAATCCGGTTTGAAAAGTGTTCTGGGCCGCAAACTTGCTGCACGTGTTCTGAAAACATGGGTGGAAGATTTTGTGGATGAGGACACCGGTGAAGTTGTATCCATTGAACGGAATGAAGTGATCATCGACCGGGAAACAATCCTGGAAGAGCAACACATCGATCCGATTGTTGATGCCAATGTAAAAACCATTATCCTGCACAAGGAAGATGCTAACAACATTGATTATGCAATCATTTACAATACCCTTCAGAAAGATACTTCCAACTCGGAAAAAGAAGCGGTAGAGCATATCTATCGTCAGTTAAGAAATGCTGAACCACCGGATGAAGAAACGGCACGTGGCATTATCGATAAACTCTTTTTCTCCGACAAACGTTATGACCTGGGTGAAGTAGGACGTTACCGCCTGAACAAAAAGCTCGGTATCAATACCGATTCTGATGTTAGGGTTTTAACAAAAGAAGATATTATTCTGATTTTGAAATATCTGATCGAGCTGATCAATTCAAAGACAGATATCGATGATATTGACCACTTGAGCAATCGTCGTGTAAGAACAGTTGGTGAGCAGCTTTACTCTCAGTTCGGAGTAGGTCTTGCCCGTATGGCCCGTACTATCCGTGAACGGATGAACGTAAGGGACAATGAGGTGTTTACACCTACCGACCTGATCAATGCCAAGACATTAAGTTCTGTGATTAATTCGTTCTTCGGAACGAATCAGTTATCACAGTTTATGGATCAAACCAACCCACTCGCTGAGATTACGCATAAGCGTAGGCTGAGCGCACTGGGACCCGGTGGTCTGTCTCGTGAACGTGCGGGCTTTGAGGTTCGTGACGTACACTATACACACTATGGTCGTCTTTGCACCATTGAAACACCGGAAGGACCGAATATCGGTTTGATTTCTTCCCTGTGTGTTTATGCAAAAATCAATAAGCTCGGATTTATTGAAACACCTTACCGCAGCGTTTCTAACGGACGTGTGGATATAGAAAAAGAAGTAGTATACCTGACAGCAGAAGAAGAAGATCGTAAGATTATTGCTCAGGCTAATGCTCCTATTTCTGAAAAAGGTGATTTCAAAGAAACCAAGATCAAAGCTCGTTTTGAAGGTGACTTCCCGGTTGTTGAACCGGATGCAATTCACCTGATGGATGTTGCTCCAAACCAGATTGCATCGATTGCTGCATCACTGATTCCTTTCCTGGAGCATGATGATGCCAACCGTGCTCTGATGGGATCTAACATGCAACGTCAGGCTGTTCCGCTTCTGCGTCCTACTGCTCCAATTGTAGGAACCGGACTTGAAGGTCTGATTGCGAAAGATTCACGTGTTCTGATCAACTCAGAAGGCGATGGAGTAGTGGAAAGCGTTGATGCCAACGAAATAACCGTTCGTTACAACCGTTCCGAGCATGAGCGTCTGGTAAGTTTTGACGATGATGTTAAAACATATAAGTTGACCAAATTCAGAAAAACCAACCAAAGCACCTGTATCAACCTGCGTCCGATGGTTCGCAAGGGAGAAAAGGTGAAACGCGGTCAGATCCTGTGTGAAGGTTACGCCACACAAGGTGGTGAACTTGCATTGGGTCAGAACCTGAAAGTGGCTTTCATGCCATGGAAAGGTTACAACTTTGAGGATGCCATCGTTATTTCCGAAAAGGTAGTACGTGAGGATATCTTTACTTCTATTCACATTGATGAATATGTAATGGAAGTTCGGGATACCAAACGTGGTCTTGAGGAACTGACTGCTGATATTCCAAACGTTTCTGAAGAAGCTACAAAAGATCTGGATGAAAACGGACTGATCCGTGTAGGAGCAGACGTGAAAGAAGGAGATATCCTGATTGGAAAAATCACTCCGAAAGGAGAGACTGATCCTTCACCGGAAGAGAAACTGCTGCGCGCCATTTTCGGTGATAAAGCAGGCGATGTGAAAGACGCTTCTTTGAAAGTTCCACCTTCCATCCGTGGAGTTGTAATTGATAAGAAACTGTTCTCCCGTGTAATTAAAGACAAGAAAGCGAAGCTGGAAGAGAAGACAGTAATGGATAAATTCGACAAAGAATATAGCCAGGCTGTATCTGAACTGAAAGAAAAACTTTCCGAAAAATTATTCTCTATCTTAAGTGGAAAGACTTCCCAGGGTGTAACCAATATCCTGAAAGAGGAAGTGGTTCCTAAGGGTACCAAATTCACACAGAAGATTCTGGAGAAGATTGATTACAGCACGGTGAACTCCAGCAAATGGACTCCGGATAAGGATGCCAATGAGGATGTAAAAACCATTTTGCACAATTTCAATATCAAGCATAATGATCTGCTCGGTATCAATAAACGCAAAAAGTTTGCTGTTTCTGTAGGAGATGAATTACCAACAGGAATTGTACAGCTTGCTAAAGTGTATATTGCTAAGAAGCGGAAACTGAAAGTGGGTGATAAAATGGCGGGTCGCCACGGTAATAAAGGTATTGTTGCGAGAATTGTTCGTGAAGAAGATATGCCTTTCCTTGCTGACGGAACCACCGTTGATATCGTATTGAACCCGCTTGGTGTACCATCGCGTATGAACTTAGGACAGATTTATGAAACTGTTCTTGCATGGGCCGGACAAAAACTTGGTCTGAAATTCTCGACCCCGATTTTTGACGGAGCATCACTCGATGACATCAACAAGTATACAGATGAAGCTGATATTCCACGTTATGGCCGTACTTACCTGTATGATGGCGGAACCGGAATGCGGTTTGACCAGCCTGCTACAGTAGGTATCATTTACATGCTCAAATTAGGGCACATGGTGGATGATAAAATGCACGCACGTTCTATCGGACCATATTCACTCATTACACAACAGCCTTTGGGTGGTAAAGCCCAGTTTGGTGGTCAGCGTTTTGGTGAGATGGAAGTATGGGCGCTGGAAGCATTTGGTGCTGCCAATATTCTGCAGGAAATCCTGACTATCAAGTCGGATGATGTGGTAGGAAGAGCCAAGGCTTATGAAGCAATCGTGAAAGGTGAAAATATGCCAACACCTGGTATACCGGAATCTTTCAATGTATTGATGCATGAGTTGAAAGGCCTTGCACTGAACATCTCTCTTGAGTAAAAGAGGGCGGGATTAGAAACGGTTTATCTTTTAATTGTATTAAAAAATAGAAATATGTCCTTCAGAAAAGATAGCAAACTCAAAAGCAACTTCTCTAAGATCATTATCAGTCTGGCTTCTCCGGAATCCATTCTGGAAAGATCAAGTGGAGAAGTGCTGAAACCGGAGACCATCAACTATCGTACTTACAAACCAGAAAGAGACGGTTTGTTTTGCGAGCGGATTTTTGGACCGGTGAAAGACTGGGAGTGTCATTGCGGTAAGTACAAAAGAATACGTTACAAGGGGATTGTTTGTGACCGTTGCGGAGTAGAAGTGACAGAGAAGAAAGTACGTCGCGAGCGTATGGGTCACATCAACCTTACTGTACCGGTTGCTCATATCTGGTATTTCCGTTCCCTTCCAAATAAGATCGGTTATCTGCTTGGATTGCCTACCAAGAAATTGGATATGGTAATTTATTACGAGCGTTATGTGGTTATCAATGCAGGTATCAAATCTGCTGATGGCATACAATACCTCGATTTCCTGACAGAAGAGCAGTATCTGGAAATTCTGGATACCCTGCCGAAAGAAAATCAACATCTGGATGACAGCGATGCGAATAAATTCGTTGCCAAGATGGGTGCTGATGCATTGGAAGAGTTGCTCAAACGTATCAAGCTGGATGAGCTTTCTTACGAACTTCGTCACAAAGCCAATACAGAAACTTCACAGCAGCGTAAAAATGAGGCGTTGAAGCGTCTGCAGGTTGTAGAAGCGTTCCGTTCTGCAAATAAAAATGTACAGAACAATCCGGAATGGATGATCATTAAGGTGGTTCCTGTTATTCCACCGGAATTGCGCCCACTCGTTCCCCTGGATGGAGGACGTTTTGCTACTTCCGACTTAAATGACCTGTACCGTCGCGTTATCATCCGTAACAATCGTCTGAAAAGACTGATTGAGATCAAAGCTCCGGATGTTATCCTGCGTAATGAAAAACGTATGCTTCAGGAAGCTGTCGATTCATTGTTCGACAATTCCAGAAAGTCCAATGCAGTTAAAACGGAATCCAACCGTGCACTGAAATCACTGTCCGACTCACTGAAAGGTAAGCAAGGTCGTTTCCGTCAGAATCTGTTGGGTAAACGGGTTGACTATTCTGCACGTTCTGTAATCGTCGTTGGTCCGGAATTGAAACTTCATGAGTGTGGTTTGCCAAAAGAAATGGCAGCCGAGCTCTTCAAACCATTTATTATCCGTAAGCTCATCGAACGGGGTATTGTGAAAACAGTAAAATCTGCAAAGAAAATTGTAGACCGTAAAGATGCAGTGGTATGGGATATTCTTGAAAATGTATTGAAAGGACATCCTGTTCTGCTCAACCGTGCTCCAACACTGCACCGTTTGGGTATACAGGCATTCCAGCCTAAGCTGATTGAAGGAAAAGCTATCCAGCTGCACCCGCTCACTTGTACGGCTTTCAACGCTGACTTTGACGGTGACCAGATGGCAGTACACGTTCCACTGGGACATGCTGCAATCCTGGAAGCTCAAATGCTGATGCTTGCATCCCATAACATTCTTAACCCGGCCAATGGAGCTCCGGTTACCGTTCCTTCTCAGGACATGGTGCTCGGACTTTACTACATTACCAAGGGTAAGAAGACAATGGGTGATGAGATTGTACGTGGAGAAGGACTTACATTCTATTCTGCCGATGAGGTTATCATCGCGCATAACGAAGGTAAAGTGGATATGCATGCCTGGATTAAAGTGAAGGTGGACAATTCCAAAGAAAGCGGCAAGCTGAAACCAGCTATTATTGAAACAACTGTTGGACGTGTTATTTTCAACCAGGTTGTTCCAAAAGAAGCAGGTTATATCAATGAATTACTTACGAAGAAATCACTGCGTGATATTATCGGAGCTATCCTGAAAGAAACAGGTATGGCACGTACTGCACGTTTCCTGGATGATATCAAGGAAATAGGCTTTATGTCGGCATTCCGCGGTGGTCTTTCATTCAACCTGGGTGACGTTATCGTTCCGGCTGATAAGCCGCAAATGGTAGCAGAATCAAATGCAGAAGTGGATGAAGTGATGAATAACTATAACATGGGTTTCATCACCAACAACGAACGTTACAATCAGATCATCGATATCTGGACACATACTACAGCCCGTATCACCAAAAAGGTACTGGATCAGTTGGCAACAGATAAGCAGGGCTTTAACTCGGTTTACATGATGCTTGACTCCGGTGCACGGGGATCTAAAGAACAGATCCGTCAGCTGGGTGGAATGCGCGGTCTGATGGCTAAGCCACAGAAATCAGGCTCTACCGGCGGTGAGATTATCGAGAATCCGGTATTGTCCAACTTTAAAGAAGGTCTGTCCATTCTGGAGTACTTTATCTCTACTCACGGTGCTCGTAAAGGTCTTGCCGATACAGCCCTGAAAACAGCCGATGCCGGTTACTTAACCCGTAGGTTGGTAGACGTTGCTCAGGATGTGGTAATCAATGAACTTGATTGCGGCACACTGCGCGGTTTGATTGCAACTCCGCTGAAAAAGAATGACGAAGTAGTGGAAAGCCTCTACGACAGAATTCTAGGACGTACTGCTGTTCATGATGTTTTCCACCCGCTTACCGGTGAACTGATCATTGAAAGCGGAAGTGAAATCACAGAAGACTATGCGAAGATCATTGAAGAATCTCCGATAGAATCTGTTGAAATTCGTTCCGTACTTACCTGCGAATCACGTACAGGAGTGTGTGCAAAATGCTATGGCCGTAACCTTGCAACCGGACGTATGGTTCAGTTGGGTGAAGCAGTAGGTGTTATTGCTGCGCAGTCTATCGGTGAGCCAGGTACACAGCTTACACTGCGTACCTTCCACGTTGGTGGTACTGCATCTAATATTGCAGCTTCTTCCAAAATTGAAGCGAAATACGATGGTATTGCTGAAATCGAGGAGCTTCGTACCGTAAAACGTAAGAATACCGATGGAGCCATGGTGGATGTTGTTATCGCCCGTTCTGCAGAAATGCGGATCATCGATGCCAATACCCGTATCACCCTCAACACTTCCAATATCCCTTATGGTGCGCAGATGTACATCAAGAGCGGAGATAAAGTGAAGAAAGGTCAGTTGCTGTGCGACTGGGATCCATACAATGCCGTTATCGTTTCCGAATTTGCCGGTAAAATTGATTTCGACAATGTAGAAGAAGGTATCACTTTCCGTGAAGAATCCGATGAACAAACCGGATTTAAGGAAAAAGTGATTATCGAAACAAAGGATAAAACCAAGAACCCTGCCATCAAAATTGTGGTTGGTAAGGATACCCTTAAGAACTACAATATACCAGTAGGTGCACACGTTATCGTGAACCATGATCAGAAGATTGAAGCAGGACAGATTCTCGTTAAGATCCCACGTTCATTAGGTAAATCAGGTGACATCACCGGTGGTCTGCCACGTGTTACGGAGCTTTTCGAAGCACGTAACCCAAGCAACCCTGCTGTTGTAGCCGAAATCGATGGTATTGTTACATTCGGTAAGATTAAACGTGGTAACCGTGAGGTACTTGTTGAATCCCGTACCGGAGAACGTAAAACATACCTGGTTCCTCTTTCCAAACATATCCTTGTACAGGAGAATGACTTTATCAAAGCAGGAGAATCTTTGTCCGATGGCTCTATCAGCCCAACCGACATCCTTGCTATCAAAGGTCCTACAGCAGTACAGGAATACCTGGTAAATGAGGTACAGGAAGTATACCGTTTGCAGGGTGTAAAAATCAATGATAAACACTTTGAAGTAATCGTACGTCAGATGATGCGTAAGGTATACATCGAAGATCCAGGTGATACTATGTTCCTTGAACAGCAGATCAGCAACAAGTCGGACTTTATGGAAGAGAACGACAAGCTGTATGCCAAGAAGGTAGTGGTTGAGCCAGGTGACTCGGAAGTACTCAAGGCAGGTCAGATTATCAGTGCACGTAAGCTGAGGGATGAAAATTCCATGCTGAAACGTAAGGATAAAAAGGCTGTGGAGGCCCGCGATGCGGAAGCTGCCACATCATCCCAGATTCTTCAGGGTATTACCCGTGCGTCTCTGCAAACCAACAGCTTTATCTCGGCTGCTTCCTTCCAGGAAACAACCAAGGTGCTGAACGAAGCTGCAGTAGCCGGAAAGGTAGATACACTCAATGGTCTGAAAGAAAACGTTATTGTTGGTCACCTCATTCCAGCAGGTACCGGACAACGCGAATTCGAAAAGATCATTGTGGGTTCCAAAGAAGAATACGACCGTCTTATGGCTTCCAAGAAAGAAGCAGAGATGGAAGAGCAGGATTAACTCACCCCTAACCCCTCTCTCCCGACTACGTCAGCAAAGAGGGGAAAGGAAAGTCCTCATACTATAAAGGAAAAAGGCCTCCGGAAGGGGGCCTTTCTTTTTGAGAGCATTTAGATCACTCACTCTATTACACTTACTTATGTTGTTCTGGATGACTTAAGTGAATGTATGTTTGCGATAACATGGAAGATGACATACTGGGCAAGAGAATTCAATCTAATTCAATCCTTTGAGCCGGAGACAGCCATAGTCAATAACAAAGCCAGTCCAAACCCCAATACAACCCCCACGGCACCTCCATCGGCGCCGAAGGGTTTAGCCCGGTTAAAGATGTCCTTTCTAGCATTGTAGAATGCATTCCATCCGTCATATCCATACTTATTCAGATGTTGCATGATTTCCTCATGGGTATAGAGACCCGATTTTGTTAAAATGTCCTCATATTCCGCATAATCATTCAGATTTGCAAAGTTGGAGTCAATCCTTTTTCGCAATTCCAGGATACGATTAGCATTATGTTCTCTGTTGAGTATCATTTTGTATTATCCTTTATTGTTTTTCAGCCGGTTGAATTTTATTCAAAATTTCCTGAAACTCTTCAATTTGTTTTTTCTGACTTTCTTTAAGGGAATTAAAATCAGTTTCGTACTTCACCATCTCCTTTCCAAATTCTTCCTTCGCCGTTTCTTTGGCGGCCTGATTGGCCTTAAAGGCGCTGGCCGCTATAATTACAATTATTAAAGTCACTATAATTCCTATTCCCCAAAGAATAGTTGTGGTTCTCTTGTCATTCTCATCTTGTACAGCAGTAATCCTCCATTTGAGCTCCGTATTTTCCTTTTCGAGGTCAATGAGGGTTTGCGTATTGATTGTAACCTGTTTTTTGTCAAGTGTATCAGACTTGGGTTTTGTAAGAACCTGAGAAAAAGCAATCGTAATAAAGGTACAAAAAGCCACGCAAAAAAAGAAGGAGAAAGAGCTGAGAACACCAATGAGCCTCATAAGCAATTACTTTATGGCGATAAATTAACGCCGATTTGGTAAACTTAGGAAACCACTTTTTTGTACTTTTTAATCAACCCGGCAAACAGAATATTGGAGAGTTCTTTGCCTTCCTCCCTCCCGCAAAAACTTAACCCTTCGCAGCCTGATAGCTATCGGCATCGCCCTATGCCACTTGCTTGCGCTGCTCTGGATAGCACACGAGGGTTGTTGATCCCCTTTTGCCTATCTTTACCCCTCTGAACCCGCCATGACAACACCTTCCAAAGACACAAAGACTAAGATACTCCCTGCAGAAAAAGCGGGATTGCATGCGCGAAACCCGCATCGTTTCCCGTATGATTTTAAGGTGCTGGTAAAAGCCTGTCCTGAACTATCTCCTTTTGTATCCCTGAATAAATACGGGAATGAAAGTGTGGACTTTGCCAACCCGGCTGCTGTAATTATGCTGAACAGGGCCTTACTCATGCATTTTTATGGGGTTGCAGAATGGGATATACCCGCTGGGTATCTCTGCCCGCCTATTCCCGGCCGTGCGGATTATATACACCATGCAGCGGATTTGCTGGCCAGTTCGAATGGAGGAAAAATCCCATACGGAAAATCAGTTCGGATCCTTGATATCGGAATGGGAGCCAGTATGGTTTATCCGATCATCGGACATAAAGTATATGACTGGAGTTTTACAGGCAGCGAGATAGATCCGGCAGCTATTGCTTCGATCAAACGTCTGCTGAAAGCAAATCCAAGACTTGCTCAGGATGTGGAATTGCGTTTGCAGAAATCTGCAACCGATATATTCAAAGGAATAATCAAGTCGGGTGAGTATTTTGATCTCACTATTTCCAATCCACCTTTCCATGCCTCCCTGGCAGAAGCACAGGCGGGGACAGAACGTAAATGGAAAAATCTGGGTCGTAACAAAGGGCAAAAAGAAACACGCAATTTCGGAGGACAGTATACAGAACTCTGGTGTGAAGGCGGGGAGCAGGTATTTATCGGGAAGATGATTGAGCAAAGCAAGGATATTGCTGAGTCCTGCTATTGGTTCTCTACCCTGGTTTCCAAAAGTGAAAGTCTGCGCGGAATCTATAGGACGTTAAAAAAAGCCGGTGCGGTGGATGTGAAAACCATCGACATGGCACAAGGGCAAAAGACAAGCCGGATTGTAGCCTGGTCCTTTTTGAGCAAGAGCCGCAGAACTGAGTGGCGCTTGAGAAACTGGGACTAAGGCCTTACCTAACCGAAGGACCTCTTATTGCCCCCACATCTAAAGGACATCTCTTCTCGTCTCAGGAGTGTTTCTCCACGTCTGGATCATGTCTTTTCTCATCTGCTGCGTGTTTCTCCTCGTCTGGAGCATGTCTTTTCTCGTCTCCGGAGTGTTTCCCCTCGTATAGATAATGTCTTTTCTCGTCTGCTGTGTGTTTCTCCATGTCAGGATCATGTCTTTTCTCGTCTCCTGAATGCTTCTCCACGTCTGGATCATGTTTTTTCTCGTCTCCAGAGTGTTTTTTCACGCCTGGATCATGTTTTTTCTCGTCTCCAGAGTGTTTTTTCACGCCTGGATCATGTCTTTTCTCGTCCCCTGAATGTTCCTCCACGTCTGGATCATGTCTTTTCTCATCTCCTGAATGTTTGTCCGCGTCTGAATAATGTCTCTTCTCGTCTCCTGAGTATTTCTCCACGTCTGAGGAGTGTTTCTTCTCATCAGTATTGTAGAAGAAAAATCACCAATTGATAGTGAGAGAGTTAGGTGTTCGTATAGGTTCGAGTCAGAACAAGTAAGTAGGGTAGGAAAAATCCGTATCTTTAATTAGTGTTTCCGAAGTGGTGAAATGCGATAAAAATCTTATTTATGAGCGAAGAACAAAATAACCCCAATCAGCTGAATATAGAGCTGAATGAAGATGTAGCAGAAGGAATCTATTCCAACCTGGCTATTATTACCCATTCCAATTCGGAATTCGTTATTGATTTTATCAAGCTGATGCCGGGGGTTCCCAAGGCCAAGGTGAAGTCGAGGATTGTGCTGACACCTCAGCATGCCAAACGTCTGATGAAGGCTCTTAAAGATAATATTGGCAAGTTTGAGCAGGTACATGGTCCTATTAAGGATACCGATATGCCTAATACGCTACCCCTCAGCTTTGGTGGGCCTACCGCTCAGGCTTAAAAAAGCGGCAGGAGGCAGCGGCAGTATGCCCATAGGGTTAGTTTAATTTTGCCTCCTGCTGCTGCCTCCTGCCGCTTTTTTTCTACCTCCTGCGCCTATTTTAATAGAGCTATCCTTTTCTCCATTTCCTTTCTGATCTCATCGGTGCACAGATTCCCGATACTCCCTTCATGGGTGTGATGAAGTGGTTTTTGGTAAGAGAAGGTGCCGGAGTTAATATCCTTCCCTACCTTTTTATAGGCATCCCGAAAAGGGACTCCTTGCAGCACTTGTTCGTTCACCGCTTCCACACTCCATAAGTACCGATACTTTTCGTCTTTCAGGATAGAGGCATTCACCTGTATGTGCTGTAGCATATAATGAGCCATGTGCAGACAGGAGCTTAGTTCTTGTAGCGCAGGGAATAGGCATTCTTTGGTTAACTGGAAGTCGCGGTGGTAACCGGAAGGCAGGTTGCTTTGAAGCAACGTCAGCTCATTGGGCAAGGCCTGTAGCTTATTGCACCGGGCCCGGATGAGTTCAAATACATCGGGATTTTTCTTGTGAGGCATAATGCTGCTTCCTGTACACAATTCATCGGGGAAAGAGATGAACCCGAAATTCTGCCCCATGTACAAACAAATATCAAACGATAAGCGGGAGAGGGTAGCCCCAACCGATGCCAGCGCCATGGCACAGATCTTCTCAGTTTTCCCCCGGCTCATTTGTGCGTACACCGAATTATAATTCAGTGTTTCAAATTTCAGGAGGCGTGTTGTCATCTCCCGTTTAAGCGGAAAGGATGATCCGAATCCGGCACCGGAGCCGAGTGGATTTTTATTGGCAACATGATAAGCAGCCAGCATCAGTTCCATATCATCTACCAGACTTTCGGCATAGGCTCCAAACCATAATCCGAAAGAGGAAGGCATAGCCACCTGCATATGTGTATATCCGGGCATCAGCACTTCCCGGTGTTTTTCACTCAATAACTGAAGGGTGTCGAATACGGTTTTGATTTCTCCGCTTATCTTTTTCAGCTGATCACGAATAAATAATTTTACATCCACCAGCACCTGGTCGTTCCGGGATCGTCCGCTATGTATTTTCTTTCCGGCTTCTCCTATATTCCTTGTCAGCAGAAGCTCTATCTGTGAATGAACATCCTCCACTCCGTCTTCTATAACGAATGCTTCAGCCTTTATGGTGTGCAAAATAGCTTTCAACCCTTTTTCAATAGCCGAGAATTCGTCCGCCGAAAGTAACTGAATCTCCTTCAGCATGGCAGTATGGGCCAGAGAACCTGTTACATCGGCTTCGGCCAGATAAAGATCAAACTCTTTATCCTTTCCGGCAGTAAAAGAATCAATGATAGCAGAGGCCTCGCTTAATGTCTGATTTTCTTTTTGCCAGAGTTTCATGCAGAATTTATGAATTAAGATTTAAGAATTATGATTGAATATTTTCTGAAGCATGGCGATATAGATATCAATGCCTTCCATGATTTCGGAAACATAAATGAATTCATCGGCCGTATGTGAACGAGCGGAATCACCGGGCCCTATTTTAAGACTTTGAACAGGTATCAGTGCCTGATCTGATGTGGTGGGCGAGCCATATGTGGTTCTGCCCAATGCAAGTCCGGCTTTTACAATGGGATGCTCTGCGGATATAGAAGACGGCTTGAGTCGCATAGACCTTGGAGTTACCTCACAAGAAACATGTTTACGGATCATATCCAGTACCTCTTCCTGGGTATACATTTCTGTAAGCCTTACATCTACGGTAAACTTGCAGGTGTCGGGCACTACATTGTGTTGTGTACCCGCCTGAATGACAGTCACCGACATTTTCATTTCACCCAGCCAGGGAGATACTTTCGGAAACCGGAATGTGCGAAACCATTGAATGGCATCCATCGCTTTGTAAAGTGCATTTTCGCCTTCTTCCCGGGCAGCGTGGCCCGAAACACCTTTCGCTGTGCAATCGAGTACCAGCAATCCTTTTTCGGCTATAGCAAGATTCATGAGCGTGGGCTCGCCTACCAATGCAAATTCGATGGGACCCAGATCGGAATAAACAGATGCAATGCCATCGGCTCCCGAAATCTCTTCTTCCGCGGTTGCGGTAAGAATAAGGTTATATGGAAGGGAAGGAGAATAGTAGAAATATAAAAAAGTAGCAATCAAAGCCAAGAGGGCACCTCCTGCATCATTACTTCCGAGACCAAATAGTTTTCCGTCTTGTATTTCAGGAAGGAACGGATTCCGGGTATACGATGCATTGGGCTTTACCGTATCATGGTGTGAATTCAATAAGATACCCGGAAGCCCCGGCCGGTAGTGCGCATTGAAAGCCCATACATTATTCTTTTTCCGGAATGTACGTACGCCTTTTGATTTAAGAAATTGCTCAATAGCATTTGCTGTCAACTCTTCCTCCTT
>JABDCB010000010.1 GCA_013288325.1 Bacteroidota bacterium
GCTTCCCGGAATGCGAAGCCCTACTGTACTTCCTTTGGCAGAGAAAGGCTGGTGTTCGGTACATTCGGTGGTGAATGAAAATGATTTCTGGGAAATCATTGAACAGCTGAAAGCCCTGGGAGCAGAAGGCATATTGGTGGTGCCGATTGAAAAAATGATTGTCTGATAACGCTGAACGATGATAAAAATTATCCGATATCCTTCTCCTGATGCGCTTCCGGGCTTGCTACGCCGGCCTGCCATTGATGCTTTGGCTCTGGAAAAACAGGTTCGCGATATTATGAGTACTGTGAAAACTGATGGAGATGCTGCCCTGAAGAAGTATGCCCTGCTGTTTGATAAAACAGAGCTCGACTCACTTTCTGTTACAGAAGCTGCTTTTGAGGTGGCTGACAAACAGGTGCCGCAAGCACTCAAAACCGCCATACAGCTGGCTAAAAAAAACATAGAAACTTTTCACAAGACACAACAGGAGCCAATCCGGGTGGTAGAAACAATGCCTGGCGTTAAATGCTGGCGTAAATCAGTAGGAATAGAAAAAGTAGGACTTTATATTCCCGGAGGCAGCGCTCCCTTGTTTTCTACTATTCTCATGCTCGGCATTCCTGCACAACTGGCAGGTTGTAAAGAAGTGGTATTGTGTACACCTCCTTCCAAAGACGGGCTCATCAATCCTGCTATACTCTATACAGCCCGGCTGGTAGGCATCAGTAAGGTGTTTTGCATTGGTGGAGCGCAGGCTATAGCTGCGATGGCGTATGGCACGGAAACTGTGCCGGCTGTAAATAAAGTATTCGGACCAGGGAATCAGTATGTAACCTGTGCAAAACAATTGGTTTGTCAGGATGGTCTCGCTATTGATATGCCGGCAGGTCCATCAGAGCTGGCTGTGTTGGCCGATAAAAGTTGTGTTCCCGCATTTGTTGCTGCCGATCTCTTGTCGCAAGCCGAACACGGTGCTGACAGCCAGGTGATCCTTGTTTCCGATCAGGAAGAAACTATTGTCATGGTTCTGAAAGAAATTGAGAGCCAGTTGCAAAGCCTTCCCAGAAAAGAAGTAGCCACCCAGGCTCTGAAAAACAGTAAGGCTTTTCTGGTGAAAGATAAAGCGGAAGCGATTCGTCTGTTGAATCTATATGCTCCTGAACATTTAATTCTTGCCTGTAAGGAGGAAGAAAAACTTGGAGAAGAAGTAGTAAATGCGGGATCTGTATTTCTCGGAAATTATTCCTGCGAAAGCGCCGGCGATTATGCTTCGGGTACCAACCATACCCTTCCTACCAACGGTTTTGCAAAAGCTTATAGCGGTGTATCGGTTGATAGTTTTGTAAAGAAGATTACATTTCAACAGCTTACTGAAAAAGGGCTGCAGGATATTGGTCCTGCAATAGAACTAATGGCTGCCGCGGAGGGACTGGAAGCACATAAAAGGGCAGTGACGATAAGGAGGAAATAAATGAGCGGCAGGAGGCAGCAAAGAGGCGGCAGTAGGTGGGTGCAGGAGGCAAATAGAAGAAGAGTTGATATAATGAGCATATATAAATTTTAGCACTTAAATTATGTTTGATCTGGATAGTATTTTGCGCAGCAATATCAAAGCACTTGTTCCCTATTCTTCTGCGCGGGATGAATACAAAGGCAAAGAAGGCATTTTTCTGGATGCCAATGAGAATGCTTACGGCTCTCCCCTGGATAACGACTTTAACCGTTACCCCGATCCTTTACAACTGGAGCTGAAAGAGAAATTAAGCGCTATCAAAGGATTGCCCGTTGAAAACATATTTCTGGGCAATGGAAGCGATGAAGCCATTGATATCCTTTTTCGGGCCGTATGCAAACCGGGAACAGATAAGGTAATCGTTTGTCCCCCTACCTATGGCATGTATGAAGTGGCCGCACAAATCAATGATGTGGAAGTGGTAAAGGTTCCCTTATTACCTGAAACGTTTCAGCTCGATATTCAGGGTATCCTGAGAGCGATGGATAAAACCACAAAACTTATTTTTATCTGCTGCCCGAATAATCCTACCGGCAATGGTGTTAAATGGCATGATGTCAAATCTATCCTGGAGCATTTTGAAGGACTTGTTGTGGTGGATGAAGCATACATCAATTTTGCATCCTATCGCAGCCTGGTGCCTGAGCTGCTCAATTATCCCAATCTGGTCATCCTTCAAACCCTTTCCAAAGCATGGGGCATGGCCGGATTGCGTGTTGGGATGGCATTTGCAGGAGCTCCGGTGATTGATGTGCTCAATAGGATCAAGCCCCCCTATAATATCAATATCGCTTCCCAGCACCTCGCGTTGGAAGCACTCGATAATATGGATACTGTAAACCGCTGGATCAAGACGATTGTGGAAGAACGTAAAAAATTAGCTGAGTCTCTTTCTGCTCTCTCTTTTGTACAGAAAGTATATCCAAGTGAAGCCAACTTCCTGCTTGTGAAAATGAAAGAACCTAAAAAGGTATATGATTACTTATCGGAAAAACAGATTGTCGTAAGAGACCGAAGTAAAATGACTCTGTGTGAAGGCTGTCTTCGCATCACAGTAGGAACGGAAGAAGAAAACAAAAAACTGATTTTGGCATTGAAGGAATTAAGTTAAACGAGAAAAGCAATTCACCCCGTAAGTTCAACAAGGAATCGTAAGACTAAATAAAATAGCATGAAGAAAGCATTATTCATCGATCGTGATGGTACCATTATCTGGGAACCTCCGGGAACCTGTCAGATAGACAAGCTGGAACTGCTTGAGTTTTTGCCAGGTGTAATCCGTAATCTGTATAAGATTGCAACCGAAATGGATTTTGAACTGGTAATGGTATCGAATCAGGATGGACTGGGTACAGCAGGTTATCCGGAAGAAACCTTTCAGATAGTTCAGTCCAAAATGCTGCGCACGCTGGAAACAGAAGGAATCGTTTTTTCGACCATCCACATCGATAAATCCTTTCCGCATGAAAACAAGCCAACCCGCAAACCGGGAACGGCTATGCTTGAAAAGTATATGAATGGCGATTATGATTTAAGCCGTTCGTATGTAATCGGCGACCGGATAACGGATATCAAACTGGCTCAAAACCTGGGTGCTGGAGCCATCTTTATTCGTAATTATGACAAACCCGATGGATGGGAAGATAAGATTGCTTTGCTGGCCGACAACTGGGATCAGGTATATACATTCCTGAAACCTAAACGTCGGGTGATACATTCCAGAAAGACAAAGGAGACCGAAATTCGTATCGAGCTGAATCTGGATGGCAAAGGAGAAGCATCTATTTCTACCGGTCTTGGCTTTTTTGATCATATGCTCGAGCAGATTGCCCGTCATGGAAACATAGATTTATCTGTACAAGCTAAAGGCGATTTACATATTGATGAACATCATACCATTGAAGATACCGGTTTGGCGCTTGGAGAAGCATTCCGCAAAGCACTGGGCGATAAGCGCGGGATAGAACGTTATGGCTTTTGTTTGCCCATGGATGATTGCCTGGCACAAGTAGCATTGGATTTCGGAGGACGACCCTGGATTGAATGGGCTGCCGAATTCAAACGGGAAAAGATAGGAGAGATGCCTACGGAAATGTTTTTTCATTTTTTCAAATCGTTCAGCGATGCGGCATTGTGCAACCTGAATATCAAGGCAGAAGGGCAAAATGAGCATCATAAGATAGAAGCCATTTTTAAATCCTTTGCGCGTGCGCTTAAAATGGCGATACGAAAAGAAGCCGGGAATGAGCAATTGCCGTCTACGAAGGGAGTTCTTTAATTAGGTGCAGGAGGCAGCAGCAGGAGGCAGTTTTTGTGTTAATAATTCGGTTAGAACCTAAGGTGATAGAACGCAGATAAAATAAGATGGTTATGATTAATTATGATACAGATGATCAGCGAAAATCATAACAATCATAAAGATCCGCGTTCTACAATGCATCGTGTAAATCAAACGCATTCCATAACTGTCATTACGACACTATGATACAATAATGAAGGTAACAATCATTCAATACAATTCCGGCAATATTCGTTCTGTAGCCTACGCTTTGGAACGGATTGGAGTTGATTACTGTATCACCGGCGATGCAGAAGAAATCCGATCCGCGGATAAGGTTATTTTCCCCGGGGTGGGAGAGGCCCGTTCGGCAATGAACTATTTACAAGAGCGGAAATTGGATAAGCTCATCATTTCCTTGAAGCAACCGGTGTTGGGTATTTGTCTCGGTATGCAGCTTATGTGCACCCATTCGGAAGAGGGAGACACTACTTGCATGGGCCTCTTTAATTTGAAAGTGAAACGATTTGAAAGGAAGCAGGAATTAAAAGTGCCTCAGATTGGCTGGAACACAATTGAAGATCTTCGTTCTCCTTTGTTTTCAGGAATTATGGAAAAGGAATACATGTATTTTGTACACGGCTATTATGTAGAACAAGGAGCCGGAGAAATTGCTTCAGCCACCTATGGGCTTAAATACAGCGCAGCCCTTAATAAGGATAATTTTTATGCCGTGCAGTTTCATCCGGAAAAGTCAGGGAAAGCTGGAGAAAAACTCTTGCAGAATTTTGTGACGAATATTAAATAACGATTCAAGGCCACCATTTAATCTTTACCCATTCATGATTTTAATTCCCGCCATAGATATCATAGACGGCAAATGTGTGAGACTTACACAAGGCGATTATGAAAAGAAGAAGATCTATAACGAGCACCCGTTGGAGGTGGCGCTTCAGTTTGAAGGAGTGGGGATTCGTCGCCTGCATCTGGTGGATCTTGATGGGGCAAAGAAAGGAAGTGTGGTAAATCAAAAAGTGCTGGAACAGCTGGCTTCAAAGACAAAGTTGGAGATAGATTTTGGAGGCGGAATTAAAACAGATGCGGATATCCGCTCTGTGTTTGATGCCGGAGCAGCCATAGCAACAGTAGGGAGTATTGCGGTAAAGGATAAAGAATTGTTTTTTCGCTGGCTTAATCATTATGGAGCAGAGCATTTGCTGTTGGGAGCCGATGTGAAGGAGGAGAAAATTACTATTGGTGGGTGGCTGGAAGGAACGGATATTTCGGTGTTTGATTTTTTGAGGGCATATGTTTCCGGTGGAGTAACCAATGTGTTTTGCACCGATGTGGCTATGGATGGTTTGTTGCAAGGGCCGTCTACAGAGCTGTATAAAAAAATTATAGCGGCAGTGCCCGGCATCCGGCTTATTGCCAGCGGAGGCGTTTCTTCTCTTGCCGATCTGGATACCTTGCAGGAATGCGGTTGTGAAGGGGTTATAGTTGGGAAAGCGATTTATGAAAACCGGATCACCATGGAAGATCTGAGAAAAAGAATAATCACCGGCTAATATTTATCCTGAACATCAAATCATAAATCTTAATTCACAAATCTCAAATCCCTATGTTAGCCAAACGTATCATTCCTTGTCTCGATATCCGTGATGGACGCACGGTGAAAGGAGTGAATTTTGAGAATATACGCGATGCCGGCGATCCGGTGGAGCTGGCGATGCGCTATGTAGACGAAGGGGCGGATGAGTTGGTTTTTCTGGATATCAGTGCTACCAATGAAAAGAGGAAGACTTTGTCGGAACTGGTAAGACGGATTGCGGCGCATATCAATATCCCGTTTACGGTAGGAGGAGGAATCAGTTCGGTAGAGGATGTATCGGTTTTGTTAAATGCCGGTGCTGATAAAATATCGGTTAATACGGCTGCTTTTCGCCGCCCGGAACTTATCCGGGAACTGGCGTCACGATTCGGCAGTCAATGTGTGGTGCTGGCTATAGATGCTAAAAAAGAAGAAGGAGGATGGTATGTTTATCTTAACGGTGGGCGGGTGAAGACCGAGACTAAGGCCTTGGATTGGGCCCTGCAGGGTGTTGAGTTGGGAGCGGGCGAGATATTGCTTACCTCCATGAATCAGGATGGAATGAAGACCGGCTTTGCACAGGACATTACATCTGAAATTTCATTGGCAGTAAACGTTCCTGTTATTGCCAGCGGGGGAGCGGGAAGCATGGAGCATTTTGCCGATGTGTTTATAAACGGCAAGGCCGATGCCGCTCTCGCTGCCAGCGTATTTCATTTTAAAGAGATTGGAATACCAGATTTAAAACAATTTCTGAAAGGAAGAAAGATTGAAATAAGAATTTAGAAGTCAGAAGACAGAAGCCAGAAGAATGCGATATGGACTAATCTTGTACTTTTCGCTTCTGACTTCTGACTACTCTCTTCTGATTTCTATTAATAATAAACTCCAATAACTATGACCTCATTTAACATCGATTTCTCCAAATCACCTGACAAGCTTGTTCCGGTAATTATTCAGGATGAACACACTTCACAAGTGCTCATGCTGGGCTATATGAATGCAGAAGCATGGAAAAAAACACAGGAAGAAAAGCGGGTGACGTTTTACAGCCGGAGCAAGAAGCGTTTATGGACCAAGGGCGAAGAGAGCGGGAACTTTCTGGATGTAAAGGAAATCAAATCCGATTGCGATAACGATACATTGCTTATCCGGGTAAAACCGGTTGGTCCTGTTTGTCATACAGGCGCCGACACTTGTTTCCAGGAAAAGAATATTTCCCTTGATTTTCTTCACACCCTCGAAAGGGTGATACAGGACAGAAAACAAACTCCGTCCGACAAATCGTATACCAGCTCTCTTTTTGCCAAAGGCATTAATAAAATAGCCCAGAAGGTAGGAGAGGAGGCCGTGGAACTGGTCATTGAAGCAAAAGATCAGGATATGAACCTGTTCAAAAACGAAGCAGCCGATTTGATGTATCATTATCTTATTTTACTGGCGGCAAAGGATTGTTGTTTAGATGATATTGTTCGGGTATTGGAGGAAAGGCATAAGAAATAGAAGGAAGAAGTCAGAAGAGAGAAATCAGAAGTGGGAATTCAGAAGCAGGAAGCGGATGTCTTGCTCTTTCATAATAGAATATTGATATAATAGCATTATTCGTAATAAAATACTGTATTTTAGTCAATATAGCCTTAATAGTTTGGATTATTAACATAAGTACAAAATTGGTACTTTTGTCCTTGGCTTTTCACTTGGAAAGCGCGATCTTTAACAAGATTCAACTTCGAAATCATGGAAAATTCAGAACAGGAAAGAAATTTTGATGCCAAGCTTGAGCGCAATGAGACTATTGAGCCGAAAGACTGGATGCCGGATAATTACCGCAAACATTTGATCCGTCAGATATCACAACATGCACATTCGGAAATAGTAGGTATGCTGCCGGAAGGAAACTGGATTACACGTGCCCCAAGTTTAAGAAGAAAGATGGTATTACTGGCCAAAGTGCAGGATGAAGGTGGGCATGGGCTTTATCTTTACAGCGCTGCTGAAACACTGGGAATAACAAGAGAAGAGTTAGTTTCTCAACTGCTCACCGGCAAGGCAAAATATTCCAGTATTTTCAATTATCCTACCCTTACCTGGGCCGATATCGGTGCTATTGGATGGCTGGTAGATGGTGCTGCTATTATGAATCAGGTGATGCTACAACGCACCTCTTACGGACCTTATGCAAGAGCCATGGTTCGTATTTGCAAGGAAGAAAGTTTTCACCAGCGTCAGGGGTATGAAATAATGATGGTGCTTGCCAAAGGCAGCCCGGAACAAAAAGCAATGGCACAGGATGCGATTAACCGCTGGTGGTGGCCTTCACTGATGATGTTTGGCCCAACCGATGAGAAATCGCCAAACTCAGCAAACGCCATAAAATGGAAAATCAAACGGGAAAGTAATGACCAGCTCCGTCAGAAGTTTGTAAATCAGACAGTGCCTCAGGCCGAGATTATCGGTCTTACAGTTCCTGATAAGGACCTGGTATGGAACGAGTCCAAAAAAGGATATGATTTCGGCACTCCTGATTGGGAAGAATTTTACAATGTTATTGCCGGCAACGGACCTTGTAATAAAGATCGTTTGGCAGCCCGTACCAAAGCACATGCAGAAGGTGCATGGGTGAGGGAAGCGGCTCAGGCGTTTGCCGATAAAAGAAAAGAGTTGGAAGTAATCTAAAAATTAGAAATTTAAGATTTAAGAATTATGATTTAAGATTTTTGAGTGGAATACAAAAGCAAATCATAAATCATAATTCATAAATCATAATTCTTAAATCAATAGTAGTTATGACAAAAGACAGTCAGGGATTCCTTTGGGAAGTATTTATTCAGTCTAAACCCGGTCAGCCTCACAGGCATTGTGGAAGCGTACATGCTCATGATAAAGAAATGGCGCTTCAGAATGCACGTGATGTATATACCCGTCGTAATGAAGGTACGAATATCTGGGTTGTACGATCCGAGTATATAGTTTCTTCTTCTCCGGAAGATATCGGACCGTTTTTTGAACCGGCCAATGACAAAATCTATCGCCATCCAACTTTTTACTCAGTCCCTGAAGGGGTCACCCATATGTAAGCCATGAATCAGAACGAAGCACATTTCAATTATATTCTCCGTCTGGCCGATACCAACCTGGTGTTGGGACATCGTCTTTCCGAATGGAGCGGACATGGTCCTTATCTGGAAGAAGATATTGCCATGACCAATATTGCGCTTGATATGATTGGGCAAGCCAACTCGCTTTTACAGCATGCAGCCAAACTGGAAGGGAAAGGAAGGACAGAGGATGATCTGGCATATATGCGCAATGAAAGAGAGTTTTACAATACATTATTGTCGGAACAAAAAAATATTGATTTTGCTTTTACCATAGTAAGACAGTTTTTGTCCGACGCATTTGATTTTCATTTGTATAAAAAACTGGAGTCATCCAAAGATGAAACCCTGGCTGCTTTAGCTGTTAAGGGAGGAAAAGAAGTAACCTATCATTTACGTCATACGGCAGCCTGGATGGAACGTCTGGGTGATGGCACCGAAGAGAGTCATGCCCGTCTTCAGAAGGCATGGAATGAACTCTGGGCTTATACGGCTGATCTTTTTGCGATGAACACCTCTGACCGGGAGCTTGTAAAAGCAGGTATTGCTGTTGATAATGAAACAATCAAATCGGCCTGGCTCAAGACTGTGGAAGAGGTGATGAAGAAAGCACATCTTACCATGCCAGCCAATACCTGGCAGCATTCGGGTAGCAGGGAAGGAAAACATACGGAGCACCTTGGTTTTCTGCTGGCAGAAATGCAGTACTTGCATCGTACCTATCCACAGGCTCAGTGGTGATTCACTGATTCAACTTTATCATGACACAGGAAGCTCATACATATACCAACCAGGAGATCTTCCGGCTTCTTGCTACTATTCCCGATCCGGAAATTCCCGTTATCACCATCGAAGATCTTGGCGTGTTACGTTCTGTAACACGGGAAGGTGATATGGTACATGTTTGTATTACCCCAACCTATTCGGGTTGTCCTGCTATGAAAATGATAGAACAGGATATCGTTTCTCTCCTGAAAGAAAAAGGAATAGAAAAAGTGAAGGTAGATATGGTGTATGCTCCTGCATGGACTACAGACTGGATTTCCGATGAAGCAAAAGAAAAATTAAGACGTTATGGTATTGCTCCTCCGGAGAAAGCAACAGCCGATAAAAGCGCCATCACCGGTAAGCCTAAGCACCTGGCTTGTCCGCGCTGTGGATCAAAGAATGTGGAAATGATTTCTCAGTTCGGCTCTACCGCCTGCAAGGCATTGTATAAGTGCCTGGATTGCAAAGAGCCGTTTGATTATTTTAAATGTATTTAGAAACAAGGTTTACTTATGCCATTTATAAAATCGGAAACCATCGGTCAGGTAAGAAAACTAACACTGAACCGTCCTGACAAGTTCAACAGTTTTAACCGGGAAATGGCCCTCCTGCTTCAGCAGGAACTGGATACCGCAGCCGATGACAAAGCAATCCGTGCCATCCTGATTACAGGGGAGGGCAAAGCTTTTTGTGCAGGACAGGATCTGAGCGAAGCGGTGGATGCGAGCGGCCCCGGTATTGAACGCATTGTAAGAGAACATTACAACCCGATTATAGCCCGTATCCGTCAGATAGAAAAACCTATTGTATGTGCTGTTAACGGTGTAGCAGCCGGTGCCGGTGCCAATATTGCTCTGGCATGCGATGTGGTAATTGCGGCGTCTTCGGCCTCGTTTATTCAGGCATTCAGTAAAATAGGATTGATACCCGACAGTGGCGGCACCTTTTTTCTTCCGCGTCTGATTGGGTTTGGACGAGCTTCGGCCACCATGATGCTTGGAGATAAAATATCTGCCGGTGAAGCGCTTCAGATGGGAATGATTTATATGGAAGTGGAAGATGAGATTCTAATGGAAAATGCTTTTAATCTGGCCAAAGTACTTTCTGTGATGCCTACAAAAAGTATCGGCCTCACTAAACGTCTGTTGAACCAAAGCCTTTCTGCCACACTGGAAGATCAGCTGAATGCAGAACGGAATATGCAGGTGGAAGCTGCCAATTCATACGACTACCAGGAAGGGGTGAAAGCCTTTCTTGAAAAAAGAAAACCTGCTTTTAAAGGAGAATAAATAGATGTTTAACAAAGAATCTGTTATCGGTATAGTAGGCTCCGGAGCTATGGGATCGGGTATTGCGCAGGTAGCTGCAACCGCAGGACATCGGGTACATGTATTCGATACCAATGCCAATGCGCTTGCTGCAGCCGAAAAAGGAGTAAAGGCCACCATGGCAAAATTGGTGGAGAAACAAAAGATCAGCGCGGCGGAATCCGAAAGGATTCTAAGCCTCTTTCATTTTGAAAGTAAACTCGATGGGTTGAAGGATTGTCAGCTGGTGATAGAAGCGATTGTTGAAAATCTGGATATCAAGAAAAAACTTTTTGCCGAGTTGGAAGGGATTGTGAAGCCCAATACCGTGCTGGCCAGCAACACTTCATCGCTGTCAATCGCATCTATTGCAGCAGCATGTAAAGATGCTTCACGGGTGGTGGGAATTCACTTCTTTAACCCTGCACCACTCATGCCACTGGTAGAAATCATTCCGGCTATTACTACTTCAGCCTCAACAGCCTCGTCATGCAAAGCGCTGGTAGATAGCTGGGGAAAGATAACTGTAATGGCTAAGGATACACCGGGCTTTATCGTCAACCGTGTGGCCCGATCTTATTATGGAGAAAGCATACGCATATACGAAGAAGGAATTGCCGGTTTCCCTACCATCGATTGGGCATTGAAAACATTTGGTGGGTTTAGGATGGGGCCTTTTGAGCTGATGGATTTTATTGGAAACGATATCAATTTTAAAGTAACGGAATCGGTATGGGAGCAGTTTTTTTATGAGCCTCGATTTAAGCCCTCTCTCACACAGAAACGATTGTATGAGGCGGGACTGTTTGGACGCAAAAGCGGAAAAGGATATTATAACTATGCGGAAGGGAGTGTGCCGTCCGAGCCGGTAAAGGATGAAGAGCTGGGTAAGCGAATTTTCAACCGGGTGATTGCTATGCTTATCAATGAAGCAGTAGACTCGCTCTATCTGCAAGTAGCCACCAAGGAAGACATTGATCTTGCGATGACAAAAGGTGTTAATTATCCCAAAGGATTGCTGAAATGGATGGATGAATTAGGCGCGGAACAGGTACTCGAAACACTGAATAAATTATATGCAGATTATCAGGAAGAGCGCTATCGCCCCAGCCTGTTATTGAAAACAATGGTGAAAAGCAAAAAGAAATTCTATGAGTGAAGAATCTGAGGTAATTGAATCCGTTATGTATTATGAATCTCCAGTCGGTTTGCTCGAACTGAGAGCTGGAGATAAAGGATTGCGATCTCTGCTGTTCAAATTTGAAAGGGATCCGATGGTTGTGACCGACGAACAGTCTCCCTTCCTCTTAACATGCAAAGCTGAGCTGGATGAATATTTTGCCGGAAAGAGAACCACCTTTACTCTTCCTCTTGATATGCAAGGCACGGATTTTCAACTCATCGTATGGAAGGAATTAACGTTTATTCCGTTTGGGCAAACAATCTCTTATCTGCAGCTGGCCAAACGGGTTGGTGATCTTCATTCAACCCGTGCGGTGGGAAATGCAAACGGAAAAAACCCATTGTCAATCATCGTACCTTGCCACCGCGTTATTGGCTCCAACGGTAAGCTCGTGGGATATGGAGGCGGAATGGATAATAAACGATGGCTACTGGAATTCGAACGTAACCTGACTACAAAAGATTTGTTTAACAGCATGCTTCCCGAATCCGGTCATGGAGAATAAAGAAAAGGCTGCCCACATACAAAAGAAAATGTATGATAAAGACTGGTTCAGTCAGTGGTTAGGTATTGAATGCATAGACAGTGGTGCCGGTTACAGCAAACTGAAAATGGTGGTACGAAAGGAAATGCTGAATGGGTTTGGAATAGCTCACGGGGGCATTACCTATTCTCTGGCCGATAGCGCCCTGGCCTTTGCCTCCAATTCACACGGACGGATGGCTGTTTCTATTGAGACAAGCATTTCTCATACGGAATCTCTGGTGGAAGGAGATATTATTATTGCCGAAGCGGAAGAACTTAGCTTGTCGAATAAAATTGGTGTATACCAGATTAAGGTGAGTAAGCCCGATCATAAGGTGGTGGCCTTGTTTAAAGGTACGGTGTATCGTACGGGCAAAGAATGGTTTCCCGGTTCAAGTACCAGCCCGATAAAAAATTAGCAGCTAAAAAAAATATTTATGAATACGGCCTATTTAATTGATGGAGTACGCACTCCGGTAGGAAATTTCGGAGGAACACTTTCGGTTATCCGCACAGACGATCTGGCGGCATTGGTGCTGAAAGAATTGCTGGTACGTAACCCTTCTGTGGATCCATCTTTTATTGGAGAAATAATATTGGGTTGTGCTAATCAGGCCGGAGAAGATAATCGCAATGTAGCCCGTATGGCGGGACTGCTGGCTGGTATACCGTATAGTGTTCCGGCTGAAACGGTAAACAGACTTTGTGCTTCTGGTCTCTCTGCAGCCATGGCTGCAGCAAGAACTATACAATGTGGTGATGCAGATATAATGATTGCAGGTGGGGTAGAAAACATGACCCGTGGTCCCTGGGTTATTTCCAAAACATCTAGTGCTTTTGGCAGGGATGCCCAGATGTTTGATTCCAGCTTCGGATGGAGATTTATCAATCCCCAAATGAAAGCGCTTTATGGGGTGGATGGAATGGGTGAAACGGCGGAGAACCTGGCCATGAGAGATAAGATTTCGCGTGATGATCAGGACCTCTTTGCATATCGCTCCCAGATGAAAGCGCATGCGGCACAACAAAAAGGAAGACTGGCAAAAGAAATTACAGGCGTTCAGATTCCACAACGAAAAGGAGATCCTGTTCTGTTTGATAAAGATGAATTCATCAAACCAACTTCATCTGTTGAGATTCTTGCCAAACTGAAACCGTCTTTTAAAAGTGATGGTACAGTTACCGCCGGTAATTCCTCGGGATTAAATGACGGAGCTGCAGCCTTGTTATTGGCTTCGGAACACGGAATAAAGAAATATAATCTTAAACCCAAGGCCCGAATTGTTAGTTGTGGTATGGTTGGAGTGGAGCCACGGATCATGGGGATAGGACCTGTGGAAGCAAGCAATAAAGCGTTGGCTAAAGCGGGCTTGAAGATGAGCGATATGGATATTATAGAGCTCAATGAAGCATTCTCTGCACAAGCTCTGGCTTGTATCAGGGCCTGGAAGCTGGATGATAAAGACCCTCGTATAAATCCAAACGGAGGTGCTATTGCTATCGGTCACCCCCTGGGCATGAGCGGAGCTCGTATTCTGAATGCAGCAGCTATAGAGTTGCATGAACAAAACAAACAATATGCTTTGGTTACTCTTTGTATCGGACTTGGACAAGGATATGCCGTTATCATTGAGCGTGTATAAATAATATCCCTGTTTAAATGGCCAATATTTTCGAATTCAACGGGTTCAGACCTGTGGTGCACGAAAGTGCGTTTATTCATCCGAATGCCACAGTAACTGGCAATGTAATCATTGGAGAGAAAGTATATATTGGCCCTGGCGCAGCATTGCGGGGCGATTGGGGGCAGATCATCATTGGGAACGGCTGTAATGTGCAGGAAAATTGTACCATTCATATGTTTCCCGGGTTGACAGTTATTTTGAAAGAAGGTGCACATATTGGTCATGGAGCCATTGTACACGGCGGAACAATCGGGAAAAATGTATTGGTAGGCATGAATTCGGTGATTATGGATCATGTGCAGATAGGCGATAATTGTATTATAGGTTCCTTATGTTTTGTTCCGGAAGGGATGATTATCCAGGAACGAAAAGTTGTTGTGGGGAGTCCGGCAAAAATTGTGAAAGACGTAAGTGACGAAATGCTGGAATGGAAAACGAAAGGTACTGCATTATACCAGCGCTTGCCGGCTGATTGCAAAGCCACGCTTAAGCCATGTGAGCCTTTGAGGGAGGTGGAAGCGGACAGGCCTGTACAAGAAGATTTCTATAAAAGCTGGAAGAAGAATAAATAAACTATTGCCATTCCTTTGCAGACCTGATTAACGGCTGCAGCCCTTGCAGTTTTTTCGGCGAATATAATCGATTACATATTCTTTCTGAGTATCTACGCCCTTTAGCACATCATTGATGTTGAGTGGTATGGCAACATCCGGAATTACTCCCCGGCCTGTGGGATGATGCGTGTCAACGGCCATGTAGTATCTGAAAAGAGGTATTTTAACCCGTATATGTGTATTGGGAAGTGTTAGTATAGTAAATAACCCGCTGTTATTTCCTTCATAAGCACCTCCGGTTTCTTCACCAATAAATATGGCTTTTTGATGAAACTGACAGATGGCTGCAAACTCTGCCGTGGTGGAAAAGCTTCCTCCGTTAATAAGAACATAAACCTGGCCAGCAAAATGATTTTTTCCGGGTTGATGAATGTGGGTGTCAGAGCCATGCTTCCACTCAATATGTCCTGTACTGGCTTTGCTGGAAAGGAAACGAAGTGACCGGCAGATGAGTTTCTTGCTAAAAAATTTCTGATAACTATACTTCTTTTTACTTGCCAGTTCAATACGGTCATAATAACGAAAAGCAGAGTCGGTAAGAAAAGAATACAGATACCAGCCGAAATCATCATCTCCTCCTTCATTGTTTCTTAAGTCGATTACCAGGTCGTTTACGCCCCGGTATTTCAATGTGTCGAATGTATGGCGCAGAAATGATTTGAACTTTTGTTTCGAGGCGGTAATATCATTGTTGTCAAAAGAATGTATGGTAAGAACACCTATTTTATCATCTGTCAGCTGAAAATTCAGAGGAGGTGCGTCGGTAATTTGTTTGGAAAGAGTAGAGGTTCTTTTCTTTTTAATTTTTTTTATTTCGGGTATATGTAAGCCCGGCAGGCTGCGTACGCTCATGAGTTCTTCTCCCGGCATTCTGAACCGGAGTGAAAACCATTCCGGTTGTGAAATGAATTCAGAATAGATGAGCGAAAAATCTTTTTCCAGGATATGGTATTTGAGACCTTCTATCACCCCATCACCCGGTATATGAGGCAAAAGAAGATGGAGTATAGTTTGAGTACTTTGTCCGTTTAATTCCAGCAGTTCAGAGCCATTGGGAATAGTACTATCGGTGCTGAAATTGGAAAATAGATAAACACGATGATCCACTATTTTTACTTCAAAGGGGAAAAGCTTGGCCTGTTTTTCTTCATAGTTATTTGTGTAAGCTTTGGAAAGGGAGCAGGAGGTGTGTCCGCATCCTATGCCTGATACAAGACCGGTTACAGCTCCAAAAAAATCAAGCTCTGTCTGGTCTTCCTGCAAACCTGCGTGAATACTGTCGAAACGGGAAATAAATTCGGAAGTGGCATGAAAGGTATATAAGCCAGGATGGGCTTCCTCCAGGGCCTTTTTCAGAATCCAGAAATCATCCTGCAGCTGCGCGAGCGGATATTTTTTCTCCGGATGATAAGCGGACGCGGTATGCTGCTGGGCTGGTGAAAGGTGAAAAACCAAACAAGCAACTACTATCCACAAAAAGCTAGATCTCATATGCAAACAATGATGATAAAGATAAGCAATAATAGACCTAGGTTAAGCCGGAGGTCAGCTTCATGAATCATTCGTTGTTGGCAAAAAAACCGGATTGCATTGCCTGAGGAGCGGGGTTCAGGCTATACTGGTAAAATGATGAGAAAAAAATTGATGCACAAGAACCTACATGGCCCTTAATTGAAGGGGCAGGACTGATAAATGGCTTAATTTTGCTGCTGGTTTCTGTGTCAATCCTGAAGCAATTCTGCATAGGTAAGCTCAAATTCCAGATGGGCTGTTTCTCCTTCTTTCAGTTGCATAGGCTCACTTGTTTTGGTGTAGTAGCCCTGCTTTTCAGCACGGAGGGTGTAGATTCCTTTTTTTACTGCCCGGAATGAAAAAACACCTTCTGCATCGGATTGTATGACGGCACCGGTTTCTACCAGTGTAATGGAGGCTTCGGCTAATGGAGAACTTGATTTCCGGGCAGAACCCGACTCCCGGGTGCGTACAATACCCCGGATTCTTACACCGTTTGCTCCCGGATCATCGGTTTTCCTTTTTGTCATATACTCGATATGAAAAGACGAATGCTTTTTTTTCAGCGATTCGGCCAGCGGATCCAGGTAGTCGCTGCAAAGTGCCAGGGCATTCTTAAAAAGCCGGTTGAAGCATACCATCAGCTGTTTGCGGCGCATCATGGCCGAACGGGGACTGTCCAGTACCGGCATATAGTTATTGAGGGCCAGCTCCCAGGCATGAATTGCGGTGGTATTATTGCCATAAACAGCCAGATGTGGAGAAAGTAATTGGACCAATTCAAACAAAAATTGAAGTTTCAGTTTCAATTCCGTGTCTGAAAGCAGCAGGGAGTCTTCTTTTGAAAACTCAAGCTGTTTCTCCAGCTCGGGATTCGTCGTATCTATTGCATAGGCGGTAGCTAATGCCGTTTGTATTCGACTTAGATTGAAAACTGCTTCCCGGAGAGCTCCGGGGTTTACATTCGTTTCTCCGGGGCCAGGCAACAAGGTATTGATACACTTGATGGATGCAATAAGTTGCCCCAGTGAGTTAATACCGGTGGCAAAGGCTGGATTTTTTTCTACAATTTTTTTTTGAAGCTGGCAGTATGAATGCACGGAGCAAAACATCGTTAACCAGTTGGATTGGCTTTGAGTCATATGTTTTTTTGTTTGATAATAATATTCGGATAAGAATTCATCTTCACAAAGAGAATGGAAAAAATGTCACCTCCGTAAGGGGGATATTAAATCACGTATTTGTACGTAGGTGAATATGCGAGGGCTCTGATTTTTACAGTATGTTTGATAACCTTGAATTTACGCACGGTTAAAATATTTATATTTGATACCCAAACACACCTGCCATGCCAAGCCTTACAAAAGAAAAAAGCAATATGACCCGATTGAATAATTATGCTCTTGGCAAATGGATTGCCGGAGAGGGGGAAGGACAAACGCTTTATAATGCCATTACCGGAGGAGTTGTTGCTACAGCTTCCAGCAAGGGTCTGGATTTTAAAGCTATGTGCGAATATGCGAGAACGACAGGCGGATTGCGTTTGCGCAAGATGACATTCCATGAGCGGGGACGTATGCTCAAAGCGCTGGCATTGCATCTGATGGAAAAGAAGGAGTTGTTTTATCAAATCAGCTGGGCCACCGGAGCTACCCGAACGGATAGCTGGGTGGATATAGAAGGAGGTATTGGTAACTTATTTGCCTATGCCAGTCTGCGCCGTACCTTTCCCGATGAACCGTATTGTGTGGAAGGAGATATGGCCAAACTTTCCAAAGGAGGGTCGTTTATAGGGCAGCATATCTGTGTTCCAAAAGAGGGGGTTGCGATTCATATCAATGCATTTAATTTTCCGGTGTGGGGTATGCTTGAAAAAGTTGCCGTTAACTGGATGGCCGGTGTTCCTGCCATTGTGAAACCGGCTACTGTTACCTCTTTCCTTACCGAAGCGGTAGCCAGAGAAATTATTGCTTCCGGCATTTTGCCTGAAGGTGCATTGCAGGTGATTTGTGGATCGGCTAATGGCATTTTGGATTATGTTACCAATCAGGATGTAGTCACCTTTACCGGTTCTGCTACTACCGGAAAAATGCTGAAAGCTCATCCCCGTTTGCTGGAAGAAGCGGTGCCATTTAACATGGAGGCCGATTCACTCAACTGTTGCCTGCTCGGCGCGGATGTAAAGCCAGGATCACCGGAGTTTGATATTTTCATTAAAGAGGTACAGCGGGAAATGACTACCAAGGCAGGGCAAAAATGTACGGCTATCCGTCGCATTATTGTGCCTGAAAATATGGTGGAGGATGTGCAGCTGGCATTGAGCAAACGTCTGGCAGCAACGCAAATCGGAGATCCTCAGGTAGAAGGAGTGCGCATGGGCGCCCTTGCCGGAAAGGCGCAACTTCAGGAAGTACATGAGAAAGTGGCTCAACTGAACAAAACACAAAAGATTGTGTATGGCGACCTGGAAAATTTTTCGGTTACGGGTGCCGATAAAAACATGGGAGCCTTTATGTCCCCCATTCTTTTTCTGAATGAAAATCCTTTCAAATATACCGATGTACATAACCTGGAAGCATTCGGACCGGTTAGCACCATTATGCCTTATAAGAGCCTGGAAGAGGCTATTGAGTTATCTAAAATGGGTAAAGGATCGCTGGTCAGCTCAATCATTACTGCTGATGATCGTATAGCCCGTCAATATGTATTAGGCGCAGCCTGCATGCATGGTCGTATATTGGTACTAAACAGCGATTGTGTCAAGGAAAGTACCGGTCACGGTTCTCCTATGCCATTGCTGGTTCATGGTGGTCCTGGCAGGGCAGGGGGAGGGGAAGAGATGGGTGGAAGAAGAGGTGTGTTCCATTATCTGCAACGTACTGCTATTCAGGGGTCTCCAACAACCATTGGGAATATAACCCATCAGTATCAATATGGAGGGAAGTATATCGAACATGAAGCACATCCTTTCCGTCGCTATTTTGAAGAGCTGGAGATAGGGGAAACCCTCATTACCGCTAAACATACGGTAAGTGAGTCCGATATCGTGAATTTTGCCAATGTAAGCGGGGATAACTTCTATGCCCATATGGATGCGACAGCACTTGATGGAACAATCTTTACAGGGCGTGTAGCACATGGCTATTTTGTACTGAGCAAAGCAGCCGGTTTGTTTGTAGATGCCAGAAAGGGGCCTGTTCTGCTTAATTATGGCCTGGAGGAATGCCGTTTTACCAAACCGGTTTACCCTGGAAGCACTATCGGAGTAAGGTTTACCTGTAAGGAAAAGGTGGATCAGGAAAAGAAAACACCGGAAGATATTGCCAAAGGTATTGTGAAGTGGCTTGTCGATGTTTATGACGAAACGGGCGAAACGGTAGCCATTGCCACTATTTTGACCATGGTAAAAAAGAAAAACCAGGATTAACGTTTTATTTGTCTTTATTTAATCACAAATGCTTCATTATTATATAGTTGTGGATTGATTCGGGCTTATATTAAGTAAAAAAAGGGGATCTTTTCCCAATCCCTTTAACAAGCTTCATCAGGTTTTTTTCAACAGTCATAGTCACCTGACATACAGTTGTCTAAAACATAGCCTGTTCATAAAAAAATCGTTAACTTTGTTTCTCCTAACTGGAAAAACATGTACGACTCACTCAAGCGTTTCGAGCAAAAATACGGTCATCTGAAGAAACTCGGTTTCCGTATAAATGGGTTGATCATGATTGATCCAAAGCGAAAGTCGCATGCGATTGATGTGAGCCGCCCTCTTATTTTTGACAGCCGTCTGATTCCTAAAAAATTCGAAGGCCTGCCGATTAAAAGCAAAATTTACGGAGAACTGCCAGCTGAATTTAATGTGGACAGGGAAAAAAGAGAGTATGTGTGGGCTCCTGAGCGTTTTGAAAAATATGTAGATCGTTGTGGTGCGGAAATTAAAAAGCTGCTCAACAATCCTGCTATGAACCGCAATGAAATGCTTTCCGCTCTTTGCTTTGGAAATTTTGAAGAACATAAGGTAAAATATATGCAGCTGATACAACAAGGTAAATTTGCTGCATACAGAGAAAATTAATTGGATTAACAGTAGGTTTAACACACTTGTCCCGCGATAGCGGGACATTTTGTTTTATAGCGTTTCTGTCCGGGTTTTATTTTTTTTCAAATGATTAGTACTTTAGACGACTTAAACAGCATCCTCATGACCGATATAGGAACCGTATCTACCAGCCATTCAAATGGTATTGCTACCATCACTTTTTTTCATCCTCAAAGCAACTCATTGCCCGGAGCGCTGCTTCGTAAACTGGCTTCCGAAATTGAAACGGAAGGAAATAATCCGGACATAAAGGTTATTGTGCTCCGAAGCCTTGGTGCAAAGGCATTTTGTGCCGGAGCTTCTTTTGATGAGTTGATATCCATTCAGACGATTGAAGAAGGGAAAAAATTTTTCTCCGGTTTTGCCATGGTTATTAATGCCATGCGCAGGGCTCCCAAATTTGTATTAGTAGGGGTGCAAGGTAAAGCTGTAGGCGGAGGTGTAGGCATTGCATGTTCCGGAGACTATACCTTCGCTACTACCGAAGCTGCTGTTAAACTAAGCGAACTGGCAGTAGGTATCGGGCCCTTTGTAGTGGGACCTGCAGTGGAGCGAAAGATCGGAACTTCGGCCTTTTGTCAGCTTACGATAGCTGCTACGGAATGGCAGACGGCACAATGGGCACGAGAAAAAGGAATGTATATGGATGTGTTTGAGGATATACCCCAAATGGAAAATGCATTGAATGCACTGGCTGAAAAACTGGCCCTTTCCAATCCGGAAGCTATGAAGATGTTAAAGAAAGTGATGTGGCACGAAACCGAACATTGGGATACCCTGCTGATAGAACGTGCAGAGATGAGTGGAAGACTGGTGTTGTCGGATTTTACACGTAAGGCAATTAATAAGTTCAAGGAAAAAGCCAAATAGAAAAAGAGAGCAATGACCAGTTCGCAGTTGGCAATAATCAGTTGCCAATTTACAGAACCCGTTTAGAAAGCAATATTTTGCAGATTGCTAACTGGTCATTGCCCACTTTTTAGTTCTCTACCGGAAGTAATGCATACTGTTTTCCATAGTATAGCATCTGTTCTACAAAGTCTTTCGGGTATTCCACCTTCACATCAATGATCTTATCTCCGTCCATCACAGGAACCAGCTTAGGCTGTATGAATCCCATGTAAGGGGCTATGTTTAGTTTGGAGTAGCGTTTCATCACCTCTTCATGCAGGGCAGGGTCAACCTTCACACCGAAATTTTCTACCAGGTCATGTCCTGCCTTGTAGTCACCTTCCGATTTTACGCGTTGTATTTCACGAAGCAGATCGCCGAATAAGACCCGGAGTTTGGAATAGTCGTTTATCACAAAGAATGTTTTTCCATCTTTGGATTTCTTTTCAATCACCTTGTCTTTCGCTCCTTTTTCATATACCCAGGCAGCAACGAGTTGCCGGTTGCGCATATGCGCCTCTTCCAGATTCTTGCCCGGTGCCAGACGGCTAAGCTGAATCATAAGGCCTTTGGTGATATATTCATCATAAGCTGCTTTCCCATAATCCAGGCTAGGCATCACACCAATTTCAACGAGTTTAGGGTCGAGCAGATAGTACAGCGCTACCAGGTCGGCACGTCCTTCTTCCAACGTACTGGCATAGTTCTTAAGGGTAACATAAGGCTGTGCTACACCCGGGTTAATCTGTCCCGATGCATGTCCGATAACTTCATGCATATCGGTATGCAGTTTATCGGCCAGATGTGCATATTTTTTTACACGTTCTTTGATTTCGTCGTTGTAATAAAATTCATCAATAACACCGGGTCCGGAAGCTCGGTCATACGCTTCCACAATATTCCCCAAGTTGACCGATTTGGAACCATGCTGCTCGCGTATCCATTCGTTATTAGGCAGGTTGATGCCGATAGGGGTAGAAGGGGCATTGTCTCCGCCTTCCACTACCACTGTAATCACTTTGGCCGAAATTCCTTTTACATCTTTTTTCTTGTGCTCGGGTTTCAGCGGGCTGTTATCTTCAAACCATTGTGCATTATCGCCTATGGCTTTAATCCGTTTGCTGGCTTCCATATCCTTGATGGATACACAGGACTCAAATGAACCTTTATATCCTAGCGGATCGGAATACACTTCTATGTATCCGTTAACAACATCAATGACGGAGTTCACATCTTTAACCCATGCAATATTGTAATCGTCAAAATCTTTCAGATCGCCGGTTTTATAAAAGCGGATCAACTTAACCAGTGCATCTTTTTGCTCCGGGTTCTCGGCTATAGCACTTGCTTTATCCAGCCAGTAAACCATTTTTTCAATGGCAGCAGAGTACATACCACCCACCATCCACTTTTTCTCTACAAGCTTTCCGTTTTCTTTAATCACCTTTGAATTCAGTCCCGTCATGACAGGAGTTTTTGAATTTTTGTCAATGGTGGCTGCGTAAAATTTCTGCACTTCATCCTGTGTCACTCCTTCGTAAAAATTTACAGCGGAAGATTTAATCAGATCTTTTTTAGGATCCAGATCCACTTTCTTGGGTGCTACATTGGGATCGAAAAGAATAGGTTCCATGCGCTGTTCAAAAGCATCAACCTGCTCACCGCCATGAAGCGGAAAAGCCGCAGGGTCCGAGTTTTTGATCAGATCGGCGAAATAAGATTTGCTGAACTCGGGCATAATCTTGTCGCTTGAATAATGGTGGTGGATACCGCTGGAGAACCATACACGCTTGGCATAAACCATGAATTTTTTATAATCTTCCGAATTCTTATCGCCTTTATAACTGGCAACAATATTTTCCAGTGTTTTGCGAACCGTCAGGTTGTATTTGTAGTTCTGATCCCAGTGTATGTCTCTTCCGCATAAAGCAGCTTCATACAGATAGTAGAGCATTTCTTTCTGTTTCGGAGTCAGACACTGAAAGCCCGGAACCTGGTAACGCAGTACTCTCAGGTCGGCAAACTGATCCGTTTGATATTGAAATGTGGAGTCGGATGCGTCAACACATGGGGTGCTTTCTTTTTTCACTTCGTCTTTTTCTTTTTTATCTCCGGCATTTCCGCAGGATTCACTCAGGATAAGGATACCGCTCAGTGCCATCAAGGCCAATCTCTTCATAGTTTTAATATTAATGTTGTGCAAGATTAAGATTTTATTTGCTTCCAAAGAGGAATGACATACAGAATATAGTGTCGATATTGTTAACAATACGGAATAATATTTCAATATATAATCAATGTTAGGAATAATAAAGTAACATTGATAAATTTACATATATATAATTCTGAAACTAAATTCATGCCATTGCCTACTGCAGAAAACACCCCGAGAAAAGTGTTGGCGCCCCTGCCAGAAGAAATAATGCTTAAAGCATTTGAGTTGATGTGCACGGCCAAAGCCATGAGTGCGCTTTACGAAGAAAAAAAGGAAGTAACTGCCAAATATGTACATGCTACCTCCCGTGGGCACGAAGCCATTCAGCTTGCATTGGGTATGCAGTTAAAAGCCCAGGACTATCTGTCCGTTTATTATCGTGATGATAGTGTACTTCTTGGCATGGGGTTGAAGCCTTATGAGCTTATGCTTCAGTTACTGGCCAAGCGGGACGATCCGTTTTCCGGAGGAAGGACATACTACTGCCATCCCAGCTTGAAGCGGGATGATATGCCCAAGATTCCCATGCAAAGCTCGGCCACCGGTATGCAGGCTATTCCTGCCACTGGTATGGCATTGGGTTTGAGATATAGGGAACAGACCGGACTTGATGTGTCCGAGCATGAAAAGCCCGTTGTGGTATGTTCGCTCGGTGACGCCTCCGTTACGGAAGGTGAAGTAGCCGAAGCTTTTCAGATGGCGGTACTTAAAAAACTACCTATCCTGTATCTGGTTCAGGATAATGAATGGGACATATCTGCCCACGCAAAAGAAACGCGTGCGCAGGATGCTGCAGAATATGCAAGAGGTTTTAAGGGAATGGAAGTGAGAAGTATCAATGGCAGTGATTTTGTTCGTTCATACGAAACGGTACGTGATATGCTGGCCCTGATACGAAAAGAAAGACGTCCTGTGCTTATTCATGCGCGTGTTCCATTATTGAATCATCATACTTCAGGAGTAAGAAAAGAATGGTACCGCGACGATCTGGAAGAGGCAGCACGCCGTGATCCGTTCCCCATGCTGCGTAACCAGCTGGTGGCTTCCGGTATTTCTTCTTCCCGATTAACGGAAATAGAAAAAAATGCTGCGGTTTCCGTGGAAGAACAATATCAACAGGCTTTGAAAGCAGAGGACCCACGGCCTGAAGATCTGTATTTGCATGATTATGCAGCAACGCCGGTTACAACAGAAACAGGAAACCGTTCACCGGAAGGAAAGCAGAGCACGGTGATGGTTGATTCGGCCTTATTTGCTATTCGTGAATTAATGACCAAACACCCTGAATGTCTGTTGTACGGACAGGATGTAGGAGGTCGTCTGGGTGGTGTTTTCCGCGAAGCGGCTACGCTTGCCCAACAATTTGGAGATGAGCGTGTATTCAATACACCCATCATGGAAGCGTTCATTATCGGGTCTACCGTAGGGATGAGTGCCGTTGGATTAAAACCCATTGTAGAAGTACAGTTTGCAGATTATATATGGCCGGGTCTTAACCAGTTGTTTACCGAGGTAAGCCGTTCCTGTTATTTGAGTAATGGTAAATGGCCCGTCAGTTGTATTATCCGCGTTCCGATAGGGGCATATGGCAGCGGCGGACCCTATCATTCTTCAAGTGTAGAAAGCGTGTTGGCTAATATCCGGGGAGTTAAAATTGCTTATCCTTCAACAGGCGCCGATCTGAAAGGGCTTATGAAATCAGCATATTATGATCCCAACCCGGTTGTCATTTTTGAACATAAAGGGTTGTATTGGAGTAAAATCAAAGGCACCGAAGACGCGAAGACTATAGAGCCGGATGAAGATTATATCATACCCTTTGGGAAGGCGAGAATGGTGCAGGAGGTGAGTCCGAGCCCTGATCAAAATACTGTTACGGTGATAACCTATGGAATGGGCGTCTATTGGGCAAAAAATGCATCCAAACAGTTTCCTGGCAGGGTGGAGATACTCGACTTACGTACCTTGAACCCGCTGGATGAAGAAGCTGTTCTGAACAGCGTTAAAAAACACAGCCGTTGTCTGGTTCTTACCGAAGAACCTGCCAATAACAGTTTCGCACAGGCATTGGCAGGAAGAATAGCCGAAACCTGTTTTTCTTATCTCGATGCTCCGGTAAAGGTATTGGGATCGAAGGAGCTGCCGGCTATTCCGTTAAATGCTACACTCGAAAGCACCATGCTGCCGAATGCCGATAAAGTAGCGGTGGTGATAAGCGAACTTCTCGAATTCTGAGCCGCACAGCGTTTTGTTTCATCTGGTTTGTAATTTTGTACAAATACAGAAGGAACAATGATTAAGTTCTTACTTATATGCTGTAGTTGCTGCGTTACCGTTTTTTCTTCTGCCCAGAAAAACGATTCGCTTGTCGTTACACGGGAGAAAGGTTTTTTTTCTATCCTTTACGAGAACGATGTGTTCACCAAAACGGATTATTACTATACGCAAGGGGTTCGTGCCGAATTGGTGCTTCCTGGGTTAAGTCATTCTCCCGTCAATTTCATCCTTCCTGTCCTTAAAACAAATACGCTTCAATATTCCGGTTTAGATGTCGAGCAGGATTGTTACACTCCTACTAGTCTTGTAGCCGATACAATCCGCAAAGGAGACAGGCCCTATTCAGGAGCTATTTACATTGGGGCGTTTCGTGTTTCGAATGATGAAAAAAATCATCAGCGCCTTACAGCAGGAATTGATTTGGGAACCGTAGGTCCTTGTGCGCTTTGTGAAGAAGAACAGAAAGGGATACATCGTGTTCTTGTTGATCAGCAGCCTATGGGCTGGGGATTTCAAATAAGACAGGATGCGCTGATCAATTATCGTCTGGGATATGAAAAAGGGGTTTATCTGAATAATTTTTTCGAGTTTCTTGTCAAAGCCCAGGCTCAGGCCGGTACTTTCAAAGACAATCTGAGTGTTGGAGCCACGATCCGTTTGGGGAGCATGCATTCTTATTTCAAATTCTATGAACCCGGAATAGGAAAAGAGCGGATGGGTGGGGAAGATGAAAAGGGTCAGTTCTTTTTCTTTGTGCAGGGACAAACCTCACTCATCGGATATGATGCAACGCTGGAGGGTGGTTTGTTTGATACCAATAATGTCTATGTAATTAATCCTTCAGCACTGGAACGGGTTGTGTATTCCTTCAGCGGCGGGGTTTGTTGGTATTATAAAAAGTTCAGAATCACATATTCCCAAACCTATATAAGTCCTGAATTTAACGGAGGATTAAATCATGCCTGGGGCAGTGTGTTATTTCAGTTTGGTTTTTAAAGTGTCATGAGTAACTCCAGGTAAGCTTTTAGCCGTTCTTTATTATTGGCAGCAAAGTGCTGATATTGGGCATTAAAATCGATATGGTATTGGGAAAGTAATACATAGCAGTCCAGATATCCCGCCTGTTGCATTTTGCGTGCAAATGGAAATTTGTCAGGAGCCGTTTTCTGAAGCATATATTCCCATGCAAACACCTCGGCATAACGGCTTTGGGTAAGCTCATTCTTATTTACGATAATCCCATCTTTGTCACAATATTTTTCAATAAGAGAAAATCCATTGATATATTCCATCCAGTCCCTGTCTCCTTTTTCATTCAGAGGCTGATCCCCCATTGTATTGGGAAACACCACCCGTTCTGTCCAGTGCCGGTCGAAATGCCCGTTTTGTGCTTTAACTACTTCTTCCAGTTTTTGAAAAAGACTTACTTCTGGATATAGCAATAGGGCATCAATTGTTTCACGTTTGGCATCGTCATAGGCTTCCATTTGAAAAAGGGCGTCCACAAGGTATTTTCTTGGTTCCTGAAGACGGGGTTTCCGTCTTACCGCCTCTTTGAAACAGGCAGAAGCAAACAAATAATCATGTTTGCTATAGTAGGCATCACCCAAATAAAGTCCGGCCCTGTAATAGGAGGTATCATAAACAAGTGCCTGATGATAATGGCTTATAGCATCGGCATAATTCTGTTTTTTAAAACTTTGTTCGCCGGCCCTGAATTCCCTGATGGCGGCGCTGTTTTGTGACGAATCGATAGAAACTGGATCGAGCATAAAAATGCGCAGGAGCATGGAAGGCACTTCCGCATCGGGGCATTTAAGGGTAGCTGTTCTCCAGGTATTGATACAATGATTCAGATAATAATGAGAAGGGCGTACGGCATCCAGCTTGGCGATAAAAATGCGGCTCAGGCTGTCTCTTTGCCTTTCCTGTACTGTAGCAGAAGAAGAAAGGGGGCGGTCTAAAAACGAGATATCATCCTTTTGTGATTTCTGGTAATAGTTGAGCATTTGTACTTCCGAGGTGAAATTCCATATCGAAGCCTCATGCTGGTATTTTTTACAAAGAGGAGAAAGGATCTTTTCCGCATCATCATATTTCCATTGCACATACAAGGCTTTGGCCCGACGAAATCTCCGCTGATCCCTTTTGCTTACCTGAGAAAAGGTTTGCAGGCTCAAAAGGCAAAGGAGCAAAAGAGAAATAAATATCCGGTAACTATTGCGCATGAAAGAATCTGTACTTATACTAAAGTTAGTGATTATAAGCGAAAATGAAAAGCGATCGTCAAACCGAGCGGGGTAATTTTCTTAACTTTACCTCTGATGCACCTGTTGCGAAAACACCCTATCTGTTTTGTTGTTGTATTCCTGTTGTGGAGCTTGTCCATGTCCGGTCAGCAGGAACTTATTATTCAGGGCCGTGTTACCGAACAGGGCACGAATGACGGTATGCCTTATGTTAATGTCTATTTCAGCGGTACATTAAGTGGCACTACAACTGATTTTGAAGGATATTACACGCTTAAGACACTTGTCCTGCACGATTCACTTACAGCCCGTTACCTGGGTTATAAACCCAGGAGTAAAAAGGTGAAACGGTCGGATAAAACACAAACGATCGATTTTCAGCTTATTAAGGATTCTCGTCTTCTGGAAGGGGTTATTATTCATCCGGGAATAAATCCGGCTATCCAGATTGTACAAAATGCCATTGATCATAAAAAGATTTACGATAAGGCGAACTTTGCCCAGATCAGGTATAAAAGCTATACCAAGACAGAGGCGGATATTGATAAGATGACAAAAAAGATCCGCAAATGGAAAATCTTTGTTCCCCTGGTGGCTATGTACGACAGCATGGATGTGCTGGCGGGTGAGAGCAAAGCGAACCTGCCTGTTTATTTCAGCGAAGTGGTTTCCGATATCTATTATCAGAAAGACCCTAAGAAAAAGAGAGAGAATGTAAAAGCGGTACGTATCAATTTTGTCGGGAAAAAGGATGGAAGTGCTGCTTCTCAGCTTACCGGATCGGATTTTGACAATTATAATTTTTACAGTGAAAATGTGGAGGTGCTCAAAAAACCTTTCATTTCACCGTTTGCGGATAACGCCATGTCATTTTATCACTACTATCTGGTGGATAGTGAAATGATTGGAAAAAACTTTTGTTACAAGATCAATGTTGTTCCGCGTAATGCCCATGATGCAGCTTTTAAAGGATATGTATGGATTACGGATTCTAGCTGGGCAGTAAAACAGATTGATCTGGAGATTCCTAAAGAAGCCAATTTTGATCTGGTTGAAAGGGTTCATATACAACAGGAACTCGTGCCTACCGAAGCCGGCCCCTGGATGCCCAAAAAGACCCGGATCCTGATCGACTACATCGACCTTACCGATAAATTCGTTAGTCTGGTATTGAAAATATATCAGAACAGTTCCGACTTCGTATTTAATGATCCTCAGCCTCCTTCATTTTTTGAAAAGCTTACCGATTTTGCGGAAGATGCGTTATTAAAACGACCTGGATATTGGGATACCTTACGACCTGAAAAACTCTCCGGTTTGGAAGAGATGAATTATCAGGTGATTGACACCGTACGTCACATCCCTTTTATCAAGCATGGCGTTAACACGTTGTACTTTTTAGCCCTGGGATATGTGACGGTAGGTCCGTTTGATTTCGGTCATTATATTAATTTCTATTCGTTCAATTCGTATGAAGGAAATCGTTTTCGTATCGGTGTCCGGACAAATGATAAAATAAGCAAGACCTGGATATTCAGTGGCTACGGAGCCTATGGCACACAGGATAAAGGGTATAAATACAATGCTCAGGTAGAGCATATCATTTCCCGTTTTCCGTGGACCAAGGCTGGAGCTGAATACCGGGATGATATAGAACGGGTCGGAAGCACCTTTAATTATGCCGGAGGGCAAAGTGTGAATCTGAGTAATAATATACTCTATAATACGGTGTATGCGACCGGTGATCTGCGTCAGTTTGTTAGGAAAAACGAAGCCCGCACCTGGTATGAACGTGAATTGAAAAGAGGGGTTACCCAGCGCATCACCTTCCAAAACATACGCACCTTTCCACTGTTTCCTTTTTCCTATGGAAATGACCCCTGGAGTTTGTTTCAGGAACGGAATTATTCCACCACCGAGCTGGTCTTCGATACCCATATTTCCCTGGGCGATTTATTTGTTCAGAATGGGAATCAGCGTATGCAAGTAGGAGTTTCTAAAAAGCCGGTCATCGATTTTAATTATACGATGGGTATAAAGGGGCTGTTTGGAAGCGATTTTGAGTACAATAAACTATCGCTGGGAGCTACTCAGAAAGTAAAGTGGGGTATCCTGGGGATGTCAACCTATAATATTCAATTGGGAAAAGTTTTTTCCTCGGTTCCATATACCCTGTTACAGATACATCGTGGTAATGAAACACCTTTCTTCGCTACCACATCGTTCAATACCATGAACTATTATGAATTTGTAAGTGATCAGTTTCTGGAGTTGCATCTGCAGCATTATTTTATGGGGTTGTTGTTTAATCGTATTCCACTTATCAACAGACTTAATTTGAGGGAGGTGGTAAGCTGCAATATAGCATACGGATCATTGAGTGATAATAACAGGGAGTTTAATATCAATAATAATTTCAGCGAGCTGAATAAGATGCCTTATGTGGAAGCTGGTGGCGGAATCACCAACATCTTTGATATTTTCAGGATTGATCTCTTATATCGTTGTACCTATACCGATCAGGCATATATGGACAACTACAAGGCCCGCAACCCCAATACCCCAATACAGAAATGGGCTATTAAGGTTGGGATGAGCTTTATGTTGTAGCAATAAAAGTGCGGTAATAACAACCCCTTCAAGACCTATTATGAACCTGGAAGGGGTTGCATGTTACATGGCAGCTGATTTATCCAACAAACGGGCTGATTCAAGCTCCTCTTTCAATACTTTTTCTATTTCAGGAAGTGACTCATAAAGAACCTCAAACGAATCAACCACAAAATATTTTTCCTGGAATACATCGGTACGAAACGTAGACTGCATAACAGACCTGACATCGAAAGAAAGATGAACGGGTTTATCACTCAAGGAGTACAATGTTTCTCCTGCAGAGGAGATAATGCCTGCTCCATATACTTTCTTTTGGCCATTTTCATTCATCAACCCGAATTCAATTGTAAACCAGTAAATACGTCCAAGCAACTCAATGGCAAGGGGAGAATCAAGGTGTTTTAACGCCAACTCAGCCATGCCTTTGAAAAAGCCGGTATACGCTTTGTTGCTTAGCAAGGGTACATGACCGAATACATCGTGAAACATATCCGGTTCTTCCAGGTAGTCGAGCTGATCCATCCTGCGCAGCCAGGTGGTGGCAGGGAAATGTTTGAGGTCAAGGGTCTGAAAAAAATCTTTTTGCGGAATGATATTCGGAACCACTTCCATGGCCCATCCTGTTTTTGAACCTAACAATTTATCCAACTCTTTAAAGTCGGGAATCTTGTCGGGTCGAAACTCCACTTCTTGTAAGGCATCGATAAATTGCCTGGAAGCCATTGTTTCAAGATTTTTCATCTGCCGGTCGAAAAGAGTTTTCCAAACGAGGCGGTCTTCATCGGTGTATTTGCTGTAATCCTGTTGCATGGGTTTCATCGGTTTTATTTGTTTATAGGTTAAGGATCAAAAGAGTTTGGTTAAGTCGGGGCAAAAAAAATCCCGGTCCTTTCGGAACCGGGATCATTTAAAGTCTTTGAGATAGATTAGCAGAAAGAGCAATAAACACCTGTTCCGATGAAAGTCGGTGGATAATAATAGGTGGTATAGGTGCTAGTCTGTTTCATTTTATCTGTAACAACGCAAATATATGACAAATCGGGAATTTCTGCTTAACTGGTCGGAAATTCTGTAGAAATTTTAATTTTGCATCTTATTGATCCACTATGGCCAGATTTCATACCCTAACAGTTGCTGATGTGAAGCGGGAAACGCCTGATTGCGTGTCTATTGCCTTTGAAATACCTGCTTCCTTAAAAGACGAATATAACTATATACAAGGCCAGTACCTGACCCTTAAACTGACTGTTAAAGGGGAGGAAATCCGCCGCTCCTATTCGCTGTGTAGCAGCCCTGTGGCTGATAATGAGTTGAGGATAGCGGTTAAAAAGGTGCTGGAAGGTAAAGGATCCGGTTTTCTGAATGGAGGCCTTAATAAGGGTGATAAAGTGGAGGTAATGACCCCGATGGGAAATTTCCATGCTCCTTTGTCCGATAAGCACGCTAAGAACTATGTTCTTTTTGCGGGAGGCAGCGGTATCACCCCGATGTATTCGATCATTAAAACGATTCTGAAAGCGGAACCCAAGAGCACGCTTGGTTTGTTTTATGGCAACAGGGATGCGGCTTCGGCTATTTTTAAGACGGGTATTGATGAGCTGGCGGCAGCCAATCCCGGGCGTTTTAAAGTGTATCATATCCTGGAGCAAGGTGCTGCTGATGAGCTTTATAAAGGGGTATTAAGCAAGGAAAAAGTAAGACAACTGATACAGCAACACATCGACTCCAAAGCGGATAACGAGTATTTTATCTGTGGTCCGGGCCCAATGATGGAGAATGTAAAACAGGTGTTGCAGGATCTGAAAACAGATGAGAAGAAGGTTCACATAGAATATTTTACTGCGGTTCTGGAAGCCGTTAAGAGTGCCGAAGCAAACAATGCCAAAGCAGGAACAGGGAATATGAGCCGTGTAACCGTGATTATGGATGGGCAGAGCACAGAATTTGATTTATCGAGTGAGGGGCAGGTTATTCTGGATAAAGCCCTGGACGAAGGGGTTGATGTGCCTTATGCCTGCAAAGGGGCTGTTTGCTGTACCTGCAGGGCCAAAGTGCTGGAAGGCAAGGTAAGAATGGATAATAATTATGCCCTTACCGACCATGAAGTGAAGGAAGGTTTCATCCTGACCTGTCAAAGCCATCCCCTGACGGAAAAGGTGGTGGTTGATTATGATGTATGAGTCTTAGGATTAAAGCATTATATTTGCAGTTCGGATAAATTAGCCCATAAGGCTTTTTTTGAGAAAGAAAAAATGGAGCAACTGACAGAGGAGCTGGTAAACATGTCTGAAATAACGGAATATCTTCCGCAGCAGGCGCCCATGATCATGGTTGATCGTGTTTATCAATGTGAAGGAAAAGGTATAGTAACGGGTCTTACAGTACGTCCTGATAATATATTTGTAAATCAGGGAGTGCTTACCGAACCCGGTATTATTGAAAATATGGCTCAATCGGCCAATGTAAAACGGGAATACGAGATCAAGAAACTGGATGCCTCCCCGGCAATCGGTTTTCTTGGAAGTCTTAGTAAATTAAAGATTTATTTCCGGCCACCGGTAGGCTCAGAGCTTATTACAGAGCTTCAGGCCCTGAAAGAAGTGATGCAGATTACGCTGGTAAAGGCGAAAACCCTGTGTGGCGGTGAGTTGGTGGCAGAATGTGAGATGACCGTATTACTCAGGAAAGAGTAATAACCAATTAATTTCCTTCCCCTGATCTTGGCGTATCCAGTGACCCTGTTGTTTTATTGCCGGTATCAATAAAACGTATATCCTTAGCAGTTTCCTTAATTACTTTATCCAGCTCAATAAGATTGGCCAAAGCTACCTGTGAATAATTCTGAGAAGCCAGACCAAAATTGCCGGCTTTTGTTTGCCAAAGTTTTTTGATCAGGTCTATGTTTCCGTCACAGGTATTGATTACATCCAGAGCCCTTGCTACATTTCCTGCACCGGCATGGTACACATGGAGTATCAGAAGGCGGTACCAGAGATCGGCCGGGTCGTAAGCAATGCCACGATCTTCCAGCATTTTATTGGTATAAGGAATACAAATGGTTCTGATCAGTTTAGCGGCAGCCCAGGCGCTACGGTCAAAATCGCGACGCTCATCCACATATTTATTTACCTGAAGGCCCATATTTTTAGCCACTGCCCTCATCAACTGAAAAGATCCAACGGCGCCGCAATAAGAGCGTCCGCATTTACCCGGACTTTCAATCAACAGAATAGCCTGAGCATAAAAAGGGTCTGTGTTTTCGTTCTCAAAAATGCGAATTCCTTTATCAATGCTGGACATGACTCCGCTTACATTATAAAAATCATTCTTTCCTGCACTAAAAAAAATGGGTTCTGAGCTGGGGATCATATAAGTGGCTCGCAAGGCAGTACGAAGAGAGTCTTTACGGGCCTCTGTGAGCCGGTTATATTCCTTCGTCGTCATTTTTTTAAGAATCATCCTGTTGGATGCCAGATTCATGATGCCGCTATCGGGGCTCATCTTAATGATGGCTCCCCAAAAACGTACCTGAGACATGGTATCAAGACCATAGGCATAAATGCGGTTGTCCTGCATAAAATGCTGGCAGCCTTCATCACCCGTATGGATTTCTATTTTGCCTTGCTGAACAGATTCCTGGCCTTTGCTCACCAGGGAACAGCTTAGGACAATAAGTAGGAGTAGGTACGCGGGTGATTTTTGCATCATGAAAGATAAAGGTAATGATTCAGGAATGGAAGAAAAAACAACCTCAGGAGAACTTGTTAACGATTATACGTTAATTACCCGGAAGGGTTACCTTTGTCTCCACAATGAAAAATAGCCTGGTACTCGGTGATTTCTACCGGATTCTGGAAACAGACCAGATTTCTCCCACTAAGATGAGTGTGAAGATCAGTCTGAATCCTGAACATCCTATCTATAAAGGACATTTCCCCAATGTACCCATTGCGCCTGGCGTATGTCTGATACAGATGATCAAGGAAGTGCTGATGCATATTCAAGATGCAAAGCTTTTGCTGGAAGAAGGTGATAATATTCGTTTCCTCGCTATTGTCAATCCTTACCTTACCCCCGAAGTTTTTATTGATTATGATTTCCTGCCTTCAGGTTCCGCTTTAAAAGTAGTAACCGCCCTGATCCGTTGGGAAGGGGTGAGCTATCTAAGATTCAAAGGGAAGTTCAGGCAGGTGGATTAAGGAATAAAGCCTGCTTATCTTTTCTTTTCCGAAAATTTCTTCACATAGTCCTGCCACTTCTCGGTTTTGTATGCGTTATCACCGTAAAAAAGAAGAACCGGCTCCAACGTTTCCGGTGAGATATAAAACGGCAAGGTGTCCAGTATGGTCATACTCTCATCGGTAATAATAAGCGTTGGCAGAGAGAGGTTGCGGTGACTCAGCTCCATAACCAGATCGTGAAATGGTGTGCCGTTGGTGCCTGAGTTGGTATAGGTTTTCCCACCAAAATGAAGCGTGTCTTTTGTTTCGGCATTGAGATCAATCAGGTAAAAATGTTTACTCAGATATTCTTTCAGCCGAGCATCGCTGAAGGTTGTTTTATTCATGACTTTACATCCGTTGCACCAGTTGGTGTAAATGTCGAATATGAATTTACGGGGAGCTTTGACATTCAGTTTTTGTGCCTCTGTTAATGAATACCATTTGATATCCGGTTCCTTGCTTTTAGTAGTATCATAAAAAGCTTTCTGGAAATGAGTTTTGAATTCCTCAAAGGCGGTTGTCCTGAAAATATTTTCCACGGTATACACCAGGATCGGTTCTATCTGGCGATTGTCCAGATAACCGGAAGTATTTAACTGAAACTGGAAATTGTTGCCGATAAATAAGGTAGAAGGGTAGGTAAGCTTATTACCCAGAAATTTAAATGCCAGCTGATGCGTAGAACGGGGAGCTTTGGAAGGATTGAAATATTTTTCTCCCATATAAATGATCGTATCCTGTCCTTCCGCATTAAATTTAACAGGGTAGAACCAGGTATTGATATAGGTAGCGAGGTTAGGATCGCTATAGGTAGTTCGCATCATCTGTTTGCACCATCCGCACCAGTCAGTATAAATGTCCACCAGAAAAGGTTTGGGTTGCTTTTTATTCAGCTCCTGAGCTTCGGCAAAGGAATACCATTTTACAAGGCCCTGTTCTTCTACGGTAGGATTGTGTTCCTGAGCGGTTACAGGGGCGATGAAAAGAGAAAGAAAGAAGAAAACTATCAAATAACGCATGGTTGGAAAGGGTTTCTGCTCTATTTAAAGGTAGAAAAAATAATGTAATTAAAGGTTCTCCAGCATACGTATTACTTCCGGACGTTTACGGGAAGAAACAGGTATATTGGTTCCGTCATTCATAATCAGATATCCTCCGTCAGTTTTAATAAATTCACGGATATAACGGGTGTTTACAAGATGAGAATGGTGTACCCGGTAAAAGCCCTGGTCCTGGAGTATTTCTTCAAAATCCTTAAGGGTACGGGTTACCAGCATTTTTTTTCCATTGGTAAAATGAAACTCGGTATAATTTACATTCGATTCACAACGTTGTATATCGGATATGTTGACTACATGAATTTTATCCTGAGAATGAAGGGCCAGCTTTTCCTGTTTTTTAGACCCTCCGCTGATGCTTTCCTTTAATATGTTCAGGCTTTGTGCCGAGTGCCCGGAAGGAGCTCCCAGTTTTTTTACAGCCACTTTCAGTTCATCGGGATCTATCGGTTTGAGCAGATAATCGAGTGCTGAAAAACGAAATGCCTTGATGGCATGAGCATCCGATGCTGTCGTAAAAATAATTCGAAATGGAGTTTCCTGAAGAATATCGAGGAGGTCAAAACCGCTACCGTCGGGCATCTGTACATCTAAAAAAACAACATCGGGATTCAGTTTTCGGATCAATTTTATTCCTTCTACCACTCCCGAGGCTTCTCCTATAAGCTCCACTTCCGGACAATAAGCCTGCAAGTCCTTTTTAAGGGATTTGCGCGCTTGTTCAATATCGTCTATGATAACAGCTTTATACATGGGGCTCGTGCAAATATAGTTAATAGGAGTGAGCGTACATCTTATCAGATTCCTATATTAGGAGAGAATTTAACACTACAACAAATGCTTGTTCTTAAACCCGATTGCGAAAATTGCGGTAAGGAATTACCTCCCGAAGCTACCGATGCCTGTATCTGCAGTTTTGAGTGTACGTTTTGCAGATCGTGTGTGGAAGAGGTGCTGGAAAATATTTGTCCTAATTGTGGAGGTGGCTTTGCTCCCCGCCCTATACGGCCCAAGGAGCTGGTAGTAAAATACCCTGCTCAGGTTAAGAGTACCCTCAAAAAACTGGATCGTGAAAAGTATGGTGTGTTAAAAGAAAAATACGGACATATTCCTCCTGAAAAAAGGTAATGTTATTTCAGGATAACAAACTTGCCCGAGCTAAGAACCGCTTCCGCAGCGCGTACTTTGTAGAAATAAATCCCCTGACTCAGGGCTGCTTCGCTGATCGCCAATAAGTCACGATCAGGATCCATGGCATAGGTCCTCAACAGTTTGCCGCAAACATCATAAATTTCGAATACTGCTTCCTGGTGGGTACCTAATTCATAACTGATCTGCATGGTCCCGTTATTGGGATTGGGGTACAGTTTTACCGTAGCAGGCACAGTCTGGAGCGGAGTAATACCCATTGTTCCAAGGGTGTCAAGGCCAACGAAGACATCGTCTATATAATAAAACGATTCTCTCCAGTCATAGCTTGTAGGGTTGGGAGCTTCATGCATATACTGGATGTGCGAAAGTGAGTCGGAAACAAAATTGCCGAGTATCAGGTATTTTTCTCCTCCGGCGGCTGTAAAGCGGCCTTTTATCTCCATCCAGTTAAGTGTATCAGTAAGTGGGTTGAGAACAGGATCATTTTTAATCTGAGGAGAGCTCATCAGGGTGCCATCCAGAACGGGTTGTGTGGTCGTAAACTTGGCTCCAAAGTCATTACAGGCATAAATAACATAGTTGGAAAGACTCACATAGAAAGACACAAAATATTGCTTGCCATGTTGCAGGGTATCTGTGAGCGGAACATAGATATAGTTACGTAGATTTTTGGTATAGGCAAAAGAGTCGAGGTAGATAGGAGCAAGGCCGGCATAAGCTGCGCCTCCATTGCGTTGCCACTGAATTCCCCATTCGTTTATGGGAAGCCCAACTGCACCGGAGTCGCCTCCGCAATAATATTCGAAATACTGCACATTGAGGCCATACCACTTATCCACAAAACCCTGAAATTGATTGGTGCTGTGATCGCACACAAGGGTATCTTCAAAACCCGGATTGGGTACCAGATTAACCTGGGCTTTCATCCATGAGCAGCACACAAGACTGAACAGGAATATGTAAATGATCTTTTTCAAGGCCTCAAAGGTAACAATAATTGAAGAATGCAAAACCCCCTCCTTTAAACAAGGGAGGGGGTTGAGATTAGAAAAGGGTTAGTTTTATTCCTTTATAAAGAATTTATGCATGCTTCCACCCGGGAAATTCAGACGTAGCAGATAGGTGCCGGGGGCCAGACCGGAAAGATCCAGCAGATTGGCTTTAAAATCTTTTCTTTCAAAAAGCAGTTCACCCATACCATTAAACAATTCAAGGCTCTGAATATTATACTGAGCCGGAATCTGAATATTGATAAAATCACCTGCCGGATTTGGGAAGATAAACATGGCTGGAGCCTCCATTTCAACAATGCCTGTAACACCAAGCGTATCGGTAACACACACTTTACAATTGTTGGAGTCGGTAACACAAACGGTGTAATAGCCGGCTGTAAGACCGCTGCAACTTGGAGTACTACAGTTGTTAGGACTCCATGAATAGGTATAGGTTCCTCCGGTACCGCCGGTAACCGATACCGAATCTTTTCCATCGGCTGCTGTGGAACTGCTGGCAGGTGTTGCCAAAACAGTTGGAACAATGGCTGGTGGCTGCGTGATATTGAAAAATTTAGTTGTAGTACAACCGTTCGAATCGGTTATGTTACATATTTCTGGTCCTGCTGCCAATGCAAAATACAAAGGGTTCGGAACCCAGGAGTAGGTATAAGGTGCTGTTCCTCCGCTGGCGGAAGCCGTAGCCATTCCCGTGCCTCCATGACATTTGGCATTTATCTGGGTGGTTGCTGCTGTTAATGGTTGCGCTGGCCCGGTGATAGATACCGAATCTGTTTTGGAGCAACCGTTTGCATCTGTAATGGTAACGGCAACGTTACCGGTACAAAGACGGGTAGCCGAATCTCTTGTAGTAGGACTGCTGCTCCAGGAGTAGGTATAAGGTGTTGTTCCTCCGCTGGTGGTGGTATATGCTTTGCCACGACACTGGCCTCCGCATTTGTTGTTTACCTGACTTGTGATACCGCCTACTAATACAGAAGGCTGGGTAATGGTAACGGTATTGGTTCCAGTACAGCCATTTACATCTTTAGCGGTAACGGTATAGGTTCCGGCACACATGCTGGAGTCAGTAGTGCTGGTATTGCTGCTACCGGTCCAGGAATAGGTATAGGGAGATGTTCCTCCGGAAGTACTGACAGTAACTTTTCCGTTACAGTTACCACCGCATTTAACATTGGTTTGCGTAACGATAGCAACAGCAGGCGGCGCAGAAGTTGTTACGATACCGGTTGTTGCACTCATACATGCGTTACCATCTGTAACAGTAAGGGTGTAGGTGCCTGGGCAGAGGCTGCTGGCGCCCGGGCCGGTACCACCGCTTGGTGTCCAGCTGTAGGAGTACAAAGGAGTTCCACCGTTAGCAGCACCCATCAATGATCCTGTACAGGAACACGTGCTGGAGTTAGGACCCATGGTAAGGCTCAATGCAGTTGGTTGTGTAATGGTTACTGTTGCAGAAGTTGAACAGGTAGCTGCATCCGTCACACTAACGGTATACGTTCCTGCACAAAGCAGTTTGGCGGTATCCGAAGTCCCGCCTGAAGGTGACCAGGAATAAGTGTAAGGTGCCACACCACCTGTTGGGTTAGCAATAGCACGTCCATTGCACAATCCAAAGCAGGTAACATTTGTTGACGAAATGGTGACAGAGCACTGTGCGCTGGCCATGGTAGGAGCAAGAGCTAAAAAACCGATTGCAGCTACCAATAAATAGGTATGAATTTTTTTCATGTAAAGGTTTGTTATGTTGAAAATCAGGCCAATATAGGAAATATTTATAAGGAAAGTATGGACTGGTTCTTACTGCGAAACCAGAAAGTAAGACAAGGGCTAAGGAATGGCTTGTTTTACAGTATAAAAAGAGGCTGAAAACAGAATCTATCGCTTGTTTGTAAAGGCGTAATTGCTTGGTTATTAATAGTTAATGATTTGTGTTCTCCAAACATGATAAGATCCGCCTCCATAGAATCCCATCGAATTCGGTTGGAAATTTTTACTACGGTGCAATAGTTTTAGAGTATTAATCCTGCAAACAATTTTTTTATTGATAAGAATCTGATCTCCTCCTGAAGCGGATCAGCAACTACAACAACATATTCAATAACCTAACACCGAAAAACATGGACATATCGTACTCTTCCCGTTCATCTTTTTTCACTGCCTGTTGTAAAAGGATAGCCTTGTTGTTATTTCTGTCTCTTTATTTTCACGCAACAGGACAGGTGAGTTTCAAAGGCACTGTACATGAAAAGAGCAAATCGGCCGGATGGCATTCTGTAGATGCTTATATGCCCGGACACATACAGGCTTTTCAGGAAAATCTCGGACAATATAAAAATCCGGTAAATAACTGGGATGTAAAATATGCCTGTAACTCAGGAGGTACATTGGTATTGTTTACCGAAAAAGGGTTGATCTGGTCTTCTGCGGAAGTGATTCATGAAGAGGAAGGAAAAGAAAGAAAGGGTAAGAAGCGGGAAGAGGAAGAAGAACGCGAAACACATATCGTTTATCACAATACCGTGATGAACTGGGAAGGGGCCAATCCTCATCCGGCGATGGAAGTTTCAGAGGAAACACCCTTTTATTTTTGCAGCAGCAATGCCATGGATGTTCATCAGGCTATCAATCATATCAGAGGGTTCAAGAAACTTCGGTACAAAGACCTCTATCCGGGAATAGATGTGGAGTATACATTTCATCCTGAGCAGGGAATAAAATATGTATTAATTGTAAAGCCGGGAGCTGTGATCTCTGCTTTTTCTATGCACTACAGCGGCCAGCAGGGATTGAAACTGGATGCATCCGGAAATCTGCATATTGAAACAGCAGTAGGCGATATTCTGGATCATGCACCTTCCACTTATAGCACCGATGGACAGCCGCTTGCATCTTCTTACGAATTGTCAGGATCCGCTTCTGTTCATTTCCATGTAGAACGCACAGGAGAAGATCATGGAATGCTGATTGATCCCTGGACGGTAAATCCTACAACCCCTCCCGGAAGCAATGATTTTAACCCTACCGATGTAGGTATGGACGGGGATAACAACACCTATATCCTGGGTATGGATTTCAACCATAAAATGTATGTGCAGAAATATGATCCTACTGGTCTGCTAAAATGGTCTTATACATTCAATGAATATTCGGGTACCGATATTTCAGATCTGGCGGTTGATCCAGCAGGTAATACCTATGTGGCATCGCCTTATATGTTTTCAAATTCAAACGGGAAGCAGTATGCGATGGTAAGTCTGAATACAGCCGGGGCAAGAAATTATTTCTACGATACTTATAATAACACGGATGTTTTCGAAACCTGGGTGCTTGCATACTCCTGTAATTACAGTACGCTGATACAAGCCGGAGCCTATGCGGTAGGTAAGATGCAGGCGGCGGTTATGAATCCCGCCAATGGTACCATTGGTGCACTTAATACCACACCGGCTGTTGGAGAACTTATTGCAGGAACAGTGGCGCCGAATAATCTTTTTTATGCATTGGCGGCTGTGGGCAGTAATGGTAAAAATGCAGTTGCCTGTTTCAGTTATACCGGTTCTTCTATCAGTTATAACTGGTCTGCCGATCCGGGATATAACTTTACCGATTTTTCATTAAAGATGAATGCAAGCGCTGTTCCCATCAACGGTATTGCTGCCGGATGTGCCTATCTCTATACCACTGATGGTCTCTCGCTCGATCAGCGTAGCCTTACCAATGGATCGCTTATTCGTCGCATTTCTGTTCCCGGAGGTACCAATTCAGGAAGCAATATCAACTCGGGATTAGCCGTTGATCTTTCCTGCGGATATGTGTATGTAGGTTCTACCAATCATGTGTATTGTTATGATGCCAATCTCAATCTGGTTTTTACTTATAGCGGATTGCCGGGTATTGTGGCCGATGTAACGGTTGATAACGGACTCGTGTCCTGCTGCGGAGCTCCTGCCGGAGGGGGATCACCCGGATTTGTAGCTCAGTTTCCGGCTCAGAATTGCGGCACCGCCGTAAGCATTACACATGTTGATGCCAGTTGCACAGGAACCAAAGGCTCTGCCACCGCCAATGCAACCTTTTGCAGCGGTCCTTATACATACCTCTGGAGTCCCGGTGGTCAGACATCGCAAACAGCTACAGGGTTGGCCCCTGGAATTTATACTGTTCAGATAGGCACCGCCAGTTCCTGTGCTACGGCTTACGATACGGTGACTATTAAAAGTAATACGGTGTTGCCTACGTCTCTTTCTTCTTCCAACGGTCCTTCTTGTAACGGATCGTGTTATGGAAGTGCCACTGCCGTCCCGATAGGAGGTACTGCTCCTTATGTATACAGCTGGACATCGGGCAAAGGAAATGCTTCGGTTGCCACATCATTATGCGCGGGTACTGTTTATACCTGTACCATCACCGATGCCAGCGGCTGTACCGGAACTCAAACTGTTAATCTATCTCAGCCTTCAGCTTTGTCAGTTGCCTCTTCTCAAACCAATACTACCTGCAATGGAGGTATGAATGGAACGGCCACCGCAAAAGTGACGGGTGGCACACCGGGTTATGTTTATTCCTGGAGCCCTGCACCTGGTGTAGGGCAGGGGACAGATAGTGCCTCTGGCCTTGGCGTCGGCACCTATACCTGTGCCATCAAGGATACAAACGGATGTGTTGCCACTAAGGCCGTTATCATCACCCAACCGGCAGCACTCGGTTCCGCTATTTCCGCAACACAAAATGTAAGCTGTAAAGGAGGAAGTAATGGCTCTGCAACAGTGACAGGTTCAGGAGGCACTCCCGGATATTCTTTCTCGTGGAGCCCAACCCCGGGAGCAGGGCAGGGAACAGCTTCGGTAACCGGTCTTTCATCCGGTACATATATGTGCATGGTTTCGGATACGAATGGTTGTACGGTATCCGATCTGGTACTTATTACCGAACCTACTGCATTAACAAACACATTTAGTAAAACAACCCCAAGATGTAACGGAGCTGCTGACGGTACGGCTGATGTGGTGCCCGGTGGAGGTACACCCGGTTATACGTATCTCTGGAACCCAATGCCAACCAATGGGCAGGGTACGCCACATGCCGGAGGATTGGGAGCTGGTACTTATACCTGTACTGTTTCCGATACCAACGGATGTAGCACACAGGCCATCATTATGCTTGGTCAGCCCTTGCCTGTTGTTGCAAGCAGCTCTTCCATGCCCGCCAGTTGCGGACTTGCCAATGGCTGGCTATCTGTTTCTCCTTCCGGGGGGGATGCGCCTTATACTTACTCCTGGTCACCTTCCGGAGGAATATCCGCTTCGGCTATTAATCTGAGCGGAGGAATTTATTCCTGTTATATCACCGATGCCAATGGCTGTACTGGCTTTTTGCAGGATACGCTTTTGAATATAGGGCAGCCTCCATTGGCGCTTGTTACTTCCGGCGGCCCAACCACTTTCTGCAGCGGTGACAGTGTAAAGCTTATCGCAGCAGGAGGCACATCCTATCTGTGGAACACCGGTGATACAACCGCTGTCATCACCGTTACAAAAGGAGGTGCTTATTCCGTATCTGCAAAAAACACGTGCGGGGTGGCCACAGCACAAATCACCGTCACGGTTGATGCTTTGCCGGTTCCCGTTATCAGCGGAAACAAGGTTATCTGTGCCGGTGATTCGGCATTGATAACAGCTTCTGGCGGTACCACATATCTTTGGAATCCAACGGGCGCCACTACACCTTCCATTTATATTCGCAATGGAGGAACATATACCGTTATGGTAAGCAACAGTTGCGGAACCACTGCTTCCTCTTTTAATCTGAATGTAAATAGCATTGCCTGCCATTTCACCTCCGGTCCGGATACAGGCTCTGCACCATTGCCAGTTAATTTTGCAGATCATAGCACAGGAACCCCTGTTTCCTGGTCGTGGAATTTTGGTAACGGATCAACGGCCACAGGGCAAAATCCGGAATATGTGTTTCCTTCATCGGGCACCTATACCGTTACTGAAACAGTAACCGATTCGTTTGGTTGCCGTAGTTCAAGCACAACCCTTGTTGTGATCCATGATCAAGCCTCCTGGATTGTGGTGCCGAATATTTTTACACCGAATGGTGACGGGGTCAATGATACCTGGCAGGTTTCCTATCAGAACATACAGGACTTTGATGCGAAAATATTTGACCGCTGGGGTGTTGAGCTGATACACCTCACCAGCCCGGGAGAATCGTGGGACGGACGCACGCTGGCAGGAAACATGGCGAGCGACGGAACGTATTATTATATTATCATGGCAACAGGAGGGGATGGAAAGAAGTATACCCTTACCGGATATACCATGCTGTTACACAATAAATAATGTGAATGTTTTACGCGGAAAAATCAGCCAATGGTTGCAAAGCCGGGTTTCCAGTGTTTGAGACGAACAGGTGCGGCAGGGAAAGAAGCCGCCAGATGCGTAATGTAAGCAGGATCTATCTCCAGTTTCTGAATAAAGTATTCTTCCTTTGCGTTTCTGTTTTTTGCAGACAGATTTCCGGAAGCAGAGAAGTCGGTGAAAATACCCTGGCCTGTTGCTTTTAATAATGCTTCCTTTCGGGTCCAAAGAGTATAGAAATCAGAATAGGGAGAAGAAGAGCGAAGCAGCTGATCCCATTCTTCGGGTTGGAAATAGGTTTCATAATCTTTCCAGGCGCAGGGCTTTATTTCTTCCGTATCGATCCCCACTTTTTTATGAAGAGCTGCGATACACACAACCAGATTACCGCTGTGAGAAATATTGATATCCAGATCAGAAGAAAGTTTTGGCCTCCCGCTGTGGGTATAGTGAAGGTTGTTCAAAGAAAGATTCATTCCGGAAGGAAATTCGGAAAGCATATCCTGTAGCATGAGTTTGCTGCAAAGCCTGTTTTGTTTATCGCGCTCATCCTGGTAGGCTGTTATACGTTCCGTCAAAACAGGAGGAAGAAGAGCAAGTGCTGTGGCATAGGTTTCCCGGGTCCATAACTCTTTTTCCAAGGCATAATAGACGAGGATTTCACGTTGCATCAGCGAAGTTAAGGGAAAGTCATGTTGTTTGAATTTGGATTTTAATTTTGGTGTTCTTTGCTTTTGGATAAGCAAAAAAAAGCGATCCACTTCAAATGCTTAAATTATTGTCAAAAACACACACGCTCTTTAGCAGATAAGTCTTACATTGCGGGTAGAATACAGCTTAGCAGCCTCCCCGGAAGGTCTGATACCCATTTATGAATCCACCTAGTATTTTACTTGGCGCAAACAGGCCTGAACTCATTGTCCATGAGACACTTGCTGATTTGTTTAAAGCGTCCGCTCAATTACAGGCCGATAAGCCGGCACTCGTTAGCGGTACTAAACAAGTAACTTATACCCAACTGGATAGGTGGAGTGATGCCTTTGCCAGCGATCTGCTGAAACGAGGGTTTGGTCGCGGCACCTGTATCGGAGTTTGGTGGCCCAGAGGAATTGAATTACATGTTGCCGTACTGGGTATTGTGAAAGCCGGAGCCACCTATGTGCCTCTGGATAGTGAAATGCCCGAAGAAAGGGTCCATACCGTCCTCACCGAATGCGGAGCGTTGGCTTGTATTACCGACAAGAAATTATCTTTTTCCATTGCATCCATACCGGTGATTGCACAGCCTGCAAAGGATGAGGTTATATCCCTGAAGGCCGACCGTGATCCCTCGGACATGGCTTATATTCTTTACACATCAGGAAGTACCGGCAAGCCCAAAGGTATTCCCATCAGTCAGGCTCAGATATGTCATTTGGTAAGAGCCGAGCAAACGATACTGGAGATACGTGCAGATGATAAAGTATACCAGGGCTTCTCCATTTCATTTGATATGTGGTGTGAAGAAACCTGGATCGGTTATTTTGCCGGAGCCACTCTTTTTGTGGCCGATGCCACCACCGCCAAAGCGATGGATGAGTTGCCGGAATTTCTGAAGAAAAACGGGATTACCGTTTTACATGCTGTTCCAAGTCTGCTTGGGGTGATGGATGATGATATTCCATCGCTTCGTTTGGTGAATGCGGGAGGAGAGGCTTGTACCAAGCCGGTACTGAACCGATGGAGCAAGCCGGGAATACGGTTTTTCAACAGTTATGGTCCTACGGAGACTACGGTTACTTCTACCATGATTGCCCTGAAACCGGGTGATGAAATTACAATAGGCGATCCCTTGCCCAATTATAACCTGGCTGTTGTTGATGATGATCTGAATCTTCTTCCCATGGGAGAAAGCGGAGAGCTTATTATCAGTGGCCCCTGTGTTGGCGAAGGATATATGAAACTGCCGGAGCTGACGGCAAAAAAATTTGTTGTCAAACCGGAGAAGCTGGCTCTTCTTCCCGGTAATAAAATATACCGTACCGGTGATGCAGCGATTATTCATCCCAATGGAAAAGTAGAATTTCAGGGAAGGTTTGATGATCAGGTAAAAGTAAGAGGCTATCGTATAGAACTCGGAGAGATTGAGAGCCAGCTGGCCATGCAGACCGGTGTAAAAGCTGCCGCTGTAGTGGTGATGAAAGATCAGAACGGCTATGATGAGCTGGTGGGTTTTGTGGTGTGTGAGCCTAGCGCCCAATGTAATGAAGCCTCCTTGCGTGAGCAATTACAAAAGGTATTGCCGGTATACATGGTTCCCGGTATCATTACCCTGCTGGCAGAAATGCCCAGACTGCCAAGCGGAAAAATAAACCGTAAAGTATTACCTGTTCCCGAAGCCTTTTTGCAGGCAGCAACAGAAGCTGCTTCAGCAGATGATCCTATCAATCCTTTCGGGCCGGCAGAAGACCGGGTGCTGGCTGTATTGCGGAAAGTATTTCCAAACAGACCCATCAATCCCGAAATGGATTTCTTTACCGACCTCGGAGGACATTCGCTCCTGGCCGCCTCTTTTGTTTCCAAACTCAGGAAAGAAGCCGGCATACCACATGCTTCTTTGCGTGATGTATATCAGCATCGCCCTGTTAAAGCACTTATAACGCATTGGGAACAAGCCGAAGGAAAAGAAAAGAAAAAAGAGAAAAAAATATTTCAGCCTATATCATCCGTCCGGTTTTTTCTGTGCTGGGTGGCACAGTCGTTTTCATTGCTTATTATTTTCGGTTTGTTCGGAGGGCAGGTGTATTTCCCTTACCTGGGTTATTATTATACACTGCAGCGCACAGACAGTCATGCGTATGGTATTCTGGCAGCATTTGTCCTTTTTGTTTTTATCCCTCCTGTATTCACCTTTATCGGTATCCTCAGTAAGTGGTTGTTTATTGGCAAGTTTAAAGAAGGAGATTATCCGCTCTGGGGAATGTATTATTTCCGGGTGTGGCTGGTGAAGACGATTCAGGATCTGGTGCCTATTCAATTTCTGAATGGTACGCCTGTATATGCGGCTTATCTGCGCATGTTGGGTGTGAAGGTGGCGAAAGATGCACAGTTAAGCGCTTTTAAAATAGGAGCTGAAGATCTGGTAACGATAGGCGAAGATGTGAGCATCAGTTCGGAAGTGCTGTTAAACAATATGACCGTGTCAGGTGGCATGATGCGGATACGCCGTATTGTAATCGGTAATCATGTATACCTCGGAACCAATTCGGTGGTGGCCGGTGGTGCCACGATTGAAGATTGGGGCGAACTGCAGGATCAAAGTCATTTGCAGGAAGGAAAAGTGATCAAGGAACGGGAAGTCTGGAACGGAAGTCCTGCTCAGAAAATAGAAACCCGTGCACCCGAAGCCCTTCAGCAGCCATTGCCTGTTTCAGATGCGAAACTAAGAAGCTATTCCATTCTCTATTTTTTCCTCCTGGTGATATTTCCTTTTGCCGTATTGCTACCCTTGTTTCCTGTGATGTATGTGATCAATGAGCTGGATAGCTCGGCGGCCGATTATGACTTCAGTTACCTGATCTATATTCCGCTGCTTACCCTGGGGTATCAGTTTTTATTTATTCTGATGACGATTGTATTCACCCGTCTGTTGATGAAGGATATTAAACCCGGAAAGTATCCGGTGCATAGTGCGGTGTATGTACGTAAATGGCTTTCCGATCAGCTCATGTCTTTATCCCTTATTGTGCTTCATCCTTTGTATGCTACTGTTTATGTATCTTCTTTTTTCAGGGGACTGGGAGCTAAAGTGGGTAAGGAATCCGAAATTAGTACCGCTGCCAATGTTACCCATCCCTTGCTGACGATCGGTGATGGAGCATTTATTGCCGATGCCGTATTACTAGGTGAGGCCGATGTACGTGGCAAGCAATTGGTACTGGATGAAACGGTTATAGGCAGCAATAGTTTTGTAGGTAACAGTGCTCTTATTCCTCAGGGATATAAATTGCCCAGCAATATCCTTATCGGAGTGCTTTCCACTCCACCTCGTCCGGAGCAGATTAATCCCGATGAGCCTTCCGACTGGTTCGGATCGCCGGCTATCGCTCTTCCCAAACGTCAGGAAAGCAAAGCATTTAAACCGGGACTTACGGCACGTCCGTCCCGCATACGCTATTTTTGCAGGGCGGTAGTGGAGTTGTTCCGTATCATGATTCCGGAAACAGCTATCATCTGTCTCAGTATTCTGCTGATAGCTTATGGTCATGATCTGCTGGCCGATGAACCCTGGTGGAAATTCGTGCTGGTGTTTCCGCTTTATTACATAGGATTTATAGGCTTGCCTGCTTTCCTGATTACCGTATTGCTCAAATGGTTGTTTGTAGGTAAATACAAAAGCAAACAAATGCCTATCTGGACCATGGGAGTATGGAAGAGCGAAGCCATCACCGTTATTTACGAAGCGCTGGCTGTTCCTTTTCTGTTGCAGTTTCTGAAAGGCACTGCCTGGCTGCCCAATCTGCTTAAACTGATGGGTGTGAAAATAGGACGAAGGGTGTATATGAATACCACCGATGTTACAGAGTATGATATGATCACCATTGGAGATGATGCTGCACTGAATGAAGACAGCGGACCACAAAGTCATTTGTTTGAAGACCGCGTTATGAAGATTGGCCCTGTTAAAATAGGAGCCCGAAGCAGCATCGGATCCAAAGCCATTGTATTGTATGATACCGAAGTAGGGGAGGATGTGGAGATTGAAGCCCTGTCGCTGGTAATGAAAGGGGAGCATCTCCCGGATGGCACAATCTGGACGGGAAGTCCGGTGAAGCCGATCGGTTAAGGAGAGTGAGCGGTTAGATGCGAATGCCTATGATGGTAACATCATCCACCTGTTCCAGATTCCCTCTCCACGTTTCAAAGTAATTTTCCAGGATTTGTTTTTGTTCGGTAAGCGGGTGATGCGCATTTTTCAAGAGCACATCTTCCAGTTGTTTGTACATAATTTTTTTACCCTTGGCGCCTCCAAACTGGTCGGCATATCCATCCGTAAGCAGATAGATCAGATCTCCTTTTTTTAATTCCATCACCTGCAGCAAAAACGGAATATGATCGCGGGGCGATTTGCCTACAGGCATTTTGTCGGTTAATGAAGTATGCAGCATTCCCTCCCGGATCAGGTAAAAGTTGGTATTGGCAGCGGCATATTCCATCTTCCCGGCATTGAAATCAAAAGAGCAAAATACAGCATCCATTCCATCCTGTGCTCCGCCGTTTTCATCGGTATGAAGCGCATGAATAATAGAATTGCGCACACTATTCAGCACCAGATCGGGACGTGTAATCTGTTTCTCGATGGTTACCTCGTTTAAAAAGGAAATGTTGAGCAGACTCATAAAAGCTCCGGGTACACCATGTCCGGTGCAGTCGGCCATGCAGATCAGGAAACGATCGCGGCTTCCATAGGCCCAGTAAAAATCTCCGCTTACAATATCTTTAGGTTTATAAAGAATAAAATGTTCGTTTAGTTTTTCCTTCAACAGCTGTTCACCGGCAAAAAGCGCTTTCTGAATTCGTTTTGCATAGTGTATGGAGTCCATCGTCTCCTTGTTCTTCATCTCAATAATTACTTTCTGACGTGAAATTTCGGCATGGGCCTTTTGTTTCTGCCGGTAGCTGCGGTAAATAAAGAATGCCAGTGCCATAGCGCCCAGCAGGGCCGCCAATACAATATTGCGTTCGAGCGAGCTTTGTCTCGACTCAGCCATTTCGGCTTTTATCCTGGCATCTTTTTCGATGATGGCTTTATCTTTTTTTGCATTTTCAAAACGGGCGCTCAGTTCATTGATCTGTTTTCTGTTCTCGATATTAAAAGCCGAATCATTAGCCGCCGCAGCCAGATCCTGCTGATGATACGCTTCTTTCCATTCACCCATGGCCGAATGTACCCTGGCCAGTCCCTGGTAGGAAGTAGCCAGTATGGTATAAGCTTTTTGTTTGAGACCTATTTGTAAGGCATCGTCAAAATAAATGGCGGCCTTGCGGTAGTCATTCAATGCCAATAGTGCCATTCCCAGATTGTTGGACGAGAATGCAAAAGCCAGCACATCTTCCCCTCCTTTGCGGATATTATAAGCCAGCTGAGCATAGTGACAGGCCTCTACCGGATCTTTCTGTTCGCTGAAAATATTGATGAGGTTGTTATAGGTGGTGGACAGGCCCATGGAATCGCCCAGCTCCTTTTTCATCGTTACCGATTCTTTGAAATATTCAATGGCGTGGGTATTGTCGCCCGAATCATAATAGGCGGTACCTATATTGTTCAGGATCCAGGATACCATCGTTTTATTGCCCTGCCGTTTATACATGCCATAGGCTTTCAGATAATTGGCAAGGCTGTTATCAAGCTGACGGGTGGTCACATATACATTGGCAATGCCTACCAGGGCTCCGGCAATACCGGCGCTGTCGGCAGTGCTTTCCCGGGCATGAAGCGAGCGGATATAATGCTCCAGTGCTTTTTCCTCATTGCCTTTGGCATCCCAGGCATTGCCCAGTCCCAGCTCTGCATTCCCCTGTCCGGTAAGATCTTTTTGTTGTTTGAATTGTTCCAGACACCGGTTGTAAAGCGCTATAGCCGTATCCAGATTACTTTGTCCGTCTTCGCATTTAGCCAGACACAAGATGGCATAGGCCATGCCATGCTCGTCGTGAATCTCTTCGGCAAGGGCCCGGGCCTCCCTACCGAAAGCCATTGCATTGGCAGGTTTGCCGGCTTTGCGAAGTGCATCGGAAATCCGTACCCGGAGGTTAACTTGTGCACTATCTTTTATTTTTTTGCTGAGATGCTGAAGAAGAGAATCCACTGCATTATTTTGTGCAGAAGCCAGCAAAGGGAAACAATAACAGATTCCGATAAACCAGTTTCTGAACAGATGCTTCATATAGAGGATTTGAGGATTAAAAGTAAGGAAAATCTATTTCCTTTTGCCGGATGAGAAGGTGGATTTCGGGAGCGCTCTTCCGCTCAGCCACCGGTAATCGTGACAATTTGTCGCCAAATATTATTCCGAAACTTCAAAACAGGTGGTGTATCTATAGTAGGACACTCTCCATCTAAAGGAAAAGACTATTTTCCTTTAGGTAGAGTGTCTTTTCCTTTACCGATTGTATCTCCTCGTGAAGAGAATGTGTCTTTTTTGTCACAAATTCTGACAATTTATTCATGAATTTGTCCTTTCGGTACACGAAGAGCATCTCGAGGTAAAAGAAGACGAACATTTCCTTCGCCGATTGTATCTAAAGGTTCACGAATACTGTCAATCTGTCCGAAAATAGCATCTAAATTCACGAATAGAGTATGTAGGCTCTCACGAACAGGTGCTATAGCTAAAGGAGGAGACTCTCCAGCTAAAGGAAAAGAGTGTATGGCTAAAGGAAGAGATACAATTCGTGAAGTTGAAGATGGTATCGGTGAAGGAATTGTCAGGATTTGTGACAATGGAGATGGCATCGGTAAAGATTGAGTACGAATCGGTGTAGTTGGAAATAGGATTTGTGTAGCGGGAGATCCGATTTGCGTACCTGGAGATAAGATTTGTGTAGTAGGAGATAGGATTTGTATCCCTGGAGGATGTATCTGCACACAAGGAGTTGGTAAAGGCGAAGATGGAGATGGTATAAGCGCACCTTTTGTATCAATCGGTGAACCCATCCTTTGTCATTCTGAACAGAAGCGTAGGGCAAGTGAATGAGGGTGAAGAATCTATTGGTGTATTGGCTAACATCCTCCCCCTGCCCCCTCCAGAGGGGGATAAAAGCCGTGTCACCCTTTAGAGGGGGATAAACTTGAAAGGATACGAATACTATCCCCCTCTGGAGGGGGCAAGGGGGAGGATAAAACGATGCAATAGTGGAACAGTGTAATAGCTTACTTTTTCGTTAGCTTCTTGTAATAATCCACTCCATTGATAATCATCCCTTGTTTGAGCAGAAAAAAAGGAGCATAAACAGGTGGAGCCTGACGGGGATGTGTATTGTGTATCATTCCGTCCTGTAATACCAGGGTATCGTGGCTTAGTTTCCACATTCCGTTTCTCCAGTCATCTCCGTTGCTTTCTACAAAGGTGTGATCTTTTTTCAGCTCTATCTTTCGGGTCGGGTTAAAAACATAGGTGCCGAACAAGGCAGCATCGCCTGTTTGAAACAACACAGCAGATGCAAGAAACAGAATGCCGGAGATGGTTTTCATACCTTAAAATTAAAAAAAATCTGTCAATTTAATCCTGACGCGTCAAATGCTGGAGCAGGGACTTCCCTCCGCTTGATTCGAAAAGCCGTTTGTGATTACGCTGGATTATTTCGGAGACCGGTCGTTTTTCAATCTTGCTGTCTACCCAGCTCAGCAGATCGAAATAACTCAGGAATTTCTTTTCTTCTGGATGGTTCCGGAAAAGCTCGAGGAGTTTTTCTTTCAGCTGACCGAATAATTGCGGTTCTGTTTTCTTATCCCACCCGGCTTCGTTCTCCTTGCGTAAGAAATCAAGAAGCAGTTTTTCGGCTTTGTATAATTTTTTATTGCGGTAAAGGGTCCGGTATGCCGACCGGGTTTTATAAAGCAGCAGTTCGATATCGCCTTTTTCGAAAAATACCAGCAGCTGCAATATCTGGGCAAAATAATAGATATCGGTCTGAGCCTGGATGGAGTCGCTGCTCATCAGATCGTCAAGCGTACGAAGAGCGGCTTTATGATTTTGCTGAAAAAGATGAATGATGGCGCAGTCCAGTTGCAGCCGTGTTCTTCTGGCTTCCAGTGCCTGTGTAAGATCCAGTGCCGCAAGGGTATTCAATGCTTTTTTGGAATGCTCCCAGGCGGCATCAAACAAACCGGTTTGAAGACAGGCGCTGAAACGGAGCTGGTACAGATAAACCTGGAGCAGCTTACGGTGCGATCGGCTTTTCTGACATTGTTTATACAGACGGTCAAAATTTTCGAGCAGCTGATCATAATATCCCAATGTCAGTTCCAGCTGAAATGTTTTTTCCATTTCGCCCGGAAAGAGATACAGGAAAGGAGGAATATCAATCATGTGCATATTCAAACTCATCAGCTCCAGTTTTTTCCGGCGGAAAAGAAGCTCTTTCATGGGTTTGTTAAGCGCCTGATACAAAGTGGTAAGCTTGTGGTAATGCATAAAGGTGGAGGAAAAAGAATGCTCCCCTTTTTTCCACTGGCCTTCAATATCGGCCCGCATATTTTCCAGATCCAGGATGTCGGCTTCGTTACGGGCAAGACCCAGCTGGGCACAACGGTGTGTGATCAGTTTCATCTCATACTCGTCCAGGGCGGCCTGGTTCAGTTCGGTCAGGTTATCCTTGACAGAAGCATACATCTTTCCGCTTTCGAGCAATTGTTTTCCTGCATTTGACTCGCGCCCGTTCAGATTCATTTTCCAGGCCCAGATACTGTAATATTCTTCGGTCAGCTCATATTTAAGAGCCAGGGTTTCTGCACGGGCTATAATCTTTAAACAGGGATCGGTAAGTCCTTTCTCAAACAGGATCTCTACCTGGTTCAGACAGCCTCTTATTTCGCTTCTTACGCTGCTGTTGTACGACTCCAGATTGCGGAGAATAACATGAAAAAGATAGTTTCGGGCAGCAGGTAAAGTTCGTACAAACTGTTCGCCGCTGAATTTTTTCATCAGCTGCGATTCGTCATATTCCTTCATCCGGTCCAGGGCATCAAAGAGACGGATATAATTATTTTTCTGCCCTTTCAGCATGTGAAAGGAAGCATTTCGCTTGATGTACACTTTCTCGTTTTTGCTCAGCGATTTGATGAGCCGGAAAAGATGGTCTGACATATCTTTTTTTATGCTGGATTTCAAAGATAGTATTTTAAGCGTCTACTGATAATTTCTTACCTTAGACCCGGTTACAAATAACCGCACCGGACTGATGACAGGTATATTTCATAAAGAGCTCATACTGGATTATGCCGGGCCCATTACTTTTGAAATAAAGAAAAAGCTGGTAGCCCTGCTTCGTGAAAAGGTAGATACCTATGTAAGCGATACAGGTCGTCAAAAGCGGTGTTCCTATATTTTTGAAGAGCTGCTGACCAATCCCCACGAATACTATAAAAGTAAAAACCTGCCCGATGAGCCCATTCTCGTGAGTCTGGAAGTGGTTAATAAAGCCCTTATTGAAGTCTGTATTTCCAATACCGTGTATAAAGCCGATACGGCTGCCCTGTTGTCCCGTATCAAAACAGTAAACGAAGGCGATGAAGATGCTCTTCGGGCTTTGTTTCAAAGCACCATTGGCAGTGACAATATTGAAAACGTTGGTGGGGGTATTGGTCTTATTACCGTAAAAATGAAGAATGGCTTTTCCTATACCTTTGAACTGGCCGAAAAAAACAAAAGTCAGAATCTCTTCTGTCTTACCACCTCTATTCAGATCAATCCTTCACATTAGGCCTGCCTGCTAGTTTATTTTATCCAGCCCATCACTTATTATCCTTAAAAGCAGTAGTTTTGGTTTCATTTTAAAAACCAAAACATGAAAAAGAGTCAGCTTATATTTCTATCCATCGGATTTGCAATCACCTCGTTGGTTGCACCGCAGGCCATAGCCCAGCAGCTTAAAGTTCCTGCTCCAAGTCCCGGAGCTACGGTAAAACAGAATTTCGGATTGGGTGAAATCACCATTGAATATTCCCGTCCGGGTATGAAGGGCCGTACTATTTTCGGTGATGTAGTTCCTTTCGGAAAGATATGGCGCACCGGTGCCAATGCCACCACCAAAGTAACATTCACAGATACCGTGAAGATCGAAGATAAAACACTCGCACCCGGTACCTATGGTTTGTATACCATTCCGAACAAGGATAAATGGGATATTATGTTCACCACCGATTTAACACTGGGTGGTAACGTAGCCGACTACAAAACAGATAAAGAAGTACTGCATGTACAGGCAAAGGCCAATACAACCATGAATAAGCTGGAAACATTTACCATCACCATTGCGGATGTTACGCCTAACTCGGCCAATATCGTATTGGAATGGGATAAGACTTCCGTTCCTGTTAAAGTAACCACGGATATCGATAGCAAAGTGATGCGGAATATTACCTCATCGATGTCTCCCGATGACAAGCGTCCTTATTTTCAGGCAGCATCCTACTATTATGAAAATGATAAGGATATGAACCAGGCGCTGATTTGGGTAAACAAAGCTATTGAGCAAAACAAGGCTTTTTATGTTGTTCACCTGAAAGCCAAAATTCAGATGAAAATGAAGGATTACAAAGGAGCTACCGAGTCGGCAGAGCAGAGCATGGCACTGGCCAAAGATGCCAAGAATGATGATTATGTAAAACTGAATGAGAAGCTGATTGCAGAAGCCAAGAAGGGCGGGAAATAGTAGAAGCCTCAACGCATAAATAAGAAAAGCCGGAAGCACTTGCTCCCGGCTTTTTCTTTAGACCGGTTTTACAAACGGAGTCATGGCTTTTTGCAACACCCATGCAATAATCATCACCAACAGACACCCGAATACATTGAGCCATAAATAAGCGCATAGCTCATAATACATGGCCACAATAACAAAGACCTCGGTAATGAGTGCTGCATAAAAAACGGCTTGTCCTCCCACTTTTTTCAGGAAAAAGGCAACCAGAAAAATGCCGAGTATGGTTCCATAAAAGATAGATCCCAATTTATTGACCGCTTCAATCAGATTGCCGAGTTTGTGAGCATACAAGGCTACGACGATACAGAAAAACCCCCAGCCTACAGTTGACCAACGCGAAGCCTTTAGGTAAGTGGATGGCCCGGCATCTTTTCGTATGATACGGCGGTAAAAATCGATCACGGTAGACGAGGCCAGGGAATTCATGGCGCTGGCAATAGACCCCATGGAAGCCAAAAAGATAATGGCAATCAACAACCCTACCATTCCTACCGGAAAATGTTTGGTAACAAAATTCAGAAACACATAATTGGAGTCATCCACATCGGCTCTGGAATTGTTTTTCTTTAGCAACTCTACGGCTTGTTTTCTGATTTGAAGAGAAGCTTTATCCGCATGCTGCAGATGGATACGCGCTGAATCTTCCGCCACACTGCTTCCGGCATGCAATGCGGTGACCAGCTCATTCACCGTTTCTGTTTTCTTTTGGTTGGCAAGGGTGTATGCTGCATCCAGCTTTTGCCAGTCGCCCTGATAGGGACTGTGTTCAATATTGCTTACTTCATGTGCATTGAAAAAGAGGGGAGGAGCTATGAACTGATAGAAACTGAATACAAGGATTCCGATCATTAAAATAAAGAACTGCATAGGGATCTTGATAAACCCGTTCATGATGAGTCCCAGCCTGCTTTCGGTGACGGACCGTCCGGTAAGATAACGTCCTACCTGACTCTGATCGGTACCGAAATAAGACAGCTGGAGAAAAAAACCGCCTATTATTCCCGACCAGATATTGTATTTGTTGTTCAGATCGAAATGGGTATCAATGGCATTCATCTTTCCCATTTTGCCGGCAATGTGAAGCGCATCTCCTAAACCTACATTGGACGGGAGCATATGTACCACCATCCATGCCGCAAGGAAGAGGCCGGAAAAGATGATAATCATTTGCAGCATCTGTGTGTAAGACACTGCCCGGGCCCCTCCGTATACGGTGTAGAAAATAACGATGCAGCCGGTGAAGAACGTGGTATAGGTTGAATCTACATTCAGGATGGTGGAGAGAATGATAGAAGGCAGATAAATGGAAATTCCGGTGGAGAGGCCTCTTTGCAACAGAAAGAGCAGAGCGGTGAGGGTTCTGGTTTTTTGATCAAAGCGGGTCTCCAGGTATTCATACGCCGTAAAAACTTTCAGCTTGCGGAAGATGGGGATGAAGCTGGTACATAAAATAATGATGGCCAATGGAAGTCCGAAATAGAATTGCACAAAACGTAACCCGTCCGTATAGGCCTGGCCCGGCGCTGAAATGAAGGTGATGGCGCTGGCTTGTGTAGCCATTACCGAAAGCCCTACGTGGTACCAGGGCATCTTTCTGTCGGCAAGCAGAAAGGATTCAATATTTTTCATTCCACGGCTTTTCCAGATTCCGTACAGAAGAATGAAACCTATGGTGAGTACCAGGATGATCCAGTCGGGTGTACTCATGAAAAATAGCGGGAGATAAAGTAAAAAGAAAAGATGCAGACAATAAGTGCTGCTACCAGCAACACGTAAAGCATGTTCCAGCTTTTACCAAAAGGAGGCTTTTCATCACTCATCCCTGCATTGTTTTTTATTTGTTGGGAGGCAGGCTTAGTAAATTAACCAGCAAACGATATGCCCCCGGCACGCCGGCAGGAAGCTCCCTGAAAAACACCAACCCGGTATATACAAAATTACCTTTGCCATAAGGAGTCACAATAAGACTTCCTTCCGAAGCTTTTTCTCCCGGATCGTGCATGGATAATAATCCTTTGTAATGCGCATCCATTTCGCCTGCAAAATAAATACCGCGCTCCTGTATCCATCCTTCAAAATCATCGGGACCTATTTTATTAGGAATATTAAATGCCGGATGCTGTGGAAGAAGCATTTGAATTTCGGCATGCTCATCCGTCACCCTGTCGCGGCTTATTGTAAACGGATACGGACCTATTTTGGCCACTACGGGGCCTATGCGGCTGTTGGTATTATACTGTACGATCAGGTTGCCTCCGTTTTGTATATACTGCATCAGTTTGGGATAGTACAGCTGAAGACGCTCCGTAGTATTGTATGCCCTTACCCCGGTAAGAATAGCCTGATAACGGGAAAGGTTTTCCGTTTTCAGCATTTCATCCGTCAGGATAGTCACATTGTATCCAATCTGTTTAAGACAAGCCGGTATATCATCTCCCGCCCCGGGAATATAAGCGATATTGGTTCCGGTCTTTTTCAGATTGATATTAACCAGACCGGCTTCTGCATCACTCAGAATAAACTGATAGGGGATGTGATCGTATTCAATACGCCGGATGCTTTTGGTGTAGGTATTGTTTTTGATCAGCAGTGATGCGGAAAGAGTTCCGTTTTTTCCTGTTTTGGAGGGACTGATACTGGCCTGCAAAATAGTTTCATCCCCTTTTTTGTCGAGATGAAAATCCGCATTTTTCAGGGTAACGATCCATCCTTCGGGTGCCTTCAGTTGCAGGGTACCGGCAGCTCCATCCATATTGGCATGGATTACAAAATCAAAGGTGCGTGCCGAAGCATCGCTGAATACATACATTTTCTCGGCAATGTTTACAGTTGCAGGAGGCAGTACTTCAAAAGGACGGTATACCTCTCCTTTTACGGGATCGGTATATTTATATACCACCGGGCGTTCAACGGTAATCATGGCTCCGGCAATGGTGAGCTGAAACAATACATGAAGGGCAGGATCATTTTCAGGCTTACCGATCAATAAAGGATTGATAATGTTAAAAACGGAAACACTGTGTTTCTCCCGCAGCCAATAGGGATCCGACCAGGGCTGGTTGGCCATTACAGGTTCATTGTGTTTGATGCTGATAAGTTCATTTGTTTTCAAGGGAAATGGCTGGGTGGTATCGGGGCCGGTCCAGTAACTTATTTTGTCCAACCTTACATCGCATGCATTGCGTTTTACTAATTGCACATTCAGGTTTACAATGGCTCCGGGCACAGTGCTATAGTCAGCAGCATCTACTTCTATCCATAAACCGGCGCATTTCAGAATCAGATCTTCTGTTTCTTTTCTTTTTATCTCTGCCCAGCGGGCCTGTTCGCTCGGATAATTTTTGTCGAGCAATGCATACAGTTTCACCAGCAAAGGAAGGATGGTAGCAGGATTTGAAGGAACAAACATTTTTTTGCAACTGTCGGCCAGGTGCTGTATTTCCATCATGCCGTCAAATCGTTTCCAGCTGATATCAACACCTTCAAATAAATCCGTTGCTCCGCCTTCGCCTTTTATCAGTTTAAAATATTCTATTCCGCTGCCTCTGGACCGGGCCGAACCGAAGCCCTGACTTTTATGATTGGAACGGCTTTCGGCTGCAATTTCGCCATAGCTCTTACCCAGTAAAGGATTGTATACGCCCACATCAATCTTTAGCTGATCAGGAGCGGTGGTATTGGTACCTCCGAAATTAAAGGTGTTCCAGTATAATCGTTTGGCTTTCCATACTGTTGTATGTGCCAGCTGCCAGGGAAAACGATTGGGGTCGGCAGCAGCATCAAATGCTTCCTGAGCCAGGATGGCAGAAGCAGTATGATGTCCATGTCCCCCCTCACCGGTAGTAGGGAAACGACAGATGATTACATCGGGACGAAAATTGCGGATGGTCCATACTACATCCGCCAGGATACTGTCTTTATTCCAGATCGAAAATGTTTCTTCCGGATTTTTTGAATATCCGAAATCATTGGCACGTGTAAAAAATTGCTCTGCGCCATCCATTCTTCTGGCAGCAAGCAGCTCCTGGGTGCGGATCAGACCCAGGGGATCGCCTTGTTCTTTTCCGATCAGATTTTGTCCCCCGTCTCCCCGTGTCAGCGAAAGATAGGCCGTACGCATTTTTTTTTCAGAAGCTAAGTAAGCCAGCAAGCGTGTGTTTTCATCATCAGGATGAGCTGCTATGTATAGCACTGATCCCACCACTTCCAGTTTCTCTATCCCTTCTATAATATCGCCCGGGGCAGAAGAAGTGTTGTTTTGAGAATAGGTTGCGGAAAGAGCGTAGAGGGAAAGAAAGAAAAAAGATACAAATCGTTTCATAGTGATGTTATCTGATGCGAAGTTAGAACAAAAAAAACCACCTTATCTATGATTGGAAGATAAGGTGGCGAGCCAATGTTTGTTAAAATGAGATGGAGGGTGCCAGAATGTATTATGCTGGTTTTTGCCGCATGAGGTGATGTAAATTACTGTATCATGATCAATTTTGAATGGGTGGCATTGCCTACCTCCATCCGGATCACATAGGTGCCTTTGGGTAAATCGCCTACGGCATAGGATTGATTATAGGGTCCGGCTTCAACGCCTTTGTTTTCAAGGGTTCGTACAAGAAGTCCGTCAATGCTGTATAAATTAACCAGCAGATGCCCTTCTTCCATTGTTTTGAAGGAAAGATACAGCACATCATGAGCGGGTACAGGATAGGCGTGCATGGAAACAGCTTCGGTTTCCAATTCTGCAATACCGGTAGCCAGTGGTGAAAGCTGACGGTTAAGGGAATAGATATTATCCGGAGCATCGGCTGATCCATCATTATTAGTGGCGTTTCCGCATAAATAAATGTTTACAAGGCCGGAAGCGGGGGCTGTCCAGTCGAATATAAAAGAGGCTCCATTGGAACTATAACCACCCGATGAATTTTGCGTAATTGCAAGTCTACCCGTTCCGTATGCCTGCCAGGTGGTTGTATTGGCTGCATCTGTAACGGTGATAGTCCCTGCCGTATTATTGGTATGGGTATTGGTGTTTCCGCTGTTGTCGAGAATCTCGCAACCAAAACCATAATGGGCTTTTCCGCTTTCATTTACCGTTACGGTCATATGATATAGCTGACCAGGAACATAGTTATTGCTGCTCATAGCTGGAACAGATGTAATGGTGAGACTGCCAGGGCCAGCATTGTCAGCCAAGCCACCGCTTCCTGCTCCATGACACCCGCTTCTGGAGCATGTTCCGGGTTCACCAGGACTTCCGCAGGAACTGGCTTGCCCCATAGCACTTTTATTTTTGTCAAGGCCAGCATTAAAGGAGCACAGAGGGCCTAAGGCAATAAGGCTCACTAACAGGGCTGGAATGCAGATCAACAGTTTCCTTTTCATAGCGTTGGGGTTTTGTATATAAGATGCTCCTCCATGATAATGGTTGCATGATCGTTACGAGATTTTACTTAAACAATAGATACTCAGACTATTAGAAATAATAACGTCTGGTAATAGATTCTCCTTTATTTTTACCCCGTGCAACCTTTTCCCCTATCCCTGCATCTTGTTAAGAGAATGGCCCTAATTCATCGTGTTTGAAGATTACGGATGATGAATTGATAACCGGCTGTAGAGCCGGAAAGCGTGATTTGCAGAAAGCATTATATATGCGTTTCTCTGCGAAGATGCTGGGCGTTTGTCTGCGCTATACAAAAAACAGAGAGGAAGCAGAAGACGTTCTTCAGGATGGTTTTGTGAAAGTGTTTCACCATCTCTCACAATACACCGGAACCGGATCGTTTGAAGGATGGATCCGAAGGATTATGGTGAATTCAGCTCTTGAACATATTCGTAAAAAGAAAATTGTTTACAGCCAGACCGATGTGCAGAA
>JABDCB010000011.1 GCA_013288325.1 Bacteroidota bacterium
CTTATGGTCCGTCCTTTTTGCTAAGGCTTGCGGTCATCCGCTGGTAAATAACGGAGAAGCCATGGAGATGCTTCATGAAATGCAACCATTCACGTCTCTGTCTTTTGTCTTTGCTGCGATCACCGGTTTCTTCCTTTTTGTTTCCAGCGTAGTGGCCGGATATGTGGATAATAAAGTTTTGTATAGCAGCATAGGAATGCGTCTGCACAATAAACTGTCATCCGTTGCCGGAGATGAAAAAAGCAGGAGAAGCCGTATCATCTCCTATCTGGAAAAGAATGCAGGCACGCTTGTCGGCAATGTATTTTTAGGGTTCTTACTCGGTACGGTGGGACTCATCGGTCATCTTTTCGCAACCCCGTATGCTATCCGTCATATTACTTTCTCCACCGGCAATCTTGCTATTGCATTGTATCAGATGAGTTTCAGTCTAAAACTATCGTATGTATTTTTCTGTATAGCGGGCATCATCGGAATAGGCACATTCAATTTCCTGGCCAGTTTTTCCTTTGCATTTTATGTTGGGGTTAAATCCAGGAATATTGATATGAAACAATATTTTCGGTTTTCTGTTACGCTTTTCCGGTATTGGAGAAAAAGGCCTCTTCATTTTATCCTTCCTCCCGGCAAAGAGCCGGAGGAAAGTATACTTGAAAAGAATGTCCATGTATACTCTGTCAAATAAGAAATCGCATTCCGGCTACTTGATGCTTTTCTGTACCTGATAACAAAGCAGAGATGAACCTGCACCGATCAGGATACCTGCCAGCACATCCGTAGGGTAATGAACACCCAGGTGCATCCTCGACCAGGCCACCGCACCCGCGTATAGATATGCCGGTGCTATAACATACCATTTGGGGTATGCCAGGCTATAGGCAGTAGCCAAAGCAAAAGCACTGGTGGTATGACCGGAAGGAAATGAAAAAGGTCCGGCCTTGGTTTCCTTTTGTATATCATCATACGTTACAAAAGGTCTTTTCCGTTTTACAGCAAATTTAAAACCCGTGCTGATACCCAGGGCCAGTAATACCGACGAACCGGCTATCACCCCCTGACGGGTAAGCATTTTATCGTTGTTATAAAATCCCATACCTATATTGGTAAGCGGCACTACAGGACAAAGAACCGGTACGGTCCAGGTAATGGCTTTCATGGTACCATCCAGTTTTGTGTTACGATGCACGTTGATTTTGCGCAACAGATTAATATCTGCATTCTGGCTTTCGGCCATTCCGGCACACACAAAGAAAAATAATACGAGAAGGTGTATTTTCAAGTTAAGCGCAGCGTTACTGAATTCTGTATAGTTGATTAACTATGGTATACTCTCGACGCCACAATCAATCCATCCTTTATCTCGAGTACTTCACCCACGGTAAGGTCTTCTTCACCCTTTACCTTTCGGATATATTCCATAAATATCGCTGTATCTCCTGCAATAAAATTCTGAGGTAAGTATTGGAGAGAAGGTAAACGATCAAAGGAATCCTTCCACCAGGCTCTTAGTTCATTCTTACCTTTGATGAGTCCCAGTGTGTCCGGCTTGCGGATTTTCAGTTTAGGGCTGTAATGCTGCGCGTTTTCATGATACAAGGCAAGCAATTTCTCCAGGTTATGTTCATTAAAAGCGTCAAACCATTGACGTGCTATATGCAGATGTTGATCCTGAGACATGTGATACCCTTATTACGAATGAAGCCTATTTTCATGACAAAGTAATAAATTTACTCCTTCAGAAACTTCTTCACCTCTACTCCATTTTCGGTACTCATCCTGACCACATACATGCCGGGAGCAAAACCGGAGATATTCACTTCGGTTTGATGTTGCTGCACAACCTGCTGAAGAATCAGCTGGCCTTGCATATTGAAAATGGAAATGGTTTGCGGTTGATTGCTGAAGGAGGTATTTTCAATGGTAATCCGGTCATTGGCAGGATTGGGATAGAGGGAAAATTTATTTTCTTCTGTTTTTTCAGCAACACCTGTGGCACAACTCAGCAAGGCGTTAAACGCCGTCATATCCCCGTTAAAAACATCCTGATCCACCTGTGGGTTATTGATTCCGCTGGTGGCAAGAGTCCAGGAATATTGTTTAAAGGTCCAATGTGTCCATACACCTATGTTGACCGGAGCAGCCGTGGGGCTACCATCGGGATCGGCAATCCAGAGCGGGTAAACATTTAAAGAGCTGTTCAGGTACGATGCGATGGAACCATTGGTATAAAGCACCGGCGTGATGCCTGTCTGATTGTAAACAGCCGTCATCCAGGTCTGCACCCAACTGGTAAGCGCAGCGCTGGTCATAGAAGATATAAGTGATGGTCCGCTTGGGGGATCTTCCAGATCCAGAGCCGGAGGCAGGTAACAGGCCTTGATATTCGATCCGGCTACGCTCAAAAAGAAAGTAGCTTCGGCAGATGCGCTGTTCGTTTCCGGGTGTGCAAAGTGATAAGGGCCTATTGCCACTCCCGCCGCATGAGCATTGGTATTGTTGGTTGCATAGGAAGGATCGGTATAGGTAGTTCCTTCCGTTGATTTGGCCCAGGCGAATGACATGCCTCCTGTACCTTTTACCTGTGTCCAGTTTATATTGCCATAGGATCCGTCACTGTCGTAATGCGAAACATCTACCCCTAAAATCGTTGTGCTTGCTCCACCATTTGCCTGTCTCCATACCAACGTGTTATAAGGCGAACCGGTATTGCTCTGGCAGTTAGACTGACTTGTCAATAATTTAACTACTCCGGTATAGGTGGCTGTCCAGCTGATATAAGGTCCTTTACCACCGGTGCCACAATTATTATCGCTGAAACAGAGATTAGCCGATGTGCTATTATTAATCAGCGTAAGCTGAGCATCCCAGTTGGTGGATACTCCTCCATGTGTTTCGCAATAGCTCCACTCGTATACATTGCCGGAAGTAACATTGAACAAGGTCCAGTTACCAGCGTTCATATAGGCGCTTACCGTGGTCCAGGAAGAAGAGGTAGTGGAAAAGGTGGTGGAAGGATATTGATTTGTTTCATTGCTGCAAAAACCCGAACTCAGACATTCCTGCGCCTGTATGTTCAGAGCGATAATAGCAAATGACATAAAAAAGAGTACATATTTTTTCATTTTACTTTTGTTTTAGGAACGCATATCCATACGGAGATCCGTTCTGCACATGGTAATTAATAAGAAAGGGAGAATTGGTCATTCAAGATAAGATAAATACCTTGAAAAACAAGGATATATATTCATTATCTTGGGTTCTTATGCCAGTTCCCTTATATCGGGCTTAATTATTGCAACGAATACTATATGAAACTTAATTTTTTCCTTCTTTTACTCTTTATCTCTTCCCCGGCGTTTTTTTCACAGACCGTATCCCGTCCTTCGCTTTGCGACAGTACGAAGACTATGGGAGAACAGTTTACACCCGAAAACAGCGAGCTGTTTATAGGCCAGGAGCTCTATCTGCCCCCTGTTCTTCATCATGATTCAGGGCCTGTCTTGTTTTCAAAAGACAGCACGGGAGGCGATATCGACAAAAAGTATTATACCATTGTATCTGTTTTGAAAGGTGATGCCCGGGAACAGCTGAAACAGGTAAAAGCAGTTAACCGGTGCGGATCACGTTATAAAGATCTGGTTAAGGCACAATGGGATGACCTGATTATACACACCGTATTTGTGCTGAGAGAAAATAAAGCCGATCTCTCTCATCCGACATTTCTTTATTGGGTGGTGTGTCAGAGTAAATATCCTCCGTATTGTTATAGCAATTTCGATGCGTTTTTCCCCACAGCCTATTTTGAAAAACAAAAACAAGTGTATTTAAATCAGGAAATAATCCTGCTCCGTGACAAAAGCAAATGGTTGTGTATTGATGTGAGTGTATTGGGAAACAGGGACACCAATACTCATGAAACATCGTACGCCTTGTTTTGCGTTTTGAAAAACGAAAAGAGAGATCAGCTACAGCTTACCCCTTCCTGGGATCCTGCCAAAAGAAGCTTTATGACAGCCCGGGAATACAATCGTCTGGAGCATGCCAACAGGAATCAGAAAGAACAATTATTTCAGACTGAAAAAGATAAAAAGGAGAAGTTTGAAGCCGAATGCACCACGCGCTTCGGAGCCCGTAAAGGAGCCCTGATAGCAGAAGGAAAAATAGAACCCGGCATGACCACCGACATGTGCAAAGCAGCCTGGGGTGCTCCCTGGGATCAGTCGAAAACCACTACGCCCGGCAGTTCAAAAGAAACCTGGAGCTATAACTGGAATTATACGCTCTTCTTCGAAAACGGATTACTGGTCATAATCCGTCATTAGCCTATTCCTAAAACTTACTTACTTTTGTTTCTCCTTCATGCGAGGCAACTATTACTTGTCCCGATATGTAGAAACATTAAATTAATATTCACGGAATCAGTAAAATAAAAACCAAAACAACGATGAAAATACTCAAATGGGTAGGGATCATAGTGCTGGTGCTTGGAGCAACAGCGTTTACCCTGTTTATGATCTATGTAAACCCGATGATGCAAAAAATGAAAAAAACCTCTGTTGTCAATTACGACAAGGATCTGACCATTGTGTTAGGCGGCGGCGGCAATAGCGGCATTCTTACTTCCGATAGCCTGGTTATTGTGATTGATACCAAAATGGGAGATGCTGCGGAACAGCTTTCAAAAAAGGTAAAAGAGCTGGCCGGAAGTAAACCTATTCTCGTTATCAATACGCACTTCCATTCCGATCATACGGGAGGTAATAAATTCTATAAAGGGCAAACTATTATAGCCGGTGGAAATTACACCAAAGAAGAGTGGACAAAACAAAATGGCGATGAAGCATTACCGACACAGTGGCTGAAAGATAAGATGGATATTAAAATGGGTTCCGACACCGTTACCCTTTTTAATATCGGCAAAAATGTACATACCGCCAGCGACATTGTAGTATACCTCCACAAACGAAAGATGCTGTTTACCGGGGACATTGTTCTTAACAAACAAACTCCTGCCCTGCTAGGTGTTGCCGATCCCGATGGATATATGTATACATTCGATATGCTTCCGAAACTGTTTGATATCCAGAAGATCGTTCCCGGGCATGGTGAAATAGGAGGAATAGAGCTGATTGATAACTTCCGTCAGTATTTTGTGGATATGAAAACGGCTGCTACCGATGATTCTAAAAAAGATGAACTGGTGGCCAAATATAAAGACTGGGGTCAATTACCTTTCTTCATGTCGCCTGGTGCAACCATCAAAGTGTTTAAAAAGAAAATGCAGCAGTAAGCGCTATCCGATAAGGAACCATGCCAAACAAAGTTTTAGCCGGCAGCTATAAGCCAAGCAGCGATTTTTATGCGAGCGATCGCATTCTTTCCAATTATTTAAGTTCACGTCTTTCTGCAGATGCCTTTTCTTATATACGTCCGAAACTGGATAAACAAGGAAAGGAATCGGCAGGAAGAATGAATGAATTGTCTCTGCTGGCTGATAAGCATGGGCCGGAACTTGTAAAGCGCTCTCCTCTGGGCGAAACGATTAATGAAATAAAGTTTCATCCCGCCTATTGGGAGCTGATGGAAATTGCCGTTGCTTCCGATATGATGCGGGTGAAATGGGAACCCGGTTTGAAATCCCGTTTCAAGACAGAACGGCATCTCTTAGGATTCAGCACAGGCTTTCTGTATGCTATGAGTGAATCGGGACAATATTGTCCGCTGTGTATGACCGACGGTGTGGCCCGTCTCATCGATCTCTTTTGTAAAGAAGAAGATAAAAAAAGACTCCTTCCCGGAATCTATACCGATCATGCCGCCGATTTCCTGACCGGAGCCATGTTCCTCACCGAAAAATCGGGAGGATCGGATGTAGGAGCCAATCTTGTAAAAGCCCGTCAGGTAAAAGGCGACCGGTATATTTTAAGCGGAGAAAAATGGTTTTGCAGCAATGCCAATGCCGATATCATCTTTGTACTTGCACGCACGGATGAAAATATTGCAGGAACAAAAGGTCTTTCCATTTTCCTGGTCGAGAAAAAACTACCTAGCGGAGAAAAGAATCCGATAGATATTATCCGTCTGAAAGATAAACTGGGTGTCCGTTCCATGGCCAGCGCCGAATGTATGCTGGGAGAGACGGAAGGAATACTGGTGGGCAAGGAGTTTGAAGGATTTAAGATCATGGCGGAAATGATGAATCTTTCACGCCTGTACAATTCCGTAGCAGCTGTAGCGGCTGCCAGAAGAGCGTTGATAGAAGCATATCAGTTTCTCTGTCACCGCCCCAGTTTTGGAAAGATGGCTGCCGAGCATGCCTTGATACGCATTAAACTGGAAGAGCTATCAGCCTTATACAATTCTATCTTCTACATGCTGTGGAGAGCTGTGGAAGCGCTCGACAAGGCCGATAACAGTAACAAGGAAGAAGCTTCTCTGCTTCGTCTGCTTACACCCATGATTAAAAAATGGTCGTCCGAATCAGGGGTCTATATCGTGCGTGAATGCATGGAGCTGATGGGAGGAATCGGATATATAGAAGATCTGGTGATGCCTAAAATTATGCGGGATGTAATGGTTCTTCCCATCTGGGAGGGTGCAGGCAATATCATGATTCTGGATATGCTTCGTGCCATGACAAAATCGGAAGGCTTTCAGGTGATGTGCGAAGAAATAAAAAAAGCAGCAGCGCTTGATAAAACTTTCGGCCCCGAAATGATACGAGAGCTGAATGCTTTGCTTGCTGTTCAAAGCCAGCTCGCAACAAGTGATAAAGATACCATGGAAGCTTCTGCAGGTGTCTTTTTTAACCGGCTTATGTTTCTATACCGGGATGCCGTTTTATTGAAAGCACGTAACGACGAAAGCTCCCGCTGGATTCAACCTACCCTTCATTATTATAAGAAGAAGAAAGACAATCCGGAACTTGTTACGCCTTTGTCGCCGGAGAAAATTTCGGATATGATGGGTTGGCAAGCCTGAGCCCTATTGCTCGAAGAAGAAATCGATCAGTTTATTGATCTTATCTACGGTAAGCGAATTACCTCCGTTAAAGAATTCATCAATGGCGCTTGTTACTTCCGATACGGAGATAACACCATCCCCGTTTTTATCCAACTCTCTGAAATCAGCAGGAATCTGTTTCTTACCCGAAGCGCTTGAGCTGCTCATAGATTTCTCCAGTTCTTTCAGATATTCGGCCGAAGGGGCTGCATTAAATGCCTTGCTTCTGGCCAGATAAATAGAATCGTAACGGGCTATTACTTTCTGATGTTCGGCAATCTGTTTGTAATCCAGTTTCACACCGTGCTCATCCACCTTAGCACCTTTCTTGGTGTTCGGCTCCTTATCTAAATAATCGGGTACACCATCTCCATCGGTATCTAAAGGACATCCCTTCTCATCCACCTTAACACCTTTGGGAGTGCCCGGGCACTGATCTTCCGAATCTTTTACCCCGTCACCATCCGAATCCAGATTGTCAATCTCGGTCCAATCTACCTTCTCATAATTCTTGTTGTTATCTGCTTCCTGTTTGTTTTTACCGAATTTATAATGAACGGATACATTCAGATAAACATATTTATCATCGCCGGTAGCTCCTTTTCTTCCATCCACATCTTTTGCCATGACATAGTTATAGGCAAAGTTTACCCGGCTGCTCAGGTGATCGGTAATATTGATCTTGATTCCAAAGCCTAAAGGAATGCTGAGCGCTGTCTTTGGTCCGGAAAGAGGCGTATTGTAAAGATATTCCCGGGTTTCAATAATCGCTCCGGGGGTGCCCTGTGGCAGGTTGCGTATGCTACCATCATTCCAGTAATAATAAGGATGTCCCTTGCTGTCGAGTGAGTCGCAGTAAGGGTGATAAGAAAGAAAGCCAAGTCCCACCGAAATATAAGGAACCACTACCCCACCGGGTTTCATGATGACGCCATTATCAAAAGGGAAAATAACATCGAGGCCGAACTGGCTGATCTTGGTTTCAAAATTAAGGTTATCGTAAGGGCCATGATCATTACCGGCCACATGCCCGAAGAGTCCGTATCCGGAAAGAGCAACAAAATTGCCAAGTCGTTCTTCCACATTGAAATGATAACCGGTACGGACGCCTGAAAGCTGGCCATCATGAGCCCTGGCAGGATCACCCACACCTCCGTAATAAGTCATCATACCCATCCCGGCACCAACGCTTGGCAAATCCAATCCTTTGGAAGCATGCGTCGTATCATTACCACCTGCCCTTAAGGAAGCCGTGATGATCAGAAAAGACATAAAAATAAAAAGCTTCATGCTCCGCATAAAAACGTTATTGGATCCCGGCACTAATAGTTTAAGGAATAGCGAGTATGGATGTTTAAATATAAGTACGTATTTTGAAAAAAACAAGTTTAATCCAGGCGGTTCTCAATTTATACTACATTCGTTTTCAAATCCCGGTATCCAAACCTATTCCCAACAGGCGCTATACCTCTTTTTATGTCCGAGTTGTCTAAAACGCTTGAATTTGATATTGTTATCTGTGGAGCCGGTCCAGCCGGCGCTACCTGTGCTTTAACATTGGGTCAATCGGGGTTAAAGGTAGCCCTCCTCGAAAAAAGCAGTTTCCCGCGTGATAAAGTTTGTGGTGATGCACTGGCCGCTTATGTGCCCCTGGTATTGAACTCCATAAGACCGGAATATGCCGAAGCATTTACCCGTTTTGATGAACGGATGATCGTGGATTCGGTACGCTTTGTGGCCCCTAATGAAAAACACATTGATATTAAATTCCCTAAACAAGGATCGATCAGCACCCGGTTTAAGTTTGACAATTTTCTGTTCAGCCTTGTCAAGACCTTGCCCGATATCCGAATCTTTGAAAACACCACTGTCCATAACATAACACCGGAATCTGATCATATAGTAATTGATGCGGGCAAGGATCTGCGTTTAAAGACCAAACTGCTTATCGGTTGCGACGGAGCTCAAGGCGTGGTAAGCCGTAAACTGACTAATACAACCGTAAACCGGAATCACTATTCTGCAGCCGTAAGGGGTTACTATGAAAATGTAAAGGACATCCCTCCTTCCACTTTTGAAATTCATCTTTTGCCCGAAGTGCTGCCCAGTTATTTATGGATATTTCCTCTACCCGGCAACAGGGCGAATGTAGGTATAGGGCAGGTTTCCCGTTTACTTTCACGCACAAAAATCAATCTGCGCGAAACGTTACAACGTACCATTCAGGAAGCCCCAAGCCTGAAAGATCGTTTTAAGGATGCCCGCTTGATGGGCGATATAGAAGGGTATGGCCTACCCTTGGGTTCACGCAAAGTAACGATGTCGGGTCCTCGTTTTATGCTTTGCGGAGATGCCGCTTCCCTCATCGATCCGTTGACAGGAGAAGGTATTGGTCAGGCCATGGTTTCGGGCAGGAATGCCGGAAGACAGGCCATGCTATGTTTTAAGGAAAACAATTTCAGCGCTTCCTTTATGAAACAATACGATAAAGGAGTGTATGACAAATTCTGGAAAACACATTATGCACATTATCTGGGGCAGAAGATCATCGGCAACAGGCCCTGGGTAGCCAATACAGCCATCAATATGGCGCTGAAAAATACGCTGCTCGAAAAGGCCATGAAGAGACTCTTTTTATAAATCGTGTTAAAATACAAAGCCACACAATATACTTCTTAGTATATTTATCGGCTTTGAAGAAACTCTTTTTGTTCCTTTTCTTGCTTATCTGCTCCTCTGCTTCTTTTGCGCAGATCACGGGACGCATTACGAATACCACCCATACCAGTATCCCCTATTGCAATGTAATCCTGATCAAAGCCTCTGATTCCACCCTCGTTACCGGTACCACCACCGATACCTCCGGAGCATTTCAGCTCGAGATAAAATCAGCCGGTATGTTTCGTATCCTGGTTACTTATGTAGGATACGCCAAATACTACTCCCCTGTTATTTCCATTTCCGAAAATACTCGTACGTATGATGCCGGGACTTTGCCATTGGAATCGGGACATCAATTAAAAAATCTGGTGATTGTGGCGGAAAAGCCTTTTATGGAACATCAGCTTGATCGTACTGTCTATAATATAGAGAGCAGTATTATCTCAGCCGGGAATAATGCATTGGAAATCCTGAAAAAACTACCGGGTGTAAATGTGGATAATAGTGACGGGATTACCATACGGGGGAAAAGTGGTGTGCTTATTATGATGGATGGGAAAACGACGTATATGTCGGTTCAGGATGTGGCCAATTATCTGAAGAGTCTGGATGCAAGCCAGATTGAAAAGATAGAGATCATCACCAACCCATCGGCTAAATACGATGCCAGCGGAAATGCTATCATCAATATCATCTTGAAAAAAGATAAAAACATGGGCTTTAACGCTCAGGTGACAGGGACACTGAGACAAAGTGTATACTCCGGTGCAGGAACCGGTTTCAACGCCAACTACCGCACCCGGCATTTTAATTTCTTTGGCTCTTATAATTTAGGCGATGGCACCAATGCCACCTATTGGGAACAGGAAAATCAATACAGTGTGCCTGGCAAGCCCGTGAATCTGATCAGCGACCGCAGTTATTCGGCAACCACCGGTGTGTATCACAACGGGCGCCTGGGCATGGATTACAGCATTGATAAACGCCAAACGATTGGTGTGGCAGGTGAATGTTTTATCGGCAATACGAATATGCGCACAGCCACCAGCACCAATATATACAACGGTGGTTCCAGTCCTGATTCAACATTAAGTCGTGTAGGCAACAACCACTCCCTGATGCAACGTTTTACGGGCAACCTGAATTATACTTTTAAGATAGACAGTCTGGGCCGGGAGCTTTCGGCCAATGCGGATGTGGTTAGTTTTAACTCAACACTCCTGGAAACCGATGTGACTGATTATGGATACGCTTCTCCTTTGCTACAACAAAGTCCTTCCACGCTTAAATTCTCCTTCCCTTCCCAGTTATCCATCATGGCTGCCAAGCTGGATTATGTGCAACCGCTTGGGAAGAACACCAAGCTGGAAACCGGTATTAAAGGCAGTCAGGTAAGTTCCGATAATCCTTCTCAATACTGGAATGTGATACAAGGTGTGGATGTGAATGATGCGGGAAAAACAAATCACTTTATTTACAACGAAAATATTTTTGCAGGCTATATCAATTTCTCCCGTAAGTTCAGCGAGCGGGTTGATGCACAATTGGGTTTGCGTGCAGAAAATACACAAGGACACGGAACCCAGACACTCACCGATTCCAGTGTAAAACAAAATTATCTGAATCTGTTTCCTTCCGCCTTCCTGAGCTGGAGGATGGATTCTTTCAACACCCTCAATTTCTCCTACAGCCGTCGTATCGATCGCCCTGATTATGGATCTCTCAATCCTTTTCCTGTTTATCTCAGTCAGTATAATTACAGCATGGGTAATCCTCTCCTCGTGCCACAGATAGGAGATAATGTGGAGCTCACGCATGTTTACAAAAACATACTCACAACCAGCCTGGGATATTTATATATGGTCAATGTTTTTTCGGAAAATATTCATCAGGATGATATTACCCATATTACGTATCACACCACGGATAACCTGTCCAATTACCAGGCATACAACCTGCTTGTGTCATTGACCCTGCATCCTACCCGGTGGTGGACCATCATGCCCGCTGTAAACGGATTTCACGATCATTATTACGGAATTTTTCAGGGCAGCAATTATACCAAGGCGGGCTATACGGTAATAACAAATATCAACAATTCATTTAATTTTAAAAAAGGCTGGGGCGGAGAAGTGACTTTCTTTTACCGGAGCGAGAATATCAACTCTACCGTGGTAAACGATCCCTTCTATTTTGTGGATATGGGAATCCGGAAGATCATCGCTCATGGAAAAGGAACACTAAGCATGAATGGGTCGGATATATTCTGGAGCAACAGGGTTACTGCCACGCAGGTGTTTCAGAATGTAAATTATCACAGTTTAAATTACGATGACTCCCGACGTTTCCGTATTACTTTAACCTGGAAACTGGGTCAATCGCAATTTCAGCGGGAAGAGAAAAGAAAAAGCGCCGAAGAAGAGTTGAACAGGGTAAAAAAATAAGAAGACACATCCAACAAGGCCTGGATGGCCTTCTCCTACTTCACAATTATTTTCTTCCGGAATTGTTTATCACCCGATCCGGCAACAAACAGATACACACCGGCTGCAAGCTGATTATCCATACGCAGTGAGAAGTTCTTTCCATCTAACGATACCTGACGGGAAATCACTTCACTTCCCAGCATATTATAAATGTGTACATCCAGCGTGTTGCGGTCCGTTTCAGGAACAGTTCCATTCAGCAAAGTACCATCGCTTGGATTCGGAAACAGAGTAAACTCGTCTTCGCTATAAGATGTAATTCCGGTAACCGTTGTGAGACTCACATTCAGATTATCCACCCCCACATCCACACTTCCTTTATCTGTAACGCTGAATCGCAGTACACAGGTAGCCGAGGTGGCGCTGGTGGTTACGGTTTGCGTAGTCCAGGTAGAAACCTGGGCGCTGGTGATGGTAAGCAGATTGGTAGGGAAGGTAACTCCGCCGTCTGTTGAAAGCAATACATTAAAGGAGAAAGGAGACGGAGATGCTTCGTTATGGAGATAATCAAACTTGATTGTTTTAGAACCGGGTGTAGATAAGTTCAGATACAGATCCATTTGTCCGGTAGATCCTGCCGGTGAAGGATCGTTGTGAAAGCGTGCGCTGTAACTTCCGGTGGAAGCCGACGGAGTATACATGCCGCTGGACGGAGAGGTCCAGTCTGTTCCGGTATAATCGTCGCGGTGCCAGAAATCGTTACCGGCCGGAGAGGTGCCTCCGATATTACTCTTCCAGTATTTATCCGGACTGCGTTGAGCTCCGCTGTTACAGCTATCCATATCCCATGCGGTTTCAAAAGAATTGGAATAAGGCAGGGTGGAATAATAATGATTGCAAACCGGAGCACCGCTGTCGGCGTTTACATACCATCTCGGGGTATAGGAAGTAAGTTGTGCCGCCGTGTAAGAGCGGTACGATACTTTCCAATCCACGGCCGATGATTCCATCAGCAGAAATGTGCCGCTGGCATAATTGGTATCTACCAAACGTACATGCGATCCGGAAAGATTAAAAATATCACCCTGCTTAACTTGTGACGCACTCGCATAAGCCGTAGAGATATTGGGCAAGGTGGTGGTGCTGTATTTAGTGGTGAGTCCCCATGCATGGGAAACAAAACCGGAGCAATCTACACCCAGGGCGCAGGTTTCGCAGCAGTCTCCGTTGGTAGTACAGTCATTATCTCCGGCCGATTTGCCATTGGTAAGTCCCGTGGTAAAAGAAGACAAAGAAGAAAAACCGCCCCAGCAATACGCCATACCAGGAGCATTATGTCCTACTACCACCCAGGAAGGAGTGGTTACATTACCACCCGCCGAAGGGCAGCTGGAGTTGCTTTGTATATTGGAGGATGTAGCCGTAAAGGAATACGTGGTAAACGGGATGGCGTTATAATGGATCTGTGTACGGGTAATGCTTTGTGCCGGAAGCAATGCCGAACACAACACAATAACAAGCACCATAGCAGACCTGATGCCAAACCCTTTTTGTTGAATCAACCGGAATATGTTCATGAATACCTGGATTATACGGGTTAATTATTTTTGTTCGTTCATCTGCAGGAGATGATCATTGAAATGGTATTTCACCGCTGTTACAGAAGACGGGTATGATTTTGCTTTGGTTAATTCAGTTTCCGTAAGCGAAAACAAATGCAATCCATCGGGGGCGGTGATCATATGCGTAACGCTGCCGTCCTTGTTCAGATTAAACTCCTTATCCGAAAGCACGTAATAGCAATCGGGCACCTTCACGTCGCTTACAAGCTCTCCCATCACACCGGAAGATAAACGGATGGACACCAGATGACGTTCTACCTGGATAGGGCTTTCGCTGATATAGGTTTGTACATCCAGCACAACCCTGTCCGTTGTAGATCCTACTATATATACACCGGCTGTTTTTTTATCGGTGGTAAATAGCTTTGTATCGTATTTTCCGTCAGTTGTAGTTATGCTCACCGCATAGGCGTTTGTATTCTTCAGCACAGCAGCAACAAAATTGCCGGAAGCGGTGATCCAACCTTTTTTAGCGGTGCCGGTTTCCAGCTCCACACTGTTACCGGACGGAAGCAAGAGCCAGGTAGTATTGTTATAACGGGCAATCCTGCCCACCCCCACTAATGTATTGGGGAAAGGCATACTCTTTACATTTTTGCCGTTTTCATCATATACATTTACCTGATTCTCGTTCAGGACATAAAAGTTACCGTTATCGTATGCAAAGTCGCGGGGAGTTGGCATCACCGAAAACTTGATACTTGTTTTTCCGGTAGCGGAATTCATGATCCGGATTTCATTGCTGGCATCAGACAGCAGGGCTGTCCTGTTCTTATCCATCTGTTCAAAGGAAGTGATACCCAGGTTAGCTCCGGGAACACTTTTATAAGGTACCCCATCACCGGTGTTCCAGAAAGTTTTGGAAAGTTCCTGAACGGAAAAGCTTGTTTTCAGATTTCCGGAGGAAGCCGTCTGGGCCGGTATCGTGTACTGTAAGCACAACGATAAAGCCAGTAAAAAGTATGTTTTCTTCATGAAACGATAGTTGAAGCAGGAAGTGTTGTCTTCCTGAATTACCCGATTACGCTAAACTGATCCTGATTGATATACGAATATATAAATAAAAGGGAGAAATGCAAAAATGGCAGAGTATTTATTTCTATCTTGACTTTGCAACCATGGGTGATAGTGTAGCTGTTAGAAGCTACATAGAGCATATCCGAGAAAAGGGAAAAGATAATGAATTCTACGACAAATTCGAAGAATTATATCTGGAAATTTTCGAAGACAAAAAGCCGTTTTACAAGTATAAAGGCTAATTAATGATGTAATATTTAAGATGAACTATCAAGAACTAAAGGAGAACTCGCTCCGCGAAATTTCAAGAGCTGAGGAGTGCGTTAGAGTTAACGAAATATTGAAGGAATATAACTGGGCATTTGTTCATCCTTGGTTGCAAGGAGGTCATATCTCCCATTTTGAGAAATTGAGTATGTCAGGTGAACTTACAGCAGAAATTATTTTCAACTGTTTTTGCTTTCAATTTTTTGAACTTCGAAATACTGCTTATTTCATTGATGCTCATTTCAAGCAGAACCCACATCTAAAACCTTTCTGCCAATTAATTGACCAATCTGTTATACTTTGTCTCCAACGGGACTATGCAGGAGCGATCAATACATTACTTCCTGTCATTGAGGGCTCTATTAGACACTTTTTGGTGAACAATAAGAATAAGAAAAATGAGAAAATAATGAAGCTGGAAGACTTGACTAAGGTTTTTTACCACGTTAAATGTGATTGCCTGGAAAAAACAGAAAAATATTATCGCCAAACCTGGCCAGACAATTATATTTTGACCAAACTTACTGATCAGGAAATTGAAAATCTTCTGCGATTGAAAGCAAAATACTTAGACTTATGGTTCTCAATTATTGAAGGTTACTTCGGAAACAATCTGTATTTCGACACAAGAAAGGGGACAACTCATGACAATCTTAATCGACATGCCATTTTTCATGGGTTCAATGCTGACGTTTATTACAATCTTCAAAACTATTTAAGGATTTACAATTGTATTATCTTTTTGAATTGGGTCCTTATGATGAGCGAGCCAGAATACAAAATTCTGCCAGAGTTAAATGAAAAGGAGTCATATTATAAATGGAAAGCATTTGAGAAGATCAGAGCAATCTCAAGAATATCAATGGAAATAAAAGCATCAGTCTATGAAAAATACGAGGACTTTGATAAAACACAATTTTGTCAAATTATTCAACCTCCAAATAAATTTGCGGACGCAATTGAGGCTTTCCCTCTGGGAGGGGTTGAAAGAAGGCTTCGCCTTATAGATAAAGTCATTGGCAAGGTAAGCAAGAGAAAATAAATGTTCTACTGATTAAACGATTACTTAATGACAAATGAAGAGTTTGAAGAAATTCAGAAGGAGCAAATTCGAATAGATAATTCGTTCAAAAAAACCGAGGAAGAGGGGATCAAGAATCTCCTGAAATATTTTGACCGAATTCATGACAAGCTTTTTTCCTTCAATAACATACTTATTGCTGGATACTTTGCCCTCATTAAAATAGCGCCAGATCATCGGATTTCAGCTTATCGAATTTTAATCCCTCTTGCGAATCTTTTGATCTTGCTCTATATTGAATGGAAAATGATGGAGAAAAGTCGATTTGAAGCTGACATTATGAATAAGAATTCAGGAGATATTGCTAAGCATGGGAAGGGTATTAGAAATACCAATCTCTATTCTTTTTCAGCTATTTTGTCAACTTTGGTAGTTACAGCGTACTTTGTTTGGGATTTAACTCATTCTTAAAGATGCAGAGGAGTGTTTTAAGCATGTGCCTAATCAACACAACGTTTAGCACCTGTGCTTATAGTGGAGAAGCACCAAGATTGATATATAAGTGAATAAGATAAAAAAGGATTTGGGTGACTTACTTTTTACCGGAAGAAATGAGACCTATAAGAACTCCGATTCCCAACGCAATTAATCCGCCAACAACAACAGCTTCTTGGATATCATTTTTTTGTTTCAAAGAAACTGATTTGTGTCGAGCAAGAACAAAATCATTCCAAGAATTAAATCCAGCCCGTTTTAAGTTAGCACTTACATCTGTTGGACTTACACCGCTTTGTATTAATAGTCTCTCATATTCTCCATATTCCTCAGGAGAAGCAGTGTCATCTCTAATTTTATCGGAGATAATTCGTAATTTACTTTGTATTTCTCCCGTCAGGATCATCAGGTCAGTGTGTGTTATTTTTCTTCATTTCCTCTAAAAGCCGATTCATTTCATCCAACGTTTGCTGAGCCTCAATTCTCATAGTAGACATTTCAGTAATTGCTGACATGAATTGCGTGGATTTTGTAGATATTTCGTCTTTCATATCCTTTAATTCTTCCCTCACCTGCTTTCGAGCCACATTATTCGTATTCACCCAGTTCACAGTAAATGCACCAGCTAATACTGCTAAAAAAATTAACGACCACCATTGAAAATCAGCAAACCTAGTATCCGTTTTCTCGTTTTCTTTCTTTCTTTCTACATTTTGTTTATCTAGTTCTATGATTTGCTTCTTGCTTTCTGCGTTCTGCTTGTCAAGTTCTACTACCTTTTCCTTAAGAGTCCTGTTTTCTTCAGATAAAGTAGGCTCAGAATTTTCCTTTTTTGAAAAGCCAATTGTTGAAAATAACAATAACAATATTATGGTGACAGAAGCCTTCAAAATCAGTAAATATTTGATATAAAGTTACGAAAAATAATGAGATTTCCTTATCTATTATCTCTATCCAAAGTGTTCCCATACAAATCAGTGCTTTCTTACACACTTCCGTGTAATTTTTTACATGATTAATAAAGTACATTTGATGTGTTAGTAATAATATCCATTTATTTCCCAAAATTTGCACCGCTCTAAAACCTATATCATTATGAGCCGTGACGCATACCCTTTATGACCAACCCTCAAAAAATAAAAGCTAAACAGGAACTGCTTGCTTTGTGTGAACAGATGATCCTGACACGTATTGAAACATCGGGTCTGGCTATGAAGCAGGCTCAGGAATCGGCCAATAGCGATGATAAAAGCTCGGCGGGGGATAAATATGAAACAGGCAGAGCGGTGGGTCAGCGGGAAAGCGAAATGCACGGTATCAATCTGAAACAGCATCAGAGCGATCTGACTTTTTTGAGAACCATCGATCCTTCTATTATTCACCAAAGCTGCGGTTTAGGCGCTGCTATCGTCTGTGCCGATTTTTTGTTCTTTATCTCCCTGGGACTGGGTGCTACCAATCATGCGCTTGGAAAAGTATTTCTCCTCTCTCCTCAGGCTCCCCTGGCTGTTTCACTTAAAGGAAAGAAAGCCGGGGATACTTTTTTGATGAATGGCAAACCGGTTCAGATCAGGGAAGTTTTTTAGCGTCCCCTCCTCTTCGTTTATCATCCTGCCCTCTTCATTCGTCGTTATCTGAAAAATAAATTTGGATGGGATTTCCGGGAGTTTGTATATTTGTAAGGTAAACTTACAAGTTATACAACCAAGTTACATTACCTATATGAATGCAGCCACCCTGTCCACCTCATTACGATCTGTTATTGCGGCCCTGCACAAAGGACTTCGCAAACAGTCGGATTCCGGCAATACCTATTCCATGACCGAGATGGAAACAATCGGACATCTGATTCGCAACCCGGCCCTGATGCCCACCGAGCTGGCCGCATTGACCCGGGTGAAAACACAATCCATGTCTCAGATCCTGAAAAAGATGGAAGAACAAGGGGTGATTAAACGGACGCTTTCCAAAGAAGACAAACGCAAGGTGTATATATCCCTCTCCGCATCCGGGAAAAAGATGGTGGAGAAAATACGGTATGACAAAGATGAATGGCTCAAAAACATGATTGAACAATCGCTCACCGATAAAGAAAAGGAATTGCTTATAAAGGTATTGCCTGTTTTAAACAAATTGGTGGAGACTAAATAGGAAGAGGGAAGAACGATAGGGGATTTGATTTTTGTGTTATGACAAGAGATACACTACTACACACCTTCAGGGCATTCAAGAACCGAAACTATGCCTTGTTTTTTGCCGGCCAGGGCATTTCCCAGATCGGTACCTGGATGCAACGCACTGGAGTAAGCTGGGTGGTGTATAGCATGACGCATTCCGAGTTTATGCTGGGGCTCACCATATTCGCATCTCAGTTTCCTTCTTTCTTTTTTTCCTTGTATGGAGGTATTATATCAGACCGGTACAACCGTCGTAAAATTTTGCTGATTACGCAGTCTGCCTCCATGATACAGGCCATTTTGCTTGCGGTGTTAATCCTTACCGGTCATTACTCGCTCTGGTGGATCATTATTCTCAGTGCTATCCTTGGTCTCATCAACGCCTTTGACGTCCCTGCCCGTCAGCCCATGCTGCATGAGCTGATACAGGACAAAACAGATCTCACCAATGCCCTTGCCCTCAATTCAGCCATGGTCAATCTGGCCCGCATCATCGGTCCGGCCTTATCGGGTATCGTGCTGGTCAATTTCGGTGCCGGCATCTGTTTTCTTTCCAATGCATTCAGTTTTGTAGCGGTCCTCATTTCTCTTTTGCTGATGAAGCTCGCTCCCTTTGTTCCTGCTCCGCATAAAAAGAAAACCGGCTCCCAGCTTGTGGAAGGTTTTACATACCTCAAACAAACACCCTTGCTTGGCATGACTATCCTCATGGCAGCAATCCTGAGTTTGCTGGTGTGGCCTTATGATACCCTCATCCCCGTATTCGCCAAGGTTGTTTTCAAAGGCGATGCCGCCACCTTCGGGTATATCAGCAGCTTTATGGGTGTAGGAGCTATCATCGGTACTTTTATGCTTGCTGCGTTAAAAAAAGGAACGGATCTTAAAATCGTACTGCTTATCAATACCATCGTTTCCGGTATCAGCCTTATGTTGTTTTCGCATATTACGTATTTCCCCCTCGCCATGGTGTTTGCAACCATAACCGGTTTCAGCACCTTGTCCCTCGCCACTATCTGTATCACCATTGTACAGGTGAATGCAGACGTAACCATGCGGGGGCGGGCGATGAGTTATATAGCCCTGGCTTTTTTCGGGATGCTGCCCTTAGGCAGTTTGCTCATCGGGAGCATATCACAACGGATAGGTGCGCCTGATACGCTGCTTTGCGAAGGCATCATGGCCTTGCTTATTGCGGCGGCGTTCTCCCCCTTTCTCCGGAGCGACAGGCTAAAGAAAAGAGAAAAGGAACAGTTTGAAGAAACAGAAGATCTGGTCATGAAAAAATTATAATGAATATTAACTAACCAATAAATCCTAAAATGGAACCGAACAAACAAAACACCGCCCTTCTTGTTATGGATATGCAAACCGCCATACTGGGCATGCTTCCAGCCACACATGCTATTGCCGGAAATGTAGCCAAAGCCATAGCACATGCCCGCAAAGAAAAAATTCAGGTCATCTATGTAGTAGTGGGCTTCCGTACCGGAGCTCCGGAAGTGAGCGAAAACAACAAGAGTTTTTCCGGTATCAAAACCAGAATGCTGGGTGGTAATATGGAAGAGTTTATGAAAGTGGATACATCCGTAGCTCCTGCAGCGGGTGAAATAATCGTAACCAAACGTCGTGTGAGTGCATTTGCAGGCAGCGATCTGGAAGTGGTATTGAGAGCACAAGGTATTCAGCATATGATCTTAAGCGGTATCGCTACCAGCGGTGTTGTTTTATCTACTCTGCGCGAAGCAGCCGATAAAGATTACCGCATCACGGTACTAGCCGACTGCTGCGCCGATGGAGACGAAGAAGTACACCGCGTACTCACCACCAAAGTATTCCCCCGTCAGGCTGATGTGGTGACATTCGAGGAGTGGAGTAAATAATTTGCCGTCTGTTCTCTTAAATAAGAAGCCCGTGAATAATCAACGCACGGGCTTTCTGTTTTCTTTCTCCCATCCGCAGGATTTATTCCCATGAATTTTCATTAATCAGTTCTTTCCTGAAATTTCATTCCTGAGCAAATTGATTCTTTTCCATCTTTGAACAATTAATAAGCGGTACTTCCCGTTACTATATTTCAAAGAATGCCCTGAACGCATTTATGCAAAGAAACCTATTTACATTTCTCCTCACTTTATCCCTTCTCTTTTCTATATCTCTTCTCAAGGCCCAGGGGCAAGATGAAAGAGACCGCTATCTGCAAACCTACGGTCAGGTTTGGGGCTTTCTGAAATATTTTAATCCTTCGGCATTGCCCGATCCTGCGGCCTGGGATCAACAATTACGAAAAGATTATTCAACCATACAAACGCTTTCAAACCCCGCCGACTTTGAAATATTTCTGGAACAATTCATCCGTCCTTACATACCCAAAGACATCAGTTATACCCGTCCTTCAGCGTTACCGGGCATGACACTTCCATCATTCGGATGGATCAATGAAGACCGGATCAGTCCGGGTATCCGAAAAGAACTTTTACTGATCCTTCAACATGGGAAAGGAAAACCACATCCATCCTTCCAGGTTTCGGATGATGTGGTTCCTATTTTTGATACGGAGAAAAGTAATCCTGTAGACAGCCTCCCCGACGAAGCAGGACGCTATCTGGCCCTTACCCGTTTCTGGAATGTGATCAATTATTTTGCGCCCAATCTGGATCTATGCGACCAATGGGACAAGGTCTATCCTCATTTTATTCCCGCATTCCGCCAGGTGAACTCCTACCGCTCTTATTGTATGCAGGTTCAAAAACTGGCATCCCGGATGAATGACGGACATGGCTTCGTGAATTTATTACCCGGAAACAAAAATCAGGTAGTACCTCCTTATCTGTTTCCTTTCGGGATGGAATATATAGAAGGGCAAACGTATATCGTTTCGGTGATTGACTCGGTTAAGGGTAAACCTTCCGGATTGCGACAAGGTGATCAACTCGTATCTATAAATGGTCGCCCAATGGAAGCCCTCTGGGATAGCTTACTCCCTGTGATAAGCGGATCCAATGCCTTGTACAAAAGAGAACTGGGTTGTAAACTAAAACTTATCAAAACCTGGTATGCCAATAATACGTTGGTAGTGCTTCGGGGCACAGATACCATCCGAGCCCAGGTAACGGCTTCTCTTCCTGTTCCTCATCCATCCTGGGTAAGAACGGATCTTCCTAAGAAGAGTTGGAAGCTGATTCACGACAGTGTTTCGGGCAAAGATGCAGGCTACGTGGATATAGGGGCACTGAAAGGCAAAGAGGTGAAAACGGCCTTTCATGCCTTTAGAAATATCCCTTTTGTGATAATTGATTGCAGGGACTATCCCAACAGCACCATTTATAAAGTCATGAATCAGCTTACCCCGCATGGGGGAGAATTTATGAAGTTCAGCCGCATCCGTTTTGATGATCCCGGCACCATGGACTGGAGGATGTCAGCAAAACCCAAGGGATTAATGATGAAATTGGCGGTGAGAGCAGTGATTGGGAAACAAAACAAGAAAAACCGTCATTATTATAAAGGGAAAGTGATCCTGCTGGTAGATCATTTTACCATGAGCCAGGGGGAGTTTAGTGTCATGGCTTTTCAGCTTGCCCCTCAGGTTATTACCATTGGCCGCCAGACAGCCGGGGCCGATGGAAATGCAGTTCCGGTACCCCTTCCGGGAGGTTTAACCATATCGTATTCCAGTGTGGGCGTCTTTTACCCCGATGGAACACGAACCCAGCAACAGGGCATCCGTCTGGATATCCGGGTACCCGAAACCAGGGTATCTTTGATCGGAAAAGATGATATTTATCTCCGGGCAATAGAATATATGCGTACAGGTCGCTGAGTATTTGTACTTTTGGGCATGATTTCAATGGAAACAAGTCCATCCGGAACTAAAAAACCTAAAAAAATCAGGGAAGAGTTACAACCCTGTTAAGCCTCCATCCGTATACCCCCTACAATCCTGCATTATATACAATGAAAGAAACTACCGACTTCCTCAAAAACATCGTCGATATCCTTCATCTTGCCCGTAAGAAAAACAAAAAGATCGGAGCCCGTATCAAGCATTTTTATGGCTCTAAGGAAAAGATAAAAGTGCAGCTCACCGGAAAAGGATGGGTGATCATCGATACCCTCTGGGCTGAAAAAGGTGCTGCCGAAATGAGCAAAGAAGAAATTCTTGCCGTAGCAGAATCGTACAGATTGGAATAGCAGGCTTTCTCTTGATTCAAACAGATAAAAAAAGGATGTGTATCAACACATCCTTTTTCATTTTACCAAGGCCCATTGCCTCCTGCACCTGCCTCCTGCCGCTGTTTATTGGCGCTGCTTTCCTCCGTTTGAAAACTCGTATTCTCCCCCGGAGGGAATATTTCAGCCATTGTAAAAAGAAAATCACTATCTTTCTTTTGATCTTTATTAATTCATTGCATTTCGCAAACAACTGTGCACTCTAAAAAGAGTCACCACATCCCCTGCCACAGTTATTTTTTGCGTATGCAGACTAGTGAACCTTTTTTGCATAGCTATCATATTTAACATACATCACCAATGAAGAGGCTGCTCTTATTTAAGGTTCTGATCATATTTTTTTCTTTTTGCTGGAATCCATCTTATGGTCAGGATTGGTTTGCTGTGGGTACCGGAACCAACGATCATGTTGCTGCTATGGTTGAATACAACGGGGAGCTGTATGTAGGAGGAGACTTTACAACGGCAGGTGGATTGACGGTTAACTATATAGCCAGGTGGAATGGTACACGCTGGGATTCTGTAGGACATGGGCTCGACGGGCATGTCCGTTGCTTAGCCATTTATAATGGTGAACTCTTTGCAGGAGGCTCATTCACCCACGCAGGAGGCCAATACACACCCTTTGTTGCCCGGTGGAACGGATCTTCCTGGGGCCCGGCAGATTTGGGAATGTCTTCCTACGTCAACTCTATGACAACTTACCATGGTAAATTATATGCAGGAGGTATTTTCTCGTATGCAAGCGGAATAGCAACAGCAGGTATTGCACGCTGGGATGGCGTAAGCTGGGACTCGGTAGGATCAGGAATAGGAGGTCCTGAGCCTTATCTGGAATGCCTGAAAGTTTATAATGATGTCCTTTATGCAGGTGGCGAATTTACTACCGCAGGAAACATTCCGGTGGGTCTTATTGCTCAATGGAATGATACTACTTGGTCGGCAGTTGGCGGGGCGGCAGTTAGCGGCTCAACCTTTCAGGTCGTTTACGTGCTTGAAGTTTTTCAGTCTCAGCTATATGCGGGGGGAAGTTTTGATACCATCGGAAACGCTCCTGTTAAATACCTGGCTAAGTTAAGTTCTGGAAACTGGATCCCTCTGAATACAGGAACAACAAATGGGGAACTCGGGGCATTATTAAGTGACAGCACTCATTTATATATAGGTGGTACTTTCACAACTCTGGGAGGAGTTTCTGCCGACCAGGTTGGAGCGTGGAACGGAACTGCTTTTTCGCGGATGGGCAACGGGACGAACGGATTCACTTTTGCACTCGGCTTTTACAATGGAGATTTGTATGCCGGAGGGTGGTTCACCACAGCGGGAACTCACCCTACTGCCCATATTGCCAAATGGTCGGCCGTGGCTGGAATAGAAGAAAGTATTAAAAATGAATTCGTTCGAATCTGGCCTACTCCCTCCGATGGTACTCTTTTTATTTCAAAGGAACGCCCGTTCGAGTCTTCGAGACTGCAGTTATATAATGTATTGGGGGAGCAAGTGAAAGAAGTTTTATTGTCAAGCGACCTTACGCAATTGGATCTGAGCAAGGAGCCAAAAGGAGTTTATTTATATAGAATTATTGCTGAAAATAAATTAGTCAGTACCGGCAAAATCATTCTAAATTAATTCAGATAGCTAATGAAAATCAGGAATACTTTTTTTATTCTGGCTTTGTTGATATTCTTATTTTCTATACAAGCTAACGCTCAGTATAATTGGCAAACGCTTACTAATGCACCTCAAAGCTGGAGGTTAGATGATTTCTACTTCCTTAATCCCAGTCAAGGTTGGGCCATTAGCCCTTATTATAATTATCTGAGTCCGACGAAACAAGGACAGATTTGGGGGACATCGGATGGGGGTGCTACCTGGCAAAAACTAAAAGACAATTCTCACACTTTTTACCGGTCAATCGGTTTTGCAGATGCCAATAACGGTTGGGTCGGCAATCTGGCTGATACGAGCAAAAATGCTTATTCTGGAGTGCCTTATACCACCGATACGATCCCACTCTATCACACTTCAGACGGAGGGCTCACATGGCTTCCTGTTATGAATCTACCAAGCCCAAGACCAAAAGGTATTTGCGGAATTTCTGTTGTAACAGATTCCATCATTTATGCTTACGGGCGCTTTTTCGGTCCCGCGGTATTGCTAAAGACAATTGACAAAGGAGCAACCTGGATGTCGCAAAGCCTTGGAGCTTATGCGAGCGGATTAATTGATGCCAAATTTTTTGATAAGGATACCGGCTTTGTCACTGCTTCCAGCATAACAAAAAAAGCAATGCTCCTTTCCACTTTTGATGGGGGAGCCAGCTGGCAAATAAGATATCAATCAACCAGAGCCGATACAGAAGGTGTCTGGAAAATAGTTTTTCCAAGCAGACAGATCGGGTATGCAAGCATTGAAAATTGGAATATTTCCGCCAACCCGCACCAGAATCATTTCCTAAAAACAACAGACGGAGGCATGACTTGGACTGAAATGCCTTTTGTATCTCCTTATGACTTGCAAGGCATTGGTTTTATAAATGATTCTGTGGGATGGATAGGGGGTGATTTTGAATCCAGAACCTATAAAACTACAGATGGAGGGATTACCTGGGCAAAAGATTATGGTTTTGGAACTACGACACCTCCTTATAATTCACCTGGTTTTGCCTGTTTCTCTATCAACCGTTTCAGACGCTTCGGAGATACTTTAATGTATGCAAGTGGCAACACGGTCTATAAGTTGCAGACTGGAGCAAATACCGGGATCAATATATTAACGAAGCCATTGGTTATTATGAGTAACTTTCCCAATCCTTTTAAATACCAAACCACCCTTTCGTATTCCCTTACAGCAGAAAGCAGCAGCGTAGAGATAATAATCTATAATCTTTTAGGAGAACCTGTTCTTTACCGAAATATAGAATCTCAGCTTGCAGGAGATCATGAAACAATACTTAATCTTGATGTGCCCGAAGGAATATATTATTGTACCATTAGTTCGGGCCTACAGAAGATGACAAAAAAAATAGCAGTCTGTAAATAACATTACTAAGCTCAGGGGCTGGGTAATGATAGTCATATAAGCAAGTCATCACACCAGCAGATTCTTCACCCTTATTCACTTTCCAACCCTTCTGTTCAGAATGACCCCGTCAATGCGTCTCCGTTTTTCTGCCTCCTGCACCTGTTTATTGGCGCTGCTTTCTTCGGTTAGAAAACTCGTATTCTCCCCCGGAGGGAAGATCTTCAACCATACAATCCTGGACCATTTAAAATTCTTAAACGAGATCAGCACCATAGACAGGACAATGGGAACAAGGATGGCGATGGGGTCTTTTATTCCTAATACTACCTTCAGCAAAACGAATTCCATCAAACCCAGTGCTACTGATATCCCGTAACTTACATACATGGCTCCGAAGAAGTAACCGGGCTCTCCAAGGAGGTTGCGTTTGCAGACCGGGCAATGCTCATTCATTTCGGGCATGTGTAAACCGCTGCTTTTTTTGAAAACATCCCCTTGTTCACAAAAAGGACATTTCTCTTTTAGGGCAATTACAACTATGTTTGTCATGACGTTTGTTTTTCTTATTGTAAATGTCCTGATTTATACCGAAAAGGGCACGACCGGAAATCTCATATAATAGGACAATACGGACATTTTATACTTTACTATGGCTCGAAATATCATTCCCGTTTACCAGATCGATGCATTTCATACCGCCAGCCCCGAAACGGATTTCTATTGCAATACGTTGAAAGATCACCTGCTGAAGCACCATTTCATCTTTGTTCCTCACAAACATGATTTTTATGTCTGTGTGCTGTTTACAAAAGGAACAGGCACGCATGAGATTGATTTTAAAAAACACAAGGTTAAACCCGGAGCGGTCTTTTTTCTAAAACCGGGACAGATGCACAACTGGGTATTATCAAAAGATGCCGATGGCTTTATTTTTTTTCATTCCCGTTCTTTTTATGATCTCTGTTATAATAACCGGGAAATAAATGATTTTTCCTTTTACGGTTCTGAATACAATTCCCCGGCACTTTATCTGAAACAGGAACCTTTCAAACGCAGCACCCTCCTGTTTCGGGAGCTCCTCAGCGAATATACTCGCGGGAAAACGCTTTTAAAAAATGCACGGCTCTGCAGCCTGGCAGATCTTATTTATATTGACCTGGCCCGGGAATATACTTCCGCTGAAAAACCAGGAAATGCTCCTAACCGTTATCTGCAATTGTTTCAAAAATTTGAACAACTGGTGGATAGTCGTTTCAAAGACATGAAATCGCCCGCTGCCTATGCCAGGGAATTGAACATGACAGAAAAACATTTAAACAGGATTTGTCAGGATTGCATTCATAAAACAGCTTCCGAAGTAATTGGCGACCGCATTATCCTCGAAGCCAAACGCCTGCTTCTGCAACCCGGATATACACTTTCCGATATTGCCAATGAGCTGGGCATGTTCGATCTCTCCTATTTTACCCGTATGTTTAAAAAGAAAACAGGAAAAACACCGCTTCAGTTTTCGAAGCAGCATCGTTAGTATTTTCGAGGGTTTTCTGTCCTTGACCTTTGCCCGGCAAAGCTTATTTCGGTGGATAAGTATTCCTTCATCTATCGGGATACAATGAATGCATTATATCTACTTTTGAATAAAAAAATGAAAGCCAATATTCCGGATACCAGCCAAAAACGCATCGTCATTATAGGCGCCGGGTTTGGAGGTTTAAAACTCTGCCGCGAGCTGGCCGATACAGATTATCAGCTGGTTTTGATTGATAAATGCAATTACCATCAGTTTCAGCCTCTCTTTTATCAGGTAGCTACGGCAGGGTTGGAACCCAGTGCTATTTCTTTTCCGCTCCGCAAAGCATTTCAGGGCAAAACAAATATTCACATCCGCTTAGGTGAAGTAACAGCTGTTAACACCAGGGAGCATTACATCTCCACTTCAATCGGCCAAATCAATTTCGATTTTCTTGTTCTGGCAATTGGTACAGACACTAATTTTTTTGGAAATCAACGTATCATGGCTCAGGCTATGCCTATGAAATCGGTTTCGGAAGCCCTCAGTATCCGGAACCGCATTCTGGAAAACTACGAACAAGCTCTTTGTACCACCGATAAAGACGAACAACAGGCCCTGATGAATATTGTGGTGGTTGGTGGGGGGCCTACCGGTGTGGAAGTATCTGGCACCTTGGCCGAAATGAAAAAACACATCCTGCCTAAAGATTACCCCGAGTTGGATTTTAATTTTATGCAGGTGTCTCTGGTAGAAGCGTCTCCCAAGCTGCTAAGCGCCATGTCGGCTGAAGCTTCTGAAAAAGCAAAGAATTATCTGGAAAAACTAAATGTGAATGTGCTGACGAATAAGGGAGTAAAGGATTATGACGGAAATGTAGTTACGCTTTCCGATGGCAGCGTGCTGAAATCAAAAACACTGATCTGGGCGGCAGGGGTTATAGGCAATAAATTGGAAGGAATTGCCTCAGATGTGCTGCTTCCAAACAACAGGATAAAAGTAGACCCATATAACAAAGTGCAAGGGAGCGACAGCATTTTTGCCATCGGTGATATTGCCTTCATGACCAATGAGCTATATCCCAAAGGTCACCCTCAAATGGCACAACCTGCCATACAACAAGCTTCCTTGCTGGCAAAGAATTTTAAACGGATGCTTCGTAATCAGCCCCTGACTCCCTTTCATTACAAAGACAAAGGATCATTGGCCACCATCGGAAGAAACAAAGCCGTGGCTGATTTGCCTTTTATAAAATTCCAGGGCTTTGTTGCCTGGCTGGTATGGATGTTTGTCCATCTCATGTCTATCGTCGGGATCAAAAACCGGCTTCTCATCTTTATCAATTGGGCCTGGAATTATGTTACCTACGATCAGTCGCTTAGACTTATTATACGGCCAAAGAAGGAGAAATAGGGCTTAATCGTAAAAAAACTACCTTTGCCGCCTCAACATGTTCATCCCATGATGTCCTATAAAAAGATTTTTTATACTCTCTTGTTTTTTATTGGCCTGTATCCTGCATCCATGTTGGCTCAGGAATCTCCTGTAGCAGGTGGGTCAGATGGTTCCGGAAGCGGAGGCACTATTAGTTATAGTGTTGGCCAGGTACTCTATACCACCGATAACGGAAGCACAGGCAGTGTTGCCAAAGGTGTTCAGCAGCCTTATGAAGTTTTTGTAGTTACCGGCATTGCCGAAAATATTCGTGTGCAGATATCGGCCTTCCCTAATCCGGCTCTGGATTATCTTACTTTACAAGTATCAGGGCAAGACTGGAACGGTTTCTCTTATCAGTTATATGACCTGCAAGGAAAGCTGATGGAAAACAAGGCTATCACTTCCGATGAAACACGTATTATAATGAGTAATCTTCCTGTTGCTGCTTATTTTTTGAAAGTAAATGATTCGGGGAAAGAAGTAAAGACATTCAAAATAATCAAGAATTAAGCGGCGTACATGAAAAAACTATACGCACTTTTTACGGCTTGTTTGCTTACGGCAAGTATCTGGGCACAAGCTCCGCAGAAAATGAGTTACCAGGCAGTACTGCGTAATGGCAGTGGTGCACTCATCACATCCACCACAGTTGGCATGCAGATCAGTATTCTGCAAGGTTCATCAACGGGAACAGCCGTGTATGTGGAAACACAGACACCTGCTACCAATGCGGCCGTTCTCATTACGCAGGTACAGTAATTAAATATATTCCAACAAAGAAAAGCCGTTGCCCTTAGAGGACAACTGCTTTTTTATGTTATGGCGATCAAACCTAGCGCTTGATCACTTTTTTGCTTAACACATTTTTTCCATCTCTTACCTGCAGAAAATACATGCCTTCTGCAAGTGGTCCCATGTTCAGCTCATGAACACCAGGTGTAAGACGCTGCAGGGGAATAACTTCCTTCCCGGTAAGATCAAACACGGCAACAGAATACGTTTCTGCCGTACCTCCATAGGAAATAGTGAGCTGATCGGAAAACGGATTGGGATACACTTCCAGTGTGGCATGCTCGGGCGTCACTTCTTGTATACCTACATTCATCGCTATACAGGAAGGAGCATTGTTTGAGTTCCACCAGTTTTGAACCTTGGCCACATCATTTGCATTTTTCCGGAAGAACGCCATAGACTGTGGAGCCAGTGTTGTATCGCGGGTAAAGACCAGGGCATAATCAAAACTCACCATAGCACCCGCATTAAAATCAAACGGGCCGCAGGAAATCAGGAAGCGACGATCGCCAGGTGTATTATGCACGGACATCTCCGACCAGGTGGTGGTATCATAGGGATTGCCCGAGTACATAAACGGTGTGGGCGTAACACCACCGTAACCATTACCTCCAAAGGTAATCTGTGTAGAATCCTTCCATTTGCCGATCAGGTAATTGTAATAATCTCCGGGGCGCTGTCCACCGGCCGATGGAGAACCCAGGAATCCAGGGTTTCCGGTAAGGGTAAAATCATTGTTGTAATAATGAAAGCCAGTCATCAGATTCAGTTCACCCGGTTCATCCACTACTCCATTGTTGTTGTTGTCAATCCCGTCTCCCGGTACAGCCGGCGGACCATTGAGTACTACCGTACTCATCATGGGCGGGTTGCATCCATACTGACCCGGCGCACCGGTTCCATCACACAAAGCCCCATTGTATACATAGCCGAAGTTACCACGTGGATGACAACCTACAAAGTCATCATTATAATAACCAAGATCCACATCCTGCCAATCGCCCAGATACACCTTGGTATAATTATTGGCGCTGCGGTTAAAAACATCGTAATGGTAAAACGTTGTATAGTTCAGTACCTTGTCGCTGTCGGCAATAGCGGGGCAGGAATACGCATAGGCTGTCGCATGCACTTCTACCTGCATCGCAGTTCCACCTGTTTCTGTATGGGTAGTAAGCTGATCGTTGAAGATGCGGTATATTTCCTGATCACCCTGGATAACAGGATAGTCTCCACCTGTAAGCGGATCGTAAATGCCATTGTGGTTCACATCCACAAATGGAGCCAGGTTACGGCTAAAGTTTCCATTGCCTCTCGCAGGCCAGGAAGTAATTCCTTCCTGTGGAATATAGGTTCCATTTTGTACATTGCCTCCGCTGAAGTTAAGTTGAAATTCCGAAATCTTAAACCGGTCCACTTTCCACACCCTATCATAAGCGCCTGCTTTGGCCGAATCGGTTGTACCCGCAATGGTGTCGAGGGGACCGGGCCAGTAATCAAAACCTGTTTGACGATAAGTCATTGCCGCCTCGTGAAGATGTCCCAAATCATCCACCCCTCCAATCCATAGCGAGGCTGCGAAATCGGTATACTTGCCCGAACCTTTCGGTACTTCATATCCTGCTCTTGAACTCACAACATCCCAGTGCATGTCTCCCCGATCCAGTATCGGTGCTACCACCTCGTTTACATCCAGATTTTGCATATTATCTAAATTGACTCCCTGCCATGCTGCGGAATAAAGTGTATCCACAAAACTTGTCAGCCCTCCGTAAAGCGAATCAATTCGAAAGGTTGTATACCAGAATGTATGTGTGCTACTTTCATAACACATAAATTCGGGCGCTGAAATATGATAGAGATAATTTTTAAGCGTCCCTGTTTCTATCATGGCCTGCCCCCCAGATGAAACCGATCCATAAGCAATACCGCCTTTGTTTCCACCACAGATAGTATGTGCACCTCGCAAATTGGGTGAGGCCAGATTAGACATCAAATCATTTACAGATGTTATCACGGTTCCTGAAAGCTTATACGCATTGGCTGTAGTGCCAATCCACTTATCATTATTCCCATCCACATAAATACAATTGATTGAATTTTCCTTCAATGCCGAATTGGCGGTTGTAAATGATGTCCATACACTGGACTGAAGTCCGCTCACTCCTTTTTGTGTTCCTACCCACAGCGCTCCTCCCGGCTCCAATGTAATTGCAGTGACGGTATCACATATCAGACCCGAAGTGGCCCTTGTATAACTATTCCATGTCGTCCCATTCCAAACAGAAAGACCTTTGTTTGTCCCTAAATAGACCGATGATCCCGATACCGTTACCGAAATCACCGTATTGCTCAACAAGCCTGATGTAGCGGATGTATATCGTATCCAATTCAATCCGTCAAAACAAACTGCACCCGAATCGGTTCCTATCCAGGCGTGGTCATTTGAATCAAAAGCAATACAGTTTGTTTTGAGTGCGGGAAGTCCGGAGTTAGACGGATCATAAATGGTCCAGTTGGTGCCATCAAACATCCCCAGTCCCATATAATTGAAACAAACCCATTTGTTTTTTCTATGATCAATACCCATCCCGTTTTTCAAACTATACTGAGTTCGGGTGTAGGTGGCCGGCACGGGATAGCGGGTTACCCCGTTCTGGGCATTTACAAAAAGGCCCGAAGAAAAGACAAATATCAGGAGTAGGTATCTGATCATGATAAGGAAGTATTTGTTATTACAGACCCTAAAGTACTGCGGTCCTTATTCGCAGTCAAGCAGGAATGAGTAACTGGTTGGGAATACCGAATAAGTGGTTGGGATAGGGATTTATTCGGTGATACATATTTTAAAACCATTTCACAATTTCTTTCACAAATCATTCTCACTGATCTGTCAGATACTCATCCGATCCTGTGAGTTACTCATTGATTACTGAGAAATACTCATTATGATATTGTATTAATAATGTAACATATAGTTTTGCCCCCGTTGCCAATAAATTCCGCTTTTCTGCACGTTAGCGAAAATACAGTAAATGAGATACCATTTCCGAAATGAAGTGTCTGAAATATATTCAGGCCTTGCCGGGTGAAATGCATCTGTCCGAAACAGTAATTACTAAAAAAATCACTTTATATTCTTCTCAAAAAAAATAAACATGAAAATCAAGCATTCGATTTTGGTAACCCTCACTGCTCTGGGGTTTGGCACTATGACGCAGGCTCAAAACTCCAACCCGTGGCCAACAACAGGGGCCGTTGGAATAGGGATCTCTACTCCAGCTGCCGGTACTATTTTAAATGTGGTGGGTAAACCTCGTTTTGATGTTAATACAGCTACCGGAGCAGGTGGAGGCCGTTTTTATCTGAGTCGTACTAATAATACAAACTACGAATGCCTTTTATCATTCGGAACAGGTGGTACATCCAGTTATGATTGGGTGTTAGGTACCGCTTATTTTGGAACAGCAAACAGCGATTGGGTTATGGCAGGCAGTACAGCCGGTCGTACCATGACTATTCTGCAAAACTCAGGAAATGTGGGGATTGGCAGCACTGCAACAGCAGAGGCGCCAACAGCTAAATTACAGGTGGGTGGAGATTTTCTGGTTACCAATACCGGTACAACAGATGCAGCCTATATTCAACATACCACAAGCGGTAATTCAACTGCTGCCAGCCCCGACTATACCTGGTACGGAAGCGGAAACAGCAATACGGGTATGTTTCATCCGGCCACCGGAAGTCTTGCTTTCAGCGGTTCCGGTGTGGAAGTGATGCGTGTTGGAAATGGTTCCAATCCTTTCGTGGGTATTGGAATCACAAATCCTACCCAGATGCTTCACATGAATAATGGAGCCATTCTTTTACAAGGAACCGTAGCCGGTGTTGGTGGTCCTCAGATCCTTTTGGGTGGAACACCCGGTGTTCAGACATACGGTCAGTATGGTATGGAATATGAAACAGCTGCACAGGCAGGTGCTACTAACGGAGGTCTGAATTTCTGGAAGCCATATCTTTCTACGGGTGTTAGTGCAAATAATATTCTTTTCCTGAGCGACAACGCCCTGGTTGGTATTAATACCCCAAGCCCAACAGCACAGCTTACCGTAAACGGAACAACCCTGATCGGAGATCCTTCTGTTGTGTCTCTACCGGCAGGTTATAAATTGTATGTACAAACCGGTATTCTTACAGAAAAGGTGAAGGTAGCACTCGCAACCAGCACGGATTGGTCTGACTATGTATTTGAGAAAAACTACAAGCTCCGCTCACTGGAAGAGGTAAAATCTTATGTAGAAGTGAACAAGCATTTGCCTGGTGTACCATCAGCAAACGAATTGATGGAACAGGGTGGTATAGACATCGGCAAGATGGATGCTAAATTACTTGAAAAGATTGAGGAGCTTACCCTCTATTCCGTTCAGTTGAAGGAGGAAAACAAAGCACTCTCGGATCGCCTGGCGAAGCTCGAAAAAAATGCTAAGTAATTCATATTAACAGGTATTTATTTCTAAAAGAGCTAACCTATGACAAAATATTCAAGAGCAGTATTATTGCTGCTATTGTGGATAACGGCACTCACCAGTTACGGCCAGTTCAGCAACTGGCAGTTTGTAGGGCCCGTATCCAACAACAATGCTAGCGGACATGAGTTTGAGACAGCTCAGATGAACAAAATCGTTATTGATCCGGCAAATTCGTCACATATGTTTGCTGCCGGTACTTTTGGCGGACTATGGGAAACAAACAATTCCGGCGCCAACTGGCAAAATGTCAACACCAATCCGAATGGATTCAACGGCGCATTGGGTATGGCTTTTCTGAATTCATCCACTTTATTGGTCGGAAATTATCATGTGGGGTTTAATCCGGGCAACGGATCACAGGATATCTCAACCGGTATAGGGATGTATGATTTCCAGACACAAACCTGGCAAAGCCTGGGTACATTGCCTGCCGGTTCTCAGAATTATGTGATCCGCAACATAGCGGTTCACCCGAGCAATCCCCTGGTATTGTATGCTTGTACATCCATCGGTTTGTTCCGAAGCAATGACGGTGGTGTAACATGGACTTTTGCATTACAAAATGTTTATGTGGAGAATGTGATTTTCCTGAACAATGCAACAGGAACGAGTCACTTTGTGTATGTAACAGGATCCAACGCTCCGGGTGTTTATGGAACACCAATCGGAACTCCGATGCTGCAAGAATACAATGATAACGGTGGTACAAGCGGATTTCAATTCCTGAGTGACTTGTCGTCCAGTGTTACACTCGGATCCGGGTTATTAAGATCCAATTCCATGCTCGTGCTCGGCCCTCAAAACAGTCCGACCGATGAGGAATTTTTCGTTGTTTCTACAGAAACTCCGGCCATTGCGCAAGGATGGGATCCTTATGGCTGGGACCTTTATTCCGGAGCTTTCTTTATAGATCGTTTTGTAAAGAATACCTCTGCCAACACCATTACTCCAACAGCCTTTACCACTACCGGTTTTTCGGGAATGGGCGGAACCCGGATGGGAGCTGCTTATGATCCGGCAAACAACAGGGTCTGGTTTGGAGGTCAACACCTCGATTACTATGATATCGGAAGTGCAACCTGGCAAACATATGTAGCCCAGGGTTTTCATACGGGTATCTACGGAGCTATCCACGACGATATGCATGATTTCCAGGTTGTGAACAAAGCCGGTCAATATTATATGTATGCAGCATGTGATGGAGGAGTTGCAGTCACCTCTCTTTCTACCGGAACCATTCCTTATTTCAGTTCATTGAGTTACGGAATTGATGTGTGTCTGATAAATGGATTCAGCGGCTCCGAAGATCAGCCTAATATTTATGCATTAGGAGGACAGGACGTTGTGAATACCGACATATACGATGCCAACACCCATGCCGACAAATATACCCTTGCAACCTGGGAAAACGACGGGGCGCTGATCGATAAATTCAATACCAATAATATGATCCTTGATGCCAGTAGCTACGGAGGATCTTATTACAGTTCATCCAACGGAGGAGTGAGCTTATCGGCAGTTAAAAGTTATTACGCTCCTGCTTCCGGAGGCACATTTGCACAAGGAGCGCTAGACGGTACTGATGCCTGGGGCTTTATGTCTCCCCAGTATTATCAGGATCCATACCGCGCCGGACGAATTTTCCAGAGCAAAAACGAATATGGTATTTATCAGTATGACTGGGCCAGCAATTCCTTTGTCGCCAAAATCATTGCCGCCAATGTGCAGCCAGGTCTTGTCACTACCGGGTCCTGCGCCCCTTCTGGCAGCTGGAACATTCTCGGCAGGATGATTATTGCCGGAATGTCATTCTCTCCTCAAACACCTAACAATATTCACTTTACAGTGGATGGAGGCTTCGATCCCGGCAACCCGACATGCTTTTGTAATCCTTCCGTGCTTGAATACATCGGAAATAATCTGGACGGCACCTGGGAAGGGCATAACGATATCTACAATACCGGAAGTCCTCAGTGGGCCAATATAAGTCCCAACTGGGCTGCATTTGCATCCACGGTATCGAATTGCCCGGGGTGTGCAAACGTGTCTGGTACGAATCTGGATATTCAGTTTAAAGCGATAGAAACCAGTCCCTGGAATAAGGATGTAGTTTACGTATCTCTTTATATGCCCAATAACCCTACGGTGAAAGTGCTCAAGTTTGATGGAACAAACTGGTCGAACTACAGCGACGGGCTTCCGGTTACGGAACATCCTTGTTCCATGACCATGGATCATGCCAGCAATGATGCCTTGTACCTGTGTACCGATATGGGTGTTTATTACCGGGATGCGAGTCTGGGTACATGGCAGCCTTATAGCAATGACCTTCCTATTACCTTCGGTAAACAGATGGAAATAAACTACAAGGAAAATACAGTACGTATCGGGCTTTATGGAAGAGGAATCTGGAAATCTCCTTTACAGTGTCCCAGTTTGTCAAGCAGCGCTCTAACTTCAGCCATTGCTCCGGGTTTCTATGAAGCGAATGCAATTACGGCAAGCGCCAATGAAACCATGACATCCGGACCTACTATATTAAGGGCTACCAATTCCATTACATTGAATCCGGGCTTTATTGCAGCACCTACCAGTACTCCGAATACGTATGGTCTTGCACTGATTCACGGCTGTTCGGGTGGAAGTACCAGTACCTATCAATATCACAGCATGGTGCCCTACCGGCCGGAGCCAACAGACAAAAATGCGGCAACGTCTAAAGCCCTTATGGCTGCTCCGAATCCAAGTGATGGTCACTTTGTGCTGACTATCCCGACAACGGATGACGAGGAACATGCCTTCATTACCATATACGATAATCTGGGACGGAAAATTGCCGAACGTACCGGCATTTCAGGTCAGACATTGAACATGGATCTGAGCGAATATCCCAAAGGTGTTTATATCATTCAATGTATGGTAGAAGGAGAAACTTCGATGGTGAAAGTTGTAAATCAATAATAATCAATCCCCTCCTCTCTTTTGTTTATGCAAAACCCCGGCTTTGTGCCGGGGTTTTTTTATTGTCAATCACCGACAAAATCCCCTCCTCCACCGCTTGGAGTTATTCCCCTTACCGAATTCCGCTAACAGATCTCCGGATTCTATTATATGTTTGAACTGGTATTTTGAAAATTCACAGACAGAGTGCATAAACAAAACAAAAAAAGACAAGCCATGATGAGTTTTTTCCGGCGTTTCAAGGATTTAAAAGTGGAAGGTCCACAGGCCCATTATTATGATGAGACGACCCGTATACACAGGATGGAGGAAATGCAGGAAGAAGCCCGGGAGGTATCCCGTGATCTAAAAGACGGGGATGAAGTGCTGGAGGTAGCATCGGGTCCGGGGTATCTTTCCATTGAGCTTGCGAAACAGGGGAAGTATAATATCACCGGCATGGATTTAAGCAAAGACTTTGTGGAGATCGCTACCCGTAATGCCAAAAGAGCCGGTGTGGAAGTCAACTTCATTCAGGGCAACGCATCGGAGTTACCGTTTAAGGATCATAGCTTCCATTTTATTGTTTGCGTACTTTCTTTTAAAAATTTCAAGGATCCGTTAAAAGCATTGGAAGAAATGTACCGGGTTTTAAAACCGGGAGGCCTGGTTTTGATTATGGACCTGAACAGGAATGCTTCCAGACAAGCGATGAAAGCTTTTGTAAAAAGTTTCGGGCTGAAAGGCTTCAGCGCTTTTGTAGCACGTATCATGCAAACCAATGGGGCTTATACACGAAAAGAATTTGAAGCGTTCATCGCTCAATCCGATTTTAAGAAAGGAGATATAAAAGATACCCGGATGGGCTTGTCTGTTTATCTAAGAAAATAGCTGCTATCCGGCATAGCGGTATCAGATCAACTTAAAAGCCGTTGTGGATTTAATCTCCTTGATCATAAAATAGCTTTGCACATTGGCAATATTTTCGACGGATGAAATTTTATGCATGATAAAGTCCTGGTAGCTCTTCATGTCCTTCGTTACCACTTTGATCGAATAATCTACATCGCCCGACAAACACAACACTTCCATCACCTCATCAAATTTGACAATCGCCTTTTCAAATTTTGATAATGTAGATTGCGAATGCTCCTTCAGTTTGATATTACAAACAGCCACCAGCTCCTTCTCTATTTTGCTTTTATCCAATAGCGCCACATAGCCGAGAATTACACCGGCGCGCTCCAACTGCTTAATCCGTTCATAGGTAGGCGATACCGACAAGCCAATTTTATCGGCAATCTCCTTGATGCTTTGCCCGGAGTTTTTTTGCAAAAGATTTAAAATCTTTTTATCCGTAATATCCAGTGGTCCCACTATGCAGATTATTTTCCTGTTAAACGCAATATTCTCAAATTATTCAGGCACTATTTACTCTTTATCTATTAAATATAAGAATAATTTACTGAAATTAATTCAAATACCGATAAAATATAGCGGTATTGGTACTTTTGACAAACATAATATCCAAACTCAATACCATTTTTTCAACAAAACAGCTGGTCTTAAAAGCCCGTTAATGAAACAAGACATGCCATGAAACCAAATTCAGAAAAAAATGATTCCGTCAACAACGACAAGACGGATATCCAACGGCTTTGCGAAGGGAAACTGGTTTATCGGAATTCCAAGCTATGCATGACAAAGGATCTGGGCTTGCATGGAAACATGTTTGGAGGAAAGATGATGGCTTTGCTGGATGAAGTGGCTTCTATTTTTGCTTCCGAAATATGCGATACGCCACGGATCGTAACCAAAAAGATTGAGGAAGTGATCTTCAACCGACCTGTGAAGGTGGGTCAGATTATAAAAATATACTGCGGCATTGAACGCATCGGCAATACATCCTTAACTCTCAATATCGAGGCCCGGGTTTACAATGTCTATACCGAGCAGGAAAGCCTGGTATGCTCTACCCGGATGATGTTTGTCAAAATAGATAATGAAGGAAACCCGATTCCGATATCCGAAAAGATCAAGACCAAATTTGAGAAACGGGTGCCGAATGAAACGGTGTAGGAGAAGGTTGTTCAGGAGGAAATACTTCATTAATTCTTTGCGGTCATCCTGATCCGCCTTAGGCGGAGAAGGATCTGTTAGCGGGTAAGCAAGCCAACACACCAGCAGATTCTTCACCCTCATACACCTTCCAGCGCTTCTGTTCAGAATGACCTCGATTGTTTTTCTTATTGGGAAGGATTCGGGGAGGCCATTATTCGATTCTTCATAATGAGCAACCTGCAACCAGCATCAGGGCTAAAGCCCCAACACATCAAAACCGAAATCAAGGTTTGTTTAGTTGCCCTGCCCTTAAGGGCGGGGCTATGGATGCTCGATAAAAGCATGAGATGGAGTGATTATCCCTGCTTTACCAAACTCCTGTTCCGTTATTTCCTGAATAGTAAGCCGGTAATTATCCCGACTTACCTTACAATAACTTGTTTGGGACTCATAAAGCTCAGGAGCTTTCCCTTTTGAGAATTCCAGAAAGTAACGCGCTATGTTGTGATGGTGTTTGAAAACCCGGAACAAGGGTTTTCCATCTTCGGGTTCCGCTTCATCAAACAGCACCGTAAGCTCATATTCAAAAGATGCGAGGTCAATCATAAAATCGCACCAGTCTTCTTTGATGGCTTCTTCCGCATCAGGTCGGTTTTCCTGAAGAAAAGAGGGAAACTTTTTTCCCAATGTATTCAAACTATACCTGTCGGATGGGTAGCGAGACAAATACTCATCTGCAAATTGTACAAACAATTCCTCTCCCAGGGTATAGGCCAGGGCTGCAAATTGTTTCTTCATGCATTCCCGCAGTCGTACAATATAACTTTGACGATATATCTGCAAATGCCGGCGTGCACTCAAGCGCGGTCCTTTTGCAATACGCCCCTCCACATCCTCATCCTCCGTGGGAGGAAAAGGACTGATCAGCATATCCATCATCCATTGCTGCGTTTCCTGCAGGGACTTGTTATCTTCCATCAGTTCAGCTCTTCACTTATTTCGGTTACCAGAAAATTAACCGGGGTGGATATAGATTCCCTGATTTCAATTTTTTCTTTTCCTGTCTCTACGATCTTCATCCCATTCATAAACTGACGGGCTTTCAACAGCTCATCATGATAGGCCGGGAAATCCGGAATATGATTATCCCATTCCAGCAACGTAGCTACACCACCGGTAAGCTGCCAGGCCTGGGCAAAAAGCGCCCATACATCATTTACTACTTTGCTGTCGTGGGTATCGATGATATAATCACCACAATGCTGATGTCCTGCAATATGCATTTGTACAATAGCCGAGGGGGGAATGTGATTGATATAATCCCTTGCGTCAAAACCATTATTAAATGCCGAAACATACACGTTATTTACATCCAGCAACAAGCCGCAACCTGTTTCTTCATGCATCATCCTTAAAAAGTCATGCTCGGTCAACGTTGAATTGGTAAAACTTAAATAGGTGCTGGGGTTTTCAAAAACCATTTTACGTCCCATAAAATTCTGAACGGTATTTATCCGCTCGCAGATATGTTTCAGGGATTCTTCGTTGAGGGGTACGGGTAGTAAGTCGTGCGAGTTGAGGGTCTGCACCCCGGTCCAGCAAAGATGATCACTCACCCACAAAGGCTTGAATTCAGCGGCAAGGTCTTTGAGGCGACGCAGGTATTCAAAATTCAGGGGATCGGTGCTGCCGATGGAAAGCGATACACCATGCATCACCAAAGGATAATGTTCCGCAATCTGACGGAGCATAAAACGGGGCTTGCCTCCCGAGTCCATAAAATTCTCGGAAATTATTTCAAACCAATCCACCTGTGGGCGGTGTTTGAGGATATAATCAAAATGCTGGTTTCTTAAACCCAATCCCAAACCCGGGTTTGGAAATCCTGCTGTGTTGCCCATGTCTTGAAAAATAGTGTCCCGAATCCTTTTAGGGGATTCGGGAACAGTATATAAGGATGCTACGCTCTTATTTATTCTCCTTTACTTTTTTTGCAAAGCTCCTGAGCATTTTTGTTGGGATCGTTAAATCCAAAGGAGCAATACTTATCTCCGCTGCTGCCGCAGGATGTGTAACCATCTCCTACTTGCTGGAGCCACAATTCAGGCGGGCCGCATTCAAAAGGAGAAGGACTTACATTGCGACGCGCTTTTTTCATACGTTCTTCAAACAGTTTACGGGCAAGTACCCATACACTCTTACCGATATTCTCCCCTTGTGTGCTGTAACGCTCGGCCTGGATAGGTACTGCACAGCTGCCTTGCCAGGCGCAGTGATTCATACCGGGTTTGTTTTGTTCTTCGGTACTGCCGTATAAGCCGCAACCTCCCTGGCCGTGGCAGTTGTTAAGCGTGTGACAACTGTGATATTGTGCAGTAGCACAATACCCGCTACCGGCGCAGGTATTGGTACCAAAGCGGTCGTGACCTTTGCAGGCATTCAGTCCCATACAGATATGCAATTCAACACCCGGATCTATCACATTGTCGGGAGTTGGAGGAACGGGTGTGGAACAGCTGCTACCGCAGCTGTTGCTTTCAGGAGCGTAATGGAGGTGTAGGATATTCATAGTATAGTGTGTGATGAATGATTAAACATATTGTGCAGGTCCTTTGGAAGAATTCTGATACGGTGCCAGAGCCACATCAGGCAAAGCCTGAATACGATCGGCCAGATTCGGGTTGAGCGAAGCGCTGCCTGCAGCCTGGTTGTATAAGGCAATGATCTGTGATTTGGGGCTGCTAGCCGGATTGAATGTGTAAAATTCAAAAGTAGGTGCGGCAGCATAGGCTTTGCCGTCGTTGCCAATGTATTGCATGCCGGTCATGGTTCCGCACAAATTATCCAGGATCCATATCATAGACTTGTGTATACCGAACATGAATATTTCATATTGTGTATTTCCTTCTTTGCGGTAACACTCTTCTGTCATCACAAATATATAGGTATATACGGCGTTCAGCAGGGTTGATACGCTTTGCAAAGGAGCCGGATAGTCGCTGGTCATAGGGTTGGTGTCTACATTCTGTACGAAATAAGAGCTTACTTCGCCCAGCTTCAGTTTGGTAAATTTCTCCTGCAATACACTGTAGCGGCAGTACAGCTGAGCAAATTTTTCAAAGTGACTTAACTCTTTTCCTGCTTTATCATCGTAATCTTCCGGTGTTGTCTTTGCACAGTTTACAGTACCGTCGGGGTTTAAAGGCGTAGCGTCTTTGTTTCCTTCTCCCTGGTGTATAATTTCATCAATGGCTTTGGTTGCAGATTTAGCATCCACCACCTGTATCAGATCTCCGCTGTCGCCGGCATTGGTAAACTTAGGTTGATGCTGTTTGTTGTAATATACGGTATCAATATTGTTATTGGCATAGTACCCGCGGCCGGGTATAAGCTGAGGAGCCTTGGTATTGTATTTGAGTTTATGTGATTTGATGCACGCTATGATCATGTCGTAAAACTCACCAATGGTGGTATAGTCAATCGCTTTCAGTTCGGCCAGTTTGTTTTTGGGAATAGGCAGGGGACTTTCGATCTTCAAAAAAGTCATCAGTTGCAGCTGCGAAAACGCAGCTCGGTTAATCGGAAATTCAGGTACATGGCCGGGTAAGTATGCGGGCCAGGTAACAGGAGCTTTTCCCACCAGCTCAGGCATGCCGGCCAGGGCTTGTTTTACATTGCTGGACAAAGCCATGTGCAGCATTTCTTCCACGGCCACACTCATAATGATGGCTCCTGCCTTATTGGCATACACCATTATTTCGGCCGAACAGTCCTGAGCAATCGTAGCAGCCTCATCTGGTTTTTTACCGGTCTTCAGAAGCAAGGCTGTCATCTGAGAAATAATTTTGTCCTGATCCGGCACCCGGTTAATAGAATAATACGTGTACAGATACACAGGTATCGTAGCTATTTCAATTTCAATAGCCTGTTGAAGCGCTTCGCCCAGATTAGCGGGTGTCACTTCATTTTTTCCGGAAAGCAATGGTTTTTGATGCATGTGGGCGCTGGTTAGTGGTAAAATTTAGGAGACTGTAAAGGTTGAGTGGATTTAGAGTGTGAATAAAGTAACCGGCTCGAATTAATGATTTATTGCACTCTTAAAAACATACAAAAATGAAAGAAATCTTACATATGTAATATTTTTTATGTTTTTGTGCGATTCAATGTTATTGTATTGTGATTATTTGAAAAATTATTTGGCGGCTAAAAAATCATTTTACATTTGCCCCTCCATGCTAATAAAACTATTATGACAACCGTAAAAAAATTGTTCTCCGTAGCAATAGTATCTGTTCTGTTTTTGGTTCTTTCCTGTCATGGGGGACAAACAAGCGATAAAGGTTCAAAGGTTGATTCTGTTAAGGCACCTCCTCCTCCGGGATGTAATCTGGATACACCAATTATCTATTCCCCCAATATCCCGCATGATGTGAATGTAACACTACAAGCGGGTTACAACGGATTAACGCCTACCATACAACCATGTTTTGATCTTTTTTCCTGGAGATCTTTTATAGCGCTCAACTGGCCCGCCAATTCCGCCGGCGCTCCTTTGTCCGGAAACTTTACCGATTATGCCGATTCCGAACGGGTATGGGAATATTATAAAGATCCGGGTGAAGTGTTTCAGACCGGCGAACACCTGCTTGCTTTTTCAGGTCCATATAAAAAGGAACATGGCATCAAAGAGTTTCACATGTTTTCCAAATCCAGTCATGATATCCATCTTCCGGATTCTGTGTTGCAAGCTACCGGTCAGCCTGTGATTGATAAGAACGGGAACTTCGCTTTGTACGAAATCAATATGAATCCCGATGAAGTGAATTATATTCAAAGCAATGGTCTCAATACCTCGGATGGTCAGCAGGGAAAACAGATCAGTTTTCCGGAAGGTGTAAACGGAGGTGCTATGGGTGCCATTGAAATAAAAACCACCTGGAAAGTCCTGGTACAAGGCGTCGACAGCTTCAACACCTTTTATAAAAAACGGGCCATCATCTATGTTCCGGCAGCACAGAGTTCGTCAGGAAATCCATTGTATCTAAAGGAATGGGTAGGTTTGGTAGCCATGCATATTATGCATAAAACACATACACCTATTCCACCGTTCTGGATCTGGACCACCTTTGAACATATAGATAATGCACCGGAATGGGCCAACAGGGGGACTAAAGCAACGAATTACTCTTTCTTTAATCCGGCATGCACGACGTGTCCTATTGATACCGCTCCTACGGCTCCACCAGGAGGTCTTTATATCTGGAATACCGTTAAACCCTATGCAAAAAAATATCAGATAAACGGATTGTACGGAACACAAGTAGTACGTCAATATCCTGTATATGGCCCCACTGAGGCTGTCAACAAACAATGGCAGGCGAAGCTGAAAAAGGACGGATCCGTATTTGCCAACTACCGGCTTATCGGTTCACAATGGTCGGCCAGAACAGACTTTGCCAAGACTGATACGCTTCCTGCTCCGGACACATTGGCTAATACCGTATTGGAAACCTATATACAAAGCGGTTCCTGTACCATGACCTGTCATAAATCAGCTACCGATGCCGTAGGAGCTAAAGCCGATTTCAGTTTCCTGCTGGCTCTTGCTAAATCAAATGAATATCTGGAAGAATTAAAGAAAAAGAATGGAATCCCTGCATCAAAGAAAAAATGAACCTTTTTCACTAACCATAAACAATTAAACAAAAACAAAAAACCATGGATGAATTCATTGGCATTATCAAATTATTCGGAGGCAATTTTGCACCTGTAGGCTGGGCACTTTGCAATGGTCAACTGCTTCAAATAAATCAAAACTCGGCGCTTTTTGCTATTCTCGGAACTTCTTTCGGAGGTGATGGAATTCACACATTCGGATTGCCTGATATGCGCAGTCGTGTTCCGATTGGAGGAGGCATGGGGCCCGGCCCCAATTTGCCAACCATTACCCTCGGAGAGCTGGGCGGAGAAGCAACCCATCTTTTGTCCATTCCTGAAATGCCAGCTCATACGCATGCAGGAACTGTTGCCGGTTCTGCAACCTTGAACGTAAGCAATGCCAATGCATCGCAATCAGCTGCTACAGCAGGAGCGTCGATTGCTACTCCAGGTACTTTATCCGGAAGAAATTTTACCGCAACAGAAGGTTTTAATATGACAGCTCCCAATACGGCTCTCAATTCAGCATCTGTTTCCATGTCCGGCATGACTGTCAACAATGCTCAAACCGGAGGTTCTCTTCCGCATAACAATATGCAGCCTTATCAGGGCTTTACCTATATTATCTGCACGTCGGGTGTATTCCCTTCTCGCCAATAATTAAGGAAATGCATGAGTTTAATGTATGCTATAAGTGATAAAAGGGATGGCAAAAGCCATCCCTTTTATCTAAAATCATCAAAATCGAATACCTTTTTCCCTATCTTGCATGCTCTAAATCAAGCACATGAAAACAATCTTACGCAGTCTTATCCTTTCTATTTTTCTGTTCACTGTTGCTGTTGTTCAGGCCCAGACACTCGAAACCTTTGAATCACAGACCCACAGCGCAAACAATTTTACCAGTGCCGGGCAAAACTTCACCCTGGGAACAGGTTTTATAGTGGAGGGCAGTTACCCGGGAACAGGCTGGAACGGTACCGCTAACGACAATGTGTATCTGGATAACAGCGGAAACTCTTTTGCAGGGGTAAATGTCAACTTCAGCATGAAATCAAACCCTGCAAATTTATTTTATGTAAAAAGCTTTTGGGTTTTTCTGTCAGACCATGCATTGAATCAAGCCGTAACGGGAACCATGACCGTTACCGGAAAAGTCGCTGGTGTTACCAAATTTTCCGTTAGCAGCGGCTCCGGTTTTGCCACCTCGCTTGGAACAACCAATGGATATACCCTTATTAACATGACTAATTACGGGAGTTCCAATAGCAGCAATACAGCTATTGATGAACTGGATATCACCACCACCGGCTCTTATGAGTACATGGCGCTCGATGCCCTGACCTGGTGTCTGGCTTTATCCAATACCACTTCCCAAACGAATGTTGCCTGCAATGGTGGCAGTAATGGTTCAGCTACGGTTACAGCAGCAGGCGGAGTTTCTCCTTATACCTATTCCTGGTCTCCATCAGGAGGAACAGGAGCAACGGCGAGTGGTTTAAGTGCTAATACATATACCTGCACAATTACAGATAAATACGGGGCTGTCTCCACGGGCGTTGTAACCCTCACCCAGCCGGCAGCGCTTACCGCATCGTTCGGATCGCAAACCAATGTTTCCTGTCACGGAGGAAGCAACGGGGTAGCAACAGTTACAGCCGGTGGAGGAACAACCACTTATACATACAGCTGGACTCCTTCTGGAGGAACTGGCACAACGGCCAGCGGTTTAATCGCGGCAACGTATACTTGTACTGTTACCGATGCACATGCCTGTACCGCTTCAAAGTCTTTCACCATCACGCAGCCTGCTGCCATTGCCACTTCCATTTCTTCTCAAACCAATGTAAGTTGTAACGGAGGCTCCAATGGAGCAGCTACGGTTTCCGCATCCGGCGGAACAGGAGCCCTGAGTTATTCCTGGAGCCCAAGCGGAGGATCAGCGGCTACTGCCAGCGGTTTGAGTCATGGAACATATACTTGTGTCGTTACCGATGCCAATGCTTGCACACAAAATCAGGTCGTTGTCATTTCACAACCTGCGGCGCTTACCGCTTCCATTGGATCACAAACTAATGTTTCCTGTCATGGGGGCAGCAACGGAGCGGCATCCATTACAGCCGCCGGAGGAACGGCCTCTTATACCTACAGCTGGACTTCTTCTGCAGGAACATCAGCTACGGCCTCTGGTTTAAGTAGCGGAGCATATACTTGTACCATTACCGATGCACATGCCTGTACCACTTCTCAGGTTGTCACCATTACACAGCCTGCTGTGATTGCCACTTCCATTTCTTCTCAAACCAATATAAATTGTAATGGAGGCACTAACGGAGCAGCCACCATTTCGGCATCCGGCGGAACCGGAACCCTCAGTTATTCCTGGAGCCCCAGCGGAGGATCAGCAGCTACTGCCAGCGGTTTGAGCCATGGAACATATACCTGTGTTGTGAGCGATGCCAATGCCTGTACCCAAAATCAGGTCGTTGTCATTTCACAACCTGCGGCGCTTACCGCTTCCATTGGATCACAAACGAATGTTTCCTGTAACGGGGGCAGCAACGGAGCGGCAACAATTACAGCCGGTGGAGGAACAAGCACTTATACCTACAGCTGGACTTCTTCTGCAGGAACATCAGCTACTGCCACCGGTTTAAGCGGTGGAGCATATACTTGTACCATTACCGATGCACATGCCTGTACCACTTCTCAGGTTGTTACAATTACCCAGCCTGCTGTGCTTACTGCATCTATGGGCACGCCAACCAATGTCACCTGTCACGGTTCAGCTAATGGAAGCGTAACCGTTACAGCCGGCGGTGGAACAACCAACTATACATACAGCTGGACTCCTTCCGGAGGAACTGCTGCAACAGCCAGCGGTTTAAACGGTGGAACATATACGTGTACCGTTACCGATGCAAATGCTTGTACCGCTTCGCAAACTGCAACGATTGCAGAGCCTGCCGCGCTTACTGCTTCTATGGGCACACCTACCAATGTTACCTGTCACGGTTCGGCTAACGGAAGTGTTACCGTTACAGCCGGCGGTGGAACAACCAACTATACATATAGCTGGACTCCTTCCGGAGGAACTGCTGCAACAGCCAGCAGCTTAAGCGGCGGAACATATACGTGTACCGTTACCGATGCAAATGCTTGTACCGCTTCTCAAACAGCTACCATTACTGAACCCGGACCGGTAGTTATAACTCCGGCAGAAACCAAACCAGGCATTTGCACCGGCGGAACTGATACACTCATGGCAACAGGTGCAGTAACATATACCTGGTCTCCGGCTGGAACGCTGAATGCTTCTTCCGGCAGTACCGTATATGCTACTCCAACAACTAATGTTACTTATACCGTTACCGGTACCGATGGATCGGGTTGTACGGGAACCAGTACCATTACCGTTAATTACAATACGAGTCCTGCTACACCGGTGGTGACTTCTGCAGGCAATGTATTATCCACTACTGCTACCGCAACAAGTTATCAGTGGTATTTCAACGGAAGCATTATTCCCGGTGCCACCAGCCAGAACTATACGGCTACTGCCAGCGGAAATTATATCGTAATGGTTACTAACGGGTCAGGATGTTCGGCCTCTTCTGCATCATATCCTTTCACCATCACCGGTATTGCTACCTATTCCATAAACGAAGGACTGAAGCTTTATCCCAATCCTTCTCAGGGAGATTTGACCTTAGAACTCTCCAACACCGGAACACATACAGAGGTTTGCATTTATGATATCACCGGTCGTCAGGTATTGAATCGTATCGTAACAGAATCACGTACTTCTTTACAGTGTTCTGAAGTTCCAGCCGGAATGTATACCTATCGCGTGATCAGAGATCAGGAAGTAATCGGTAATGGCAGATTGATTATCGAGAAATAAAGGGTTATTCGTTTTAATTGAAATCCTCTCTGCCGCAAAGCAGAGGGGATTTTTTGTGGAACAAGTGGAGACTTTAATAAGATCAACAAGGAAGCAACACTTTCATATAAGGGCTAAAGCCCTATATTATCCGTTGTTTTAATATCCCCGCCCTAAAGGGCGGGGCAACTACCTAAAGGGCGGGGCAACTACCTAAAGGGCGGGGCAACTACCTAAAGGGCGGGGGCAAGTGATGCTACAATAAAACCGGGGCTTTAGCCCCCTACACCTATAACAAGAGATCACTCTGTTGCATGGAGTAAGCGAGCCAACACACCAGCAGATCCTTCACCCTCATTCACTTTCCATCGCTTCTGTTCAGAATGACCGCGATGGGTTTACATAATCCCTTATCCCACACTTTAACATTTATTAATAAGTAAAACTATACTCCCAATAATACAGCATGAGCCGATTCCCTATCTTCGTTGTCAACCCGAATGAAGAACATATTTATCCTCCTCCTGCTCGCCTGCTCCGGCCTGCTTTCTGCCCAAAGCACTTTTGAAGTGACCGGACAGCTCAAAGATGCTCAGACAAAAGATGCATTGGAATTTTGCCCTGTAGCTGTTTTTAATGTCAAAGACAGTCTCATCACCAGCGCCGTAACAAACAACAACGGATTTTTTACCCTTAATCTCAACCCCGGACGTTATCGCTTCCTCATTAAATACATAGGATATCAAACCGATACGATAAAAGCAGTGATGGTGACGGAAAGTAAATTTATGGGTGTCATCAAGTTGAATCCGGAGGTAAACAACTTAAATACCGTTACCATCCAGGCCAACTCCCACGAAGCGTTGATAGATCGGGATGAACAGGTGGTAACCGCCAAGATGCGCGCCGGAGCATCCAATGCGAAAGATCTGCTGGAAAAAGTAAACGGTGTTCAATACGACCGATACAACAATAAGATAAAAGTAGATAATAACGACAAGGTGATTATGCTGGTGGATGGTCTGGAAAAAGATCAGGAGTATATCAAGAATCTTTCGCCCGACCGAATTAAAAAGATAGAAGTGATACGCTCCCCCGGTGGACGTTATGGTTTGGAAGGATACTCGGCTGTTATTAATATTATCCTGAAAAAAGATTACCGGGGCACAGAGGTATATGTGAGTGATCGTACCATGGTTAAACCCGATGCGGCCAAGCCGGAATATATTCCCGTACAAAACAATGTGAGCGCTTCTGTAAACTATGTATATAACAGTCTGAATATATATGGCACCGGGTTCTGCAATTATAACAACTTCAATCTGCAAACCACCAGCGAAAAGAGTTATGCAAACGGACTTACGATTAACAATACCCTGCCCACACCCAATAGCATGAATGGGAATATACATCAGCTTTTAAACAGCGGTACGCTGGGAGCAGACTATTCCATCAATCCCAAACATACCATCAGCTTTGAAGGTAATGTGGAATCACAACCCGGAGCATATAACATTAGCAGAATAGCCAATCAGCTTATCACCAGCAATAACGGTGTGGTTTCCGATATCCAAAATCTGCAGACCAATAATACCTCCGATGGTTTTAACACACGTAATTCCTTATTCTATGTAGGTAAGTTTGATGAAAACAATGAGCTTACTTCCAACTTCACGTATTATACGCACCGCAATACCTACACCAATTTATTTACGGATAATGTCCTCTTTTCTTCCAATGAACAGGGCGTCGATACCAAAAACAGCACCAAATTTTATCTGGAATATCTCCACACGTTTAAGAATAAAAGCAGCTTGCAGCTTGGATACGGCAATACCTGGGAAAGTCAAAACAATACATTCAAAACAGATTCTACCTCCAGCCGGTTTTTGTATTCGGATATACGCCACAAACTCTATGCTTATTACTCCTTGCAGCTAACGAAAAAGCTTGGCGTTAAATTCGGAGGAGCCGGGGAATCCAGCTCCCGGGATGCAGACGGGCAATCAAACTCCTATTTCATATTCGAACCCTTTGCCAATATCCAATACAAACCTTCGGGCCTGATCGATTTCAATCTCAAATACCGTTCGGAAAGTAATTACCCCGGCATCGATCAAACCAATCCTTTCACCGTTGTCATCGATCAGCAAAGTGAACGCATTGGCAATCCGTATCTGACTCCCGATGTATTGCACAAAATTTCACTGATAGCTAATGTGCTCGGTGGATTGATACAAATTGAACCTTACTACAATTTCTCTCCCAACTATATTACCGAGTCGGGGGCCTTGCTTCCCAATGACATCTTTCAGTATTCCTATAGCAATGTTGGACTCTATCAAATCTACGGAACCCAAATCCGGACCACGGCTCCTCTGGGAAAAAACACGCATCTGTATCTCCAATCCGATGCAGACTTCTTCAGCAGCAGTATCAACTACAATGGAAAAACAAACAACCTCAACGACTGGAACATGTCGTCACAGCTTATTTACCAGTCCCCCAAAACGAATACGGTATTCGGTTTAAAATATCAGAAGAATCTGACGCGGATTATTACTGCCCAGGGTTATCAAACGAGCGACAATGATTATTGGATCACATTTGTCCAGGCTCCGCTTTTGAAAAACAAATTAAATGTGATGCTCCTGTATTTTATTCCTCTGGATCTGGGCGTGAACTATGATCAAGGCGGTTTTATCCAAACAAATGGCTATACCGAAACCAAGGCCAGCAATATCAGTTTCTTGAAAAATATGGTGATGCTTCAGATCAGTTATCGTTTCAATAAAGGAAAGTCTGCGAATAAAAAGGAGAAGAATGTGGAGCAAGATGATCAGAAGAAGAAAGGGGTTTTTTAGATGTAGGCCCTCAATTCTTCAAAGGGCTAAAGCCCTATATTATCTGTTGTTTTAATAACCCCGCCCTAAAGGGCGGGGCAACTATCTAAAGGACGGGGCAACTATCTAAAGGACGGGGCAACTATCTAAAGGGCGGGGTAATTGAATCCACTATTCTACTTCGTATAAAACCACACTTGTGATTTAAACGGGTCGAAAATTACTTTCTTTCTGCTGATTAAGAAAGAGGAACCTATTTGTGCTGCAGGCGTTTCCCAGATTCCAATTCCTCCGCAGATCTGTACTGCTGTAGGTGTTTTTTTCAAATAAATACGAATCTCGGGAAGCACAACAACCGGATTGCCATCAGCACCCAATATCGCCATCCAGGATGCTGCTCCTGCACTATATGCTTCTATTTTTTGTGTTACCCCGGGAACGCATGTGGTCCAGATACCATCTGCTTTAGGAACCCGGGTAAGGACCGTGCCATGTGCAATCATAGCGTCAAACAAGGCCTGATTAACAAGTATAACAGGTATCCCTTGTCCACTATCAAATCCGGGATCTATTTGTGCTTCTGCCTCTGCATTGCCAATACTGATACGAACAGTTGGAACATTAACAGCAGAGTCGTTCAAAAGCTTCTTCCTGTCATTTGAAAAGTATCCTTTGGTAGAGGCGGCCCTATAGCCTTCTTTGTAAAGTATGGAGTCGGGACAAAATGTATTGGGGTTTGCTTTATAAATGGCTTTTCCCTCATAATCAAGCATAAATATATGCGTGCTCAAAAAATCTGTTCCTATTATTCCGGCTTGTTTGATGGAACCTAAATTTTTGATGTTGCTGTAGTCGTTAATATAAATAGTAGGGTTCTTTATCGTATCGAAAAATTGAAAACTATCAAACTGATATGGAGTGCCGGGAACTCGTTTAGGCCTATCGTTCACAGGAAAAGCATTGGTATCTATCCTGGTATCTGTTGTACCGTAATCAATTAGAAAATAACCTTCCGAATTATTGATCTTTACCTTTGAATAAGGCATATGCCCCGCAATGATTATTTCGCGTTTCTCACTCATGTAAGAAGTTATGGGAGCGGGAGACTTGCCTGAGCCGCATCCGGATAGCCCGGACACAAAACAGAAGCCAATTCCCAGCACCACGAATCCAATTCCCAGGATAAGTGCTTTTGTGTATTTTCCATTCCCTTTTTTCATCCGGTTCTTATTGAGTACGGGACGTTTGATCTTCCTTTCTTTGACTACGTATTTCTCTCGGGCCAAAGCCCTTTAATATTCGTCGTTTCTTTCTTCCCCGTGCTGAAGCGCGGGGTTATTGAATCTGTATCACCTCTTCGCAGTCATCCTGAACGAGATGTCGCGTAATCGAGCCAACACACATGCAGATTCTTCACCCTCATTCACATCCCAACCCTTCTGTTCAGAATGACCACGGTGGTATTTTCGATAAACCCGCACTAAAGCGCGGGGTTATTGAATCCGCATCAAACCCGGGGCTTTAGCCCCCAAGTATTAAACCGGCAACCAAGGATTACATTCCCGTCCCCTTAATCTTCCTCGCCGATCCCTTCCATTTTATTTCCGGGTATTGTTTAGACAAATGCACCTCCGATGGTTCTCTTACTTTGCTGATATGACCTTCTGAAACCATTTTGTGATAGGCTATTTTCCAGTCCGGGAGATTGGGTTCACTCTGAGTCCAGTGCATATAGGATGCTTCATTGCACCAGATGGGAAGTTTTTGCATGGCTTTGCGATGCGGCATAGAGTTGCGGAACTCTTTCATATTGCTGTCGGCAGTCCACATGGTTAGGGTCCAGAACGTGAGGTTTTTGTCTACAAGTTCCTCTCCACCCAAAAAGCCGGCTGTTTTCCGGAGTTGTTTTAAAGATGATTCATTGGCCAGGAAGAAGGGGATTATATATCGGTAGGATTTAACACGAAGCCTGGTAAGGGATATGAAGACCATAGTCTTTCTTTTTGTTTTATAAGGTCATGTGAAGGTATTGATTTACTCAGAAAACATACCCCCTCACTCAGATTTAAGGCTATATACTAAGTATCTCCTCCGAAATATACTATTCCCCTCCTTAAAGAGTTACTTTAGTAGACTTGTAGTTCAAACGCAGCGTGATGAAAACCATTTTTATTTTGATACCTTTTCTTTGTTCGAATATCTTGCATGCCCAATCTGTTCAGGAAGATCCTCCTGAACCGCCTGTGGATGAAATCATCAATAAATGGAATATTGGTTTCCATGCGGGTGCCAATACTCCCCTGAAAGATTATGCTGCACAACAATATTTCCTGACAGCTCCTTCCGAAGAGCTTCATGCCGAAGCGGCCAGAGGCATGCACCTGGATATAGGTGCCACGCGTATGCTGAATGCTTATGTGGGTGTTGTAGGTCAGGTAGGATCTGATTGGAACTCCATGGATGCAACGGATTATTCCTACACTACGAACTATACCTATAATAAACCATACACGCTGGGGCTGAACCAATTTTTGCTGGGGCTGTATTTAACTCACAAACCGGTTGGGAGCCGGGTGCATTTTCACGTTACCATGCTGGGTGGTTTGGTTACGGAAAATATTAAGGTGAGCTATCAAACCAATCTGGGTGGTACTCCTTACACGCCTTATTATTCTTATTTTTCGCAAACACCTGGATTTGGTTTCGGCTTTGGAGGATATGCCGGAGCCGGGGTCATGTTCACTCTCGGAGAAAATATTTGCCTGGATCTTACATTTGGAGATACCTTTGCCAACCTCCGGTTTATGCATGGCACGGAGACCAATACATCTTCCCAGCAATCGGGGCAAACCGGACAATGGAGCACCGCGGTGAGCTCTGCCGCTACCAAAGAAATGAAAATGGATATTAGCATTCCTCAGTTATGTTTGGGACTCATTTTCAAAATTTAATTAATTCATTGTTTTATATTTGATCATGATCCGCACCACTGTCCTATGTCTCGCATTTCTTATTGCCCTGCTTGGCAGCTGCAAAAAAGATACACCTACTCCTGCACCTACTCCTACCCCAGTGCCGGATACCATCAAACCGCTTAGCTACTACCCTGTTTTTCCCGGTTCCTGGTGGAGATATCTGCAGAACGACACAGGAATCGTCCTGAGTAAAGTATCGCTTACCTACCTTTCAAACAGTTATAAAATATCTACGGGCCCAGGTCCCATGCAAAGTCCCGTATGTATGGTTCCCTATTTGGATGGGCAACCCATATATCGCTATCAAACACCTACATTTATTCCTCCTCCTTTTGGAGGATATTATCAGCTATGGCCTTTCCTTTCGGAAACCGTTGGCGTTACATTCGAGGCTTACTGGACAGATCCGCGTACCAATGGATCCAGTGAACAAATTACCGTTATCAGTAAAACATTGGTTGGAAGTGATTCCATTCTTACTTTACAAGGACGTATTTATAATTCGCCTTACTCCTCTCATAAATTATTTTTCCGGTATCAGAAGGGCGTGGGGCTTATTAACAGTTGTGAGATTGACACACTAACGAATGACACGATTACTTCCCGCCGCCTGCTGACGTATTATATCGGGCATTGAAGAGGATGCGTTATCGCTACACGGTCACCCTGAACAGAAGCGTGGGAAGGTGAAGGAGGGTGAAGGATCTGCTGGTGCTTGGGGCGTTTAAACCCGATACATTTAGAGGCAGCAACATATACACGGTTTTCTTCCTCCCCCGTACCCCCTCCAGAGGGGGACAGGAAGTCGTCTCCACAAATCTTATCCTCCTCTGGAGGGGTCAAGGGGGGAGGACACCACATAACCACAATGTGTGGCCTTATATATAATGAATAATCCTACCTGTCAATGCTAATCCTTTTCGTAACCGTCTCCACTCCATTGCTAATCACCAGCAGGTAAACACCATTGGCCTGGGCTTGCAGATTTATTTCCTGCTGCGGAGCAGCGGTTATGGGAGACTCATAAACCAATTGTCCCTGCATGGAATATACACGCAGGTTGGAGCCGGGTTGGAAAGCAGAGCTGTTAGCATCCTTACGCATATAAAACATTCCATCGGCAGAAGGAACGGGGAAGATATGCAGGTCGTTCATGGTTTGTCCGGTGATACCGGTAGCCAGACTGGCCAATCCATAAAAGTTTACGGCATCGATGCTAAAGGTTCCCGTGCTGGCTTCGGCATTAAAGCCATAGAAACGAAACGTCACCCCATTCCCCACCCCGGAGAATGTTCCACCAGCCAGATTGATCGTACAGGGCGTGGGATAGTTTGTGAGATCCTTATTCAAAAACAAAACATTCCCGGCTTCTACAGTCAGCACCGTATCGGGCATATGAAGTGTTGCATTCAGATTGGTGGTAAACAGATCGGCGCTGGAACGTATGGCAAAGGTGCGGACTCCTGTTCCCGAACGTTGCATGAAAAAGGTAATAGAATCCAGTTCCAGCTGATAACCGCTCTGTGGAGAAACACTGACCTCATAATACCTCCCTGTATCCAATGCACCAGTAAGCGATGAGTACAACGTAGCGCCATTCGTAGCTCCGGTGCTCCATCCTGTAAAGGAGAAACGGGCAGAAGCATTCGGATTCACCGAAACACCTTTGGCCGAGAAACTGCTGAACCGGGTACCCGAAGCGCTGACAACCGGCGTAGGATCAACCGATCCCGTAGTGGCTTTTACACTGTCAAAAGTAAAGGACTGAGTAAAGCTCTGTGCTGTAAGACTTGCCGATAGCAGGAAGATAGAAAGGAACAGATAGATGTGTTTCATTGGGATCTATACGATTTGTTACTATATGAGACTTCTTAAAAAGAGTCCAAATGTAGTTTATCCGGGAGGTCATGAATGTTAAATTGTTGTGAAGAAATTGGGTGTTTCTTTTAACCTGCTTATTCAATATATACGACCTCTATGTGTGGCCATATATCCGCCTATTAGAAATACCATCGTGGTCGTCCTGAACAGAAGCATTGGGCGGTGAATGAGGGTGAAGGATCTGCTGGTGCGTTGGCCTACCTTACAGCAGACAATCTGTTGAATCACTAAATTCCAAGTTTTTTGAGAAAGGCCTTTCTGTATTTTATTCCGATTGGGAATGCTTTGTGTTTTGAGTCAAAAGAAAGAATAACCTCATTTCTGGTTACCGAGCGGATTAATCCTATGCCGATAATAAAAGAGTTATGTACCCTAACAAACATGCTTGCAGGAAGCTGCGTTTGTATGATACTCATAGATGTATACAACATTTGATTTCCCTTTGATGTGAATAGTTTAATGTAATTCCCTGCAGCTTCGACGTATAGGAGATCCACGAAATCAATTTTGATTTTCTTTCCTTCTGCCTCCACAAACATGAAAGCCGTCGGCTGTTCAGGGATAATTGCTTTTTGTAAATTGTCCTTAAGCCGCTCAATTGCAATTTTAAACCTTTTGAAGCTGATTGGCTTTAACAAATAATCTGCGACGCCTAATTCATAACTTTTGATAGCATGTTCATCGTGGCTCGTAGTTAGAATAATTCGAGGGTGGGAAGCTCCCTTCTTAACTTTTAATGCTTCGATAAAATCAAGTCCTGTAAAATTCGGCATGTCAATGTCCAAAAAAATAAGATCAACGGGGGCAATATCAATGCTATTCAATGCTTTGATAGAGTCCCTATAGGCGCCCGCAAGCATCAGGTCCGGGATCATTTGAATATGCGCACAAATGATATCAATACCAACCTGCTCATCATCGACAACAATGCTTTTAATCATTCTCCTTGAGGTTTTTTAAGATCATCCTTATGCTCGAGCTTTCCGAGTGTTCATCTATTTCAATACTATGTTTATCCTTATAGTACAAATTCAGACAAACCCTTGTTCTATTATCTGCTAGACTAAAATTGTGCATCATGGCGTCATCAATTTTCCCCCTGATATTAAATAAGATAAGATCCCTTTTTGTCGCTATGGATACAAGAAGTGGGGATTCACGGCTATAAGGCGCTCCTGTCATGAAAACATTCTCAATAAATGAAATAAGCACCCGAGGAAGGATAAACGATTGAGTAAAATCTCCTTCTTTTGAAAGGCTGACATAACATTCTTCGTTCAAGCACTTTTGCAGTTCTATAAAATTTGAAATGCCTTCAAATTCTGATGCGAGCGATACCGTCTTCCCTGCACGGATACCGAGTGAATACCGAAGGTTTTCTGCAAACAGACCGATTGCTTCAGTAGCGCGACTGGAGCTATTAAGCACCTTACCATAAACAAAATTTAGAAAATTATATGTCAAATGAGAATTGAATTGTCTCTTCAAATAATCAAGCTCCTGACTCAATATTTTTATTCGTCTTTGACGTTCCTGTTTCATTTTTTCTAGCGCCAGCTTGTTGAAATAAGCGGAAAAAGCAACTACCACCACTTGAGAAAAGAACAGTCCTGAAATCCGCAAGTATCGCTGAAATCTCCCTGGGGGCGATTTAATATGCGCAAAATGAATCAGAAAATCCCCAATGAGCCACTTGAAACAGAAGTAAATGAGGAAAAGCGCCAGCAAAGAAGGAAATATCATCATTCTTTTATCGTGCCAAAGGTTGGGTATGGCAATGCTAACCATCGCGTAGTACACAAATGCCAAAGCCAGGATATTTAAAACACATCCGATGAATTCAAAAAACCAATTGTTTGTCTTCGGAGCTGTGGCGAAGCTGTATGTTAATATGAATAACCAGATTAAAGCGTGTTTGATCTTTTCCTTTGGAGGCAATCGAAGGAGGGTCATATTGATGTTTTATCAAGAATGCGTTTCTGATTCACCATTCCGTCTTTATCATTCTGAAAAAGGATCATGTGAGCTGAATAAAAGTCTGGCGATTCCTCTATTTTCAGCTGGTACTTATCCGCGTAAAATATATTCAGAGCATCCCTCACGTTTTTCTGGCCAAGGCCTGAAATCACCTTTAATTTAACCTTATCCTTTTTATTATCCACTTTGAAACAAATCTGCTCGTCATGTGTTTCCAAAACAATGGTCACCGGATTGTTAGAGTCATCTGTAATTCCATGCTTAAATGCGTTTTCAACCAAGGAGACTAGTATTCGAGGATAAATCCTATGAGATTGAATATCGCCTTTGCAAGATAAATTAACATAGGTCTCTTCATGAATTCTCCTTTGAAGGTCCAGATAGCTTTCTATGAAATCCAGCTCCTGGGTCAGCGGAACAAGTTCATCTGACTTTGTTGTAAAAGTATATTTAATGATTCTTGAATACAATTTAATGGCACTGGCAGCTGCACTGGATTGAGGTTCCACCTCGGTCAAAATGAATCTAAGAAATCTCGATGTCAGTTCAGAGTTAAAATGAGTTTCAATAGAACTTAGTTCTTGCACAATCACCTCTCTTTCCTTTTTATCCTGCTCTTCGATTACAATACGGGCTTGCCGATTTGTAAAGCTGGAAAATGCTACAATTCCAATTAATCCGACTATTAGCGATGCGTCCAGAAACATTAAACCTAATGTCTTCTCTCCAGATCTAATTCTGTAGCTGGTATTAAGATACTCCGTCCAGGCAAAAAACAAATAAGTAGCAGCGAGAAAAAGGCATAGCAAATAAATATTTCCAAAAGCATAATTTGGATATGTAACCAAAGCAAGGCTATAGTAAACCAATATGCAAGGAATTAGAAACCATGCCAAACTTTGGAGAATTTCCAAAAAACTGCCATGTATAGATGGATCAAATAAAGCATCAAAAGCGCCAAATATTACCCAATTGCACGTATGCTTTATAATTTCCGTCTTAGATAGTTTATGGAATTCCATGACAATAATTATTTCTCAAAAGCAATCCTGGAAAATTAATTTGAAAAGGAAATAAAACAAAACAAGCATAGTTATTTTATTTCGATTTCAATAATTTCAATTTAAACACTCTGCTTTACTATCTGAATCTTCATTTCTACTATGCAAATTACGCACTATTTTCAATTTCTTTTATGGAATATCTTATATTTGAATAATTAAGTACAATTACTGATTGCATGCAAACTAAAAATGAATTGAAATGAAAAAGAAAATAAAACACAAACTCTTATTAAAGAAAGAAGTAATAGTTAGACTAACTCCTGAAAAACTTAGGAATGCATTGGGTGGTGGCGGAGAGCCGGGAAGAGACTCCCAGTGGTGCGATACCGATCTAACTTTTACAAAAAGGGGAACGCCTCATTTCTAAGATCCTTCCTCATCAATTGGAGTGTTTAGAAAAAT